>CAIRAY010000122.1 GCA_903876665.1 uncultured Fibrobacterota bacterium | reverse complement strand
GTCACTATTAAGTGGAAAATTGCGAAATGTATTCTCTTTCAGGGAAATTCGCCCGCAATTTTCCGTTTTCCACTAGGGTGTCGCGCAGAGAATCTGGCTGTTCACTTTCCATTTTCCATTTTCCACTCTCCTCTAGCCTTTCGTGCTGAGATCCTACTAATTCTCTCTCGTGTATTTAATCAGGGCATCCAGTTTTTCTTTGGCGGCTCCGGTGTCGATGGATTGTTGTGCCAGCTTAATCCCACTGGCAATGTCGTTTGCTTTGCCTGCGGCGACCAGTGCGGCTCCGGCGTTCAGCAGGACCACGTTGCGGCAGGAGCCTAGGGCGCCAGTCAGCACCTGGATCATGATTTCGGCGTTGACTTTTGCATCGCCTCCCGCTAGGTCCTGGGGGTCGGCAAAATCGTGGAACCAGGTTTCAGGAGTGATGTCGTAAGTTTTCACCACCCCGTCGCGGAGTTCGGAGACCCGGGTTGCGGCGCAGAGGCTGATTTCATCCAGGCCGTCATGGCCGTGGACCACCAGTGCGCGTTTGGTTCCGAGCTTGCCCAGCACTGCCGCAAACATTTCCGTCAACTCGGGCTTGAATACCCCTAGTAGCTGGCAACTGGCCGCTGCAGGGTTGGTGAGGGGCCCGAGCATGTTAAATATGGTGCGGACGCCGAGGGCCTTGCGCACCGGCATGGCGTGTTTCATGGCTCCGTGAAAATTCGGGGCAAACATAAAGCAGATTCCGATTTCATTGAGGGCCTGCTCCATCACCTCGGGGGCCACGCTCAAATTCATGCCCAGGTATTCCAGCACATCGGCGCTGCCACACAGGGACGAAATGCTTCGGTTGCCATGTTTGGCCACAGCCACGCCCGCCCCGGCGACCACAAAGGCCGTGGTGGTGGAAATGTTGAATGTATTGGAGCCATCGCCACCCGTTCCGCAAGTGTCCATGACCACTTGTCCGAGTGCCTGCACCCGGATAGCCTTGCGCCGCATGGCTCGCGCCGCCCCTGCTACTTCATCAACGACCTCGCCCTTGCAGGCAAGCGCCCCCAAAAATGCGCCAATCTGGCCTTCGGTCCAGAGTCCGCTAAGAATTTGATCCACCGCATCCGACGACTCGGATTCAGAAAGGTCAATTCGCTTGATCAGTTTAGAAAGAAGAGTTTTGTAGTCCATAAAGGGGGTCCAGGGGAACGGGGGGAGGGGTTTAAAGCCTTTCAATTTTCAACTTTCAATTCTCAATTCTTCATTCATCCCTCATCCTCCCACGCTATTCAAAAAGTTCCTCAGCATCTTTTTTCCTAAGGGTGTCATGATGGATTCGGGGTGGAATTGGATGCCTTCTGTCATGTGGGTTTTGTGGCGGACACCCATGATCTCTCCATCTTCGCTGGTGGCGGTGATGTAGAGATCCGCAGGCAGAGATTCCTTTTCGATGGCCAGGGAGTGGTAGCGCATGGCCTTAAAGGGGCGTTCGATTCCGGTGAAAACGCCTTTGCCGTCGGCGGTCAATTCTGAGACCTTGCCGTGCATGAGCCGCTTGGCGCGGATGATTTTTCCGCCGAAAGCCTGCCCAATGGTTTGGTGGCCCAGGCAAACCCCCAGAATTGGGATTTTTCCAGAAAAGCGCCGCACAAGCTCCAAGGAGATTCCGGCCTCGTCGGGATTGCCGGGCCCCGGAGAGATGATGATGGCGGCTGGGTTCAATACTTCCACTTCCGCAACGGTCAGGGCGTCGTTACGGACAACCTTAAGATCTGCGGACATTTCACGTAGGTATTGCACAATGTTGTATGTAAACGAGTCGTAATTGTCGATCATCAGAATCATGATTAGGTCTCCTGCCGGGCAACGGATTTCAGAATTTGTAGAGCGCGTGCCACGGACTTGGCTTTGCTGACGGTTTCGGCCCGCTCGGTTTCGGGGTCGGAATCGGCGACGATTCCTGCGCCCGCACGCAGGGTGAGGCGGCCATCTTCCAGGATTGCCGTGCGAATGCAGATGGCAAAATCCATACTGCCATCGAAGGAGATGTAGCCGACGGCTCCACCGTAGGCACCACGTGGCGTTTCTTCGAGTTCGGCGATGATTTCCATGGCGCGGACTTTGGGGGCTCCGGAAAGCGTGCCGGCTGGGAAGGCTGATGGCAGTAGGTCAAACGCGTCATGCCCGTCTTCGAGATCGGCGACGATGTTGGAGACCAAATGCATTACATGGGAGTACCGCTCGATGATCATGAGGTCCGTGACTTGGACAGTGCCCGGAAGGGCCACGCGCCCGAGCTCGTTGCGGCCCAAATCGACGAGCATCAAATGTTCCGCGCGTTCCTTTTCGTCCTTGAGTAATTCATCAGCAAGGGCGAGGTCTTCTTGGGGTGTTTTTCCACGCGGACGGGTTCCGGCGATGGGGCGCAAGGTGGCCTTTTTATGTTCCAGGCGAATCATGGTTTCGGGGCTTGAGCCAATGAGCTCGATGCCTCCCATGCGCAGAAGGTACATATAGGGCGAAGGATTCAGGTGGCGCTGGGTGCGGTACAATCCCAGGCGGTCTTCGGGGACTTCACACACAAAGGACTGGGAAATGACACATTGAATGATGTTGCCGCAGGCGATATGTTCCTTGACCTTGAGAACCTTGTCGCGGAAGGCCTGCTCGGTGATGATGGGCTTGGGTTCCAGATCGCGCTTGGAGGGAGGCGTTACCAATGGTGGCGCAGGAGTTTCTAAAATTTTCAGCAAAAAGTCACGCTTTGCGCGAGCCGCTTCGTAGGCGTGGTCGGGGTTGTCCCCTGGATTCAAGAAGGCAAGGGCCATCACGGTCAAAGTGTTCTGCACATTGTCAAAAACGAGCAGAGCCTCGGGGATCATCAGGTCTGCCAGGGGTTTTTCGCCCGGGAGCTTGTTCTTCACCCGGGGCTCAAAAAAGTGCACCATCTCATAGGCGAAATAGCCCACCAGACCTCCGCAGAATTTGGGGAGACCGGGAATGGATGCCAGTTTGTAGGGTGCCATGATGGTACGCAACACATCCATGGGTTTTCCATGATGGGGAATGCGTCTTTCCTGGATGCCTTGACGAACCACCACCTCTTCGCGGAAAACGGTTACGCGCACTTTGGCCTGGGTACCCATAAAGCTGTAACGACCCCACCGTTCGCCACCCTCAACCGATTCAAACAAAAACATGGACTCGGAACTATTCTGAAACCGGGCCAGCACAGAAACCGGAGTTTCGGTGTCAGCAAGTACTTTGGCGGCCACCGGGATGACATTCGCCTGTTTGGCAAACTCCCGGAAAGACTCCAGATTGGGGAAGGATTCAAGCAACATAGTCAATACTCCATAAAAGAAAAAACCGCAGATCCATGGGACCCGCGGTATTCTTGTCAATCACTTTGACGCAACAGCTTCGCAGGCCCTTTGATTAAAGAGGCCACCACCAACGACGAAAAGTGAGATTTGCGTTATTCATGGGAAATAATCTAACACATTCATTGGGGGGTGTCAAGTGGGATTGGGAATGAGGACAGGGCAAAAGACAACCTGTTTCCCTAGACCCTCCCCTGCGCGAGGGTGACAAAACCCTGAAAAGGCAGCGCAGTTGATAAAATGTCATTTATATGCGTTTGCCCTGGATTGGAAATGAGGAAGGAAAAAGCATCAGATATTCTCTGCTAAGGGGCTCTGCCTTTTAGGTCATAGAGCTGGGTTGTTCCATGAAGGCGATGAACTCTAGGACTGCCAGGCGCCTTGGTGGGGCTAGATGTGCTAATGTTTATGTGGTTGAGGTTGAATGTGCCCGAATCCATTACGACCTTCATGCGGGCAAGGCCAACTTTCAATGTGACATTATTGGCTTTCACCGATTTCCAGGTTTGCCAATCTCCTGTATTGGGAACCTGAAGCAAGCCCGTTACATCGACATCATCGATCTCAATATGGAAGGAAAGCCCAGGGACCAGGGCTGCCACGCGCATCTCCATGTTGTATGTTCCACTCTGGGTGACTTGAATAGAATAGGCCAGCCATTCCCCGGCTTGGATAGCCCCAACATTATAGCCTGCCCCTGTATCGGTGCACGTTTCCAAATCAACTCCATCACTGCGATAGGCTCCCAGAGTATTGGCCCCATCAACATCATGGTAACTGACTCCTTCGCCACCTTTGTCATAGTTTTCGGCTTGCACTAGGCCGGGAATTGAAACCGGAGCCCCTAAGTAGGGGGCAAGGGTTTCCTTTATGTATACCTGACCAATTTCACCCAGCAGGGATAAGGGTCCGGAGGCATCCTGAGTGAGTTCCCATATCATGATCCCCGCGGTGTTGGAGTGAAGATACTCGGCTTTTTTGCGAATGGTCGCAAGGCCATTGTAATAGATCACATTGGCTCCTGACCCAATCTGATCTTGATTCTCGGCTCCAGGATTGTTTCGCACCAATTCCGCATAGGAATAACTGCCTTGGTAACTTCCCCAGCCATACCCGTAGAACGGCACTCCCACTACGAGTTTTGAGGAGGGAACTCCCTTGTTTTTCCACAATTCCAACGCGCTCACCATATAGTCAAAAGAGGAATGTTGGCCGGGCCCCGACCAGGAGCCTGTGGCATCGTAGGCCATAATCCCGATAAAATCAAACTGGCTTGCTGCCGTGGCGGTAACTTGGTTTGCGAACCAATTTCCCAAGGCAGCCGTCAAGAGCTTGTTCTTTCCATGCAGCTCAGTCCCCAGCGCCACCACAAAGGCTTCATACTGCGTAGCCGTCACGGTGTTTCCATCCAGGATATCCCCTTCAAGGTCCACATCCACACCATCCAAATTATTGGCTGTGACTGCTTGCGATAGACTCTGCACCAATTGATTCATCCGCGTGGCATTTCCCATGATGGTCTTATAGACATTGACATCTGGACCCGCTCCCCCAAGCGAGACGAGGACTTTTACATTTTTTGCATGGGCGGCATTCACCACCGTATTCAGGCCTGCGGGCATGCCGATGTCCCCATTGATATTGGGGTTTACAAAGGCCAAGTCCAAATGAGTTACAATGTCAAGATTTACATTTTGGATGTTTCCTGGAAAGTTGTTCCAGGTCGGCAGGTATCCTACCACATAATTCTGGGCCGGGGAATATTGAAAGGCAAAAGCACAAATCGTTAGGGCCACAAGAATTCGATGGGAAAGAAACTTGAAAGGCGATTTCATGGAGACTCCATGGAGAAAGGTTGGACACTTTTCCCAATCTATTCCCCCACCGAATCAATAGGCACGATCCAAAAATGATTCTCGGGACAAGTATGTCCAGACACCGGTTTTATTGTATTTGCCCTGTGGGAATGAGCCGGTCCATGAGGGTTCTTTTGGCTGTTGCTTTTTGGAAGGTCCTGGGGATTGTAATCACAAACTCCGTTCCATGGCATTCTGGGCTGTTTACCGTGATGGTTGCCTGATGGAGATCCAGGAAGTTTTTTACGATATACATTCCGAGACCCGTTGAATATTCCCCTTGGGTGCCCCTGCGGCCGGCCTTGGTGTGTTTGGTGAAGATGGAGCTTTTCAAATGCTCTGGAATGCCGATGCCGTTGTCCTTAAATTTTGCGGTAACGACTTCTTTTGTCGCCTCTAATTCAATTTTCAAAGTTCCGCCCGGATGGGAAAATTTAATGGCATTGGTGATCAGGTTTCCAAATGCCCGTTCCACTTTACTGGCATCGACTTCGGCATAAATGGAGGTGTTTCCGGGATGGAATTGAATGGCGATATTTTTATTGGCTGCGACGGGGTGGTATTGGTTTACCAGTGTTTGAATCAACATGGAAAGGTCTGTGGCCTCAATTTCCAGGTTGTCCATTTCTGATTTCATGGATGCGGAATTGAGCAAGTCATTGACAATGGAATTGGATGCGCTGGTGCCGTTTGCCAGGAGCGTAATGAATGTTTGGATATCCTTGGCATTCCCTTCCTTGATCGCTATTTGCAATAGCGTAATGCACCCCTGATTGGAGGTCGTCACGTTTCTCAGGTCATGGGCTACGATGTGAAGGGTGTTGTTCCTGCTTTCGATGGCGGAAATCTGGGAAGAGAGGGCTTCGTTGCGGGAGTGATCGTGCAAGGATAAAAAGTAATAGAGAAATGCTGATGCCATTACGATCATGAATCCGGCTGAATAATTGATCCGCATATCATCGATTGGATTGAACGGATATGGGACCGAAATTCTTATAATGGAAATGGCAATGACGGAAAGGGAAAAAAGGCCGAGGAATATTAATGTGGCCTTTCGGCCAAGAACAAAATTTACGAATACCGAAATGATGACCGGCCAAATGAAGATGATGATAGATAAATTGAAGGAAGCGAAATAACTATTTCCCAAAACATTGATCAAGGACGAAGCGGCAAGAAGAACCACGGTGGCATTTAGATTGTCGCAACGCTTGATGCATACGAGAGCCCCCAAATTTTGGAGGAACAGAAATCCCATCAGTGACAAAATATCCGGACGATGGAAGAGAATGCAAAAGGGAAACGTGGATGCGGTGATGAGCAAATAGGTCAAGGCAAAGCGAAAGCTTACAATGATTTTATTTCTTTCCGCAGGGTCGGTAGAACCAGCCATTTGGTGTTGGATAAAGAAATTTTCTAAGCCTTTCATTGTCCATCTTTCGGGGGTTCAAATGATCATTTGCAAAGTCTTATGTACAGGATTTAGTCCAAATTGAAGGGATATGCTTGATTTATTTTGTTCCGGTTTGATTTTTCCTTTGAATCCGTTGGATTGATGTGCGAAAGGAAGCTCAATCATGTAACTGTGTTGATAGATTGTTTGCATCTGTCTTTTAGGGTTTACCGAATCAAGAGTTTTTTTACCTTTCGTCCATCCCTTGATCCTTTATGGAGGTTCTTTTGTCAGAAGATATCGTCAATCAAGAGCGAATCGATGCGCTCCGTGCCAAAAAAGCAGAAATGCGCCTAGGCGGCGGTCAGGACAAAATCGACGGCCAACACAAGAAAGGCAAGCTTACCGTTTGGGAGCGCCTTGAGTACTTTTTTGATGCCGGCACCTTTGTGGAAGTGGGCGCTTTTGTGGAGCTCCGCGCGGACTATTTCGGCGTTGGAAAGATGAAGAAGGCCGGCGACGGCGTAGTGACGGGCTTTGGCCGCGTCAATGGAAGATTGGTTTATTGTGCTGCCCAGGACTTTACCGTCATCGGTGGTTCCTTGGGTGAAATGCATGGCAAGAAGATTGCCGCAGCCATGGATTTGGCCGTGCAGAATGGCGCCCCCATGGTTTGCCTGAACGACTCGGGTGGAGCCCGCGTTCAAGAAGGCATTGCCTCCATGTGCGGTTACGGCGATATTTTCTATCGCAATACCCGGGCTTCGGGTGTGATTCCTCAGATTTCCGTGATCATGGGCCCTTGTGCCGGTGGCGCGGTTTATAGCCCAGGAATGACCGACTTTGTGGTGATGGTGCGTGGCACTTCCCAGATGTTCATTACGGGTCCAGAAGTCATCAAGACCGTGACCGGCGAGCTGGTCAGCATGGAAGACCTCGGTGGCCCCGATGTGCACATGTCCAAGTCCGGCGTGGTTTGCCATGTGGGCGAAGATGATGAATCGACTCTGGATTGGGTGAAAAAGCTTCTAGGTTATTTGCCCAGCAACAATCTGGAAAATCCACCCGTTCTCAATGCTGCTGAACTCAAAGTAGAGATGCCCGTTGCGCTCGAAAACATTGTTCCTTCCAGCGCGAACAAGCCCTACGAAATGACCGAAGTCATCAGTGCGGTTTTTGATCCGGGTTCTTTCACCGAATTGCAGAATGAATACGCCAAGAATATCATCATCGGTCTGGCCCGCATGGGTGGCCGCACGGTGGGCGTGGTCGCGAACAACCCCAATCAGCTCGCGGGTTGCATCGATGTGAACGCCTCCGACAAGGCCGCGCGTTTTGTGCGTTTCTGTGATGCCTTCAATATTCCTCTCGTCACGCTGGTCGATGTTCCCGGCTTTTTGCCTGGCACCGACCAAGAATACGCGGGCATTATTCGCCATGGCGCCAAGCTCCTCTATGCATTCTCCGAAGCAACGGTTCCCAAGACCACGGTCATTTTGCGCAAGTCCTACGGTGGCGCATATATCTGCATGTGCTCCAAGCATTTGGGTGCCGATGTGGTTCTCGCCTGGCCTGGTGCCGAAATCGCCGTCATGGGCCCCAAGGGTGCGGTGAATATCGTGTTCCGCAAAGACATCGAGAAGGTCAAAGAAGCCGGTGGCGACGCCGAAGCCCAGACCGCCAAAGCGCAGGAATGTGAACAGCTTTATTGCGACAACTTCGCGAACCCTCGCGTAGCTGCCGCTCTGGGTTATGTGGACGATGTGATTGAACCCGCCCAGACCCGCCAATTGCTCCTGATGCACCTAGCCGCCTTGTCGGGCAAGCACCAGGAAGGCCCCAAGCGCAAGCACGGAAATATCCCACTGTAAGCATTTCAGCGAATCATGTTAGTGATGAGAGTTTGAGTGATGAGCGATGAGTATGGAAACCCGTATGAATCGCATTTCACTCATCACTCAAAACAATAACTCATAACTTTTGGATTCAGTCTATGTTTAAAAAAGTATTGGTTGCAAACCGCGGGCTCGTTGCCGCAAACTGCGTGCGAGCCATTCGGGAGCTCGGCGCAAAGTCCGCTGCGGTGTACGAAACCTCCGACTTGGGCAGCGCCGCTGTCCGGGCCGCCGATGAAGCCATCGAAATCAGCTCCAGCAATGGTTCTACCGCCTATCTGGATGTGGGCGCCATCGTGGAAGCCGCCGTCAAGGTGGGCGCCGATGCCGTGCATCCCGGTCATGGGTTTTTGGCCAAGAGCCAGGAACTAGCGACCCGGCTCAAGGAGCGCGGAATCACCCTGATCTCCTCCCCCAGTTTCCCCCGTGCCAAAGAAATCGCCCAAAAGGCTGGAATCGGAATTCTGCCTGGGACTCCAATCCTGCGCGGTTGGTCCGAGGCCGAATCCTCTGCGGTCTCCGTTGGCTTCCCCCAGGTGGTCAAGGCTGTATCGGGTTACGGTGGATGGGCTTCGCGTGTTGTGAACGACGCCTCCGAACTGAAGCCCGCTTGGGACCATGTTTCCAAGGCCTGTGAGCGCCATGGGGTTCCTGCCGAAATCGTGCTTGAAAAGTATTTGGTCAACGCCCATCAGGTGGAATTTCCTGTTTTGCGCGACCACTCCGGAAAGGTCCTGGTCCTTCCCGAAATGGAATCTTCGGTGCAGCGCCGGTTTTCCAAGCATTTGGTGGAATGCCCTGCTCCTTCTTTGAAGTCTTCGCTGCGTGGAAAGCTTGAGTCCTCCATTCCTGCGCTGGTCAACCAGCTTGGCTTGGTCGGCTTTGCTTCTGTCATTTTCCAAGTGGTGAATGGAGAAGCCTACCTTGCCGAAGTGGATGGATCCATTCAGGCTTCGCACAGCGCCACAGGGCTTCTGACTGGGGTAAACATTATCCGGGAACAGATCCGGGTTGCCTCGGGAGAAGCTCTGCGCATTCAGGCCGAACAGATTCAGCGCAAAGGGCATGTCATCGGCGTTCTTTTGTATGCCATGGATCCTTATCGCAAGTTCGCGCCTTGCCCAGGTCGGGTGGAACGGTTTCATGCACCTACGGGCGAAGGGATATTCCTTCACACGGCGGTGACTGCTGGTGATATTGTAAGTCCACATTATGATCCCAATATCGCGAAGCTTCTGGTGATGGATGCGACTCGTGATGAGGCGATTACCCGGATGCGTCTTGCCCTCGCAGATTTCTTTATCGATGGAATTCAGACCACGCTTCCTCTGATGCGTGCTATTGTGGAATCGGCGGACTTCGTGAAGGGCGAGGTGACCACATCCTACCTGTTTACCGAAGATCGTCGTGTATCCCTGCTCAAGAGCCTGCGCAATTCCGAGGACGATGAGATTGCCTCCCTTGTTGCTGCACTTGCCTTGAACAGCGATGCAAATGCCACCCAGATTATGGATAGCGCACAACATGGAGGCCTGCTGTGGTCCATGGCGAGCCGCGTCCTCAACCGCAAGAAGATGGAGTTCTGATATGAAGTACACAGTCCGAAGCGTTGAAAAACACGAATTCCAAATTCCCAACAAGACCGATTTCTCGTCTGAATTTTCCGTGGAAATGAAGGGCAAGACCATCGCGGTCCGCATTCTTGAAACCAATGCCGATGGCTCCCTGCGTCTGGTCATGATCAACAACCGTGTGATTCCCGTGCAAGTGGACCGTCGTACCGACGGCCTTCCTGAGCGCGTGTATCTGAACGGTGTATCCTATCCGCTCAGCATTGATAAGGTGGAGAGCACCCGCTTTAAACCCCCTGCATCGACCAAGCAGGCCTCCGGTCAAGTCCGGGCCGATCTTCCCGGTCAGGTTACATCCTTGTTTGTCTCCGTCGGTGACGAAGTCGAAAAGGGCCAACCCCTCGGAATCTTGGAAGCCATGAAAATGGAAAATGAGATCCTGGCCCCCCGCAACGGTAAAATCAAGCAAATTACCGCAGTCCCGGGCAAGGCGATCATGAAGGGCGACCTGATTCTCGAAATCGGTTAACCCACAGGAATGAAGAATTGGAAAAGGGTCGTGCGCGAAGCACGGCCCTTTTTTCAGCCTTTGCGCAGGCCCGTGATGTCGCGGAAGGACCAGATCCGGCCAAAAATGGTTCCGTTTTTGCCAATCACAGGCGCAGAATACCGCTCAAGCAACATTCCGCTTTTCATTTCCACTTCGTCCCGACTGGTTTCTTGGGTATGCTCATAGAGATACAGAACCTTTTTCAGGAATTCCTCGGGATTTTTAGTCCGTTGCACCACGTGTTGCAGCAGGGATTGGTCGTTCTCATCCTTCATGATATGCGGAGGAACATGGAACAGCTCCGCAATTTTGGAATTGGCTAAGACCCGTTTTCTGTTCTCGTCCACAATCAAAATGCCGTCAATGGTTGCTTCGGTCTGGGCGAGCAACAAGGCGGTTTCCAATTGCAGTTTTTCTTCGGACTGTTTGCGGGCGGTAATGTCCGTATGTGTGCCACTGATGCGAATCGCCTTCCGATTGGCATTGCGTTCTGTCACCTGCCCCCGGGAGTGCACCCAGACCCAGGTTCCGTCCTTGTGCCGCATGCGAAATTCGGTATCGTAGTAGGAGTTTTCGTTGGCGAGAAGTTTTTCGATCTGCCCCGAAGCATTTTTCAGATCGTCGGGATGAGTCAGCTTGGCCCAGGTATCGACCGTAGTGGGAGAACCTAGTTCCTCCAGAGTGTATCCCACAATTTTTGCCCAGCGCTTATCTAAAATGGTCTCGGCGGTTTCGATGTTCCACTCCCAAATCCCCGTGCGAGTGGCCTCAATGATTTGCAGAAGTCGCGCCTCGCTTTTCCGCAAGGCTTGCTTGCCTTCCCATTCCCGCAGAATGGAGAATACTAAAAGTTTGAACTCATCAGGAGCAAATGGTTTGTGGACAAAAAATACACGGTTATCCAGTTTTTGTTTGATGACGCTTGTTGTCGCATCCGAATAGGCCGAACAAATGATGATGTTGATGTCCGGATCCTGCTCGCGGAGCCTCAGTGCGGTCTCCAGACCATTGAGCTCTGGCATGCGCATGTCGAGAATGCAGAGAGGAAACCGTTGTCCGGACTGGTGGGCGGAAGAAAAATATGAAAGGAGGCCAACGGGCTTTGCAAAAAGTTGCAAGACCACCTCATCTCCGGATTTATTCTTTTCTCCACCTAGAATGTCGAATTCATCGAACGAGGGGGAAAATATTTTGCGATAATAGTCTAGAATACTCGTGTCGTCGTCTACAATAAAGATATGGCGGTAGTTCAGCATGTTCCAGTATTGTGACCTTTTTCCGAGAGAGAGTCAAGGGGGGTGGCGATGGTTGCAGGGTAGAGGGTAAAAGTTAGAGGTATCATCCCAGACCCCATCTCTAACCTTTAACCTCTAACCTAGCATTTCGTGCTGAGATGCTGGCTGTTCACTTTCCTTTCCTCCCGTTGACCCCTTGCTCAACATCAGAAGAACTCCTCCAGTCACTTTGGGAATTTGGGATGTATCTTAATCCAGATGCCGGACTTATACAAACATACCGACTACCGGGCTTATTGGCGCGAATGGTTTGAGGATGCAAAAAAGGAACAATCATTTCTTTCCTTTCGGTACATGAGTAAAAAGACCGGTATTGATGCAGGCTATCTGGCCCACGTATTTCAAAGCTCCAAACACATCGCAGAATCATCCATTGACGCCGTGATCGATCTGTTGCGGCTCAAGGGGCGCGACGCCAAATACTTCCATGAGCTGGTGCTTTTTTCCCGGGCCAAAAGCGAAAGGGAAATCAAGGAGCGCTTTCAGAAGCTGATGGCCCTGCGTAGCACCAGCGCCCGACTGCTCTCGGATCGCCAGGCCAGGTACTGGTCCTTTTGGTACTACCCTGCAGTTCGGCTTGCCATGTTGACCTTTGAGTTCCGGGGAGATTTTGCGGACCTTGCCCGCCGGCTTTCTCCCGCCATTTCCATGAAGCAGGCCCAGGAGGCCGTGCAGGTATTGCAAGAAATGGCCTTGGTGCGCAAGGAAGATTCGGGAATCTACACCGTTCTGGATGCGCATATTTCCACCCAGGATGCATGGCAAAGTCTGGCCATCCGGGAGTTTCAGGAGCAGACTCTGACCCTGGCCGCGGAATCCCTCAAGCGCCATTCGCCAGATATAAGGGAGGTCTCCACCATGACTCTCGCCATCCCCGCCAAGGAGATTCCCACCCTTCAGGAAATGGTGCGGGAGTTCCGGCGCCAGGTCGCCCAGTGGACACTAGGCTTGGAGGACTCGGACTGTGTGATCCAGGCCGACTTTGCCTTGTTTCCCGTGGTCTGGAACCAGGAGCCGGACGTGGCATCCAAACGGAGGCGCACATGAAATGGGGCCTGTTGGCATTGGTGATGGCCTGGAGTTTTCTGGGGTGTTCCCGTGAGTTGGAGCTGAGCGGAAAACCCGGTGTGGACGAGACCTCCAATGGGGTCGCCATTCTGGTTTCCGATTCCATTGGGCATCCGGTAATGGGTGCGCGGCTCCAAGTACGAACTTGTAATTTTGTACCCCAACCGGGCCTGCAGCAAGCGTCCCGGCCACTTGACACCTTCACCAACAAATTCGGCATGGCCTATCTGGATTCCATTCCGCAAGAATCTTGGTGTATCCAGGTGAAGAGTGGAGGCCAGGGAGCCTTGGTGCGTCTGGATTCCGGGTCGCGGGGGGTTATTGAGGATACTGTTCATCTGCAAAAAATGGGTTCCGTTCTGGGTCGTGTTTCTTTGCCACCCGGCGTAAAAATCGCTTGGGTGCAGGTTTTGGGATTGGATATGGCGGTAGAAACGGATGGGGAGGGATTCTTTCGTCTCGACTCCTTGCCACCCGGTGAAATTTCGCTACGTGCAGTAGTGCCTGCCAGTGATTCTCTGCTGGGCTCGGTCGAGGTGACGGTCGCCTCCGGAGTCCTTTCGGATTCGATCAGCCTTCTTCCTCCGGCCGAAACGGCCCTAACCTTTATGTTCGGGGCCCGGGTGTCCCTCAATACCCGGTCCAGTGGGATATCCCTTGCCCAGGGAGTCGGGAATTTCCCTCTGCTACTTCGATTGGAGGGTGCGAATTTCCCCCGGGAAGCCTCTTTTGGAGGAACAGACCTGCGCGTCCTTGATTTGCAGGAAAAGGAGCTGCCTTTTGAAATCGTGTCCTGGGATTCCATCGGTCTGCGCGCTTTGATTTGGGTAGGGCTGGATTCGGTACTCGCCAATGACTCTACGCAAGGTCTATTATTACGTTGGGGGCGCGTTTTGACTTTGCCACACTCATCTTCCCAGGCCACCTTCGATACGGCACAAGGCTGGTCGGGCGTCTGGCATTTGCAACGGGGGTTCCTGGATTCAGCCAGGGAATTGCGCACCCCCGATGCAACGGGGGCGGGCCATCATGCGCTCATCCAAGGTGCAGGCAATTGGGGGAGCGACGGTCCCATATCCGGGGGGATGATTTTTGCAGGAGTGGAAAGCGGACTCAGCATTTTTGCTCCCAATGTGGAGTTCGGGGTTCGGGATATTACCCTGGAATTGTGGGTGCGCTTTGATGCCCCAGGGACCTTCCTTCGTCGGAGCGATCTTTCCAACGGGTGGAATCACCGGGAGCGTGAATTATTCCTGGGGGACTTGAAATACGGAGTGAATGGCGTGGGCTGGCATCCGGATTTTTTAGGATGGGGAAATCCCAATGTCTATATGACTTGTTCCCTTGCTGTTGATAGTGCAAAATGGACGCACTTGGCCATGCGCAGGACAGTGAACGACTCCTTGTATGGACAGGCAAAGTGGTTTATGGATGGGACTCCGGTCCCTACATCCAGCGCACTAGCCCTTCTGGAAGGGGATGGTCCCCTGGACTCGATTTATGTGGGCACCTGGCAGGATTCGGCTCGGGCATTCCATGGCTCCATGGAGGAATTGCGAATTTCCCGTGTCGCCCGTTCCGATGACTGGATTCGTTTATCTGCAATATCCCAGAGTGGTGCAATTGCCTGGATCACCGTTCAACGGATTAAGTAGTCCTAAGGGAAATTTTGGTATAATTGGTTCATGAAAATCCTCGCACTTCTTCTGATATTCTTTCTCCTTGGCTGTGACAAAAAACCGGTCAGCAAGGATTGGTGTGATTCACGCACGGTTGCAGACCTGTTGACCATGCAAGCCACGGCACCTGGAACCAACTATTGCGCCACCATCGAAGGAAAGCTGGTATTTCGCAAGGATGCCACCCGTTGCCTTGCGGGAGCGTATTACCTGGAAGATTCCACTGCGTCCGTTTTTGTGTGTTATCCAAAAACATTGGCTTCGGATACCCGGCCCGGGGTGGTGGTTTGCCCCGATGATGTCAAGGCGTTCCAAGCCGACACATCCCTTCAGGTGCAAGTGAAAGCCGAAGGACTTTTTTATCCGGCCAAGGAAATTTGCGCAGAGGCCTCCCTGTGCCAATGCCAGAATGGAATTGAGGTAGAGCGCATTTTGGAAGTCCAATAATGGATCCGATTTTGCGGAGTGCCCGCCTGGCCCTGCGGCGTCTAACAGAGGACGATTCGGAAGATTTTTTTGCGATGGTTGAAAGTAGCCGCGCCCATCTGCACCAATGGTTGCCTTGGGTGGAAGACCACCAGACCGAGGGGCACTCGCAAAGTTTTTTGGCAGCGGCGGAAATGCAAGAAGAGTTGGATAATGGGGGGCTTTGGGGTATTTTTGTTTCAAAGGAATTGATGGGTACCGTTGCGCTCCATTGGATCCAGTGGGAACATGCCTCGGCTTCCATGGGCTATTGGCTCAAGCAATCTGCCACAGGCAAGGGCTTTGCCCGTGAGGCTTGTCTCCAGTTGTTGCAACACGGCTTTGTCGATCTCCAGCTCAATCGCATTGAAATCAGTGTGGCGGTCCGGAATCTACCAAGCCTGGCATTGGCCAAGAAACTGGGCTTCCAAGAAGAGGGAATTCGCCGGCAATCCGAGAAGCTACATGGGATCTTTGAGGATCATTTGGGCTTTTCCATGCTGAAACAGGATTTTTTATCTGGATACGGTAGTAACCATTTTCCCGTCAGCGGGGCAAATTGACCCTTCGCAACTGGGTATACTTGTAACATGGCTACAGAACAAGAACCCGATGTCCTCCAGTACACGAACTATCGTGTCTACTTGAAGGACTATTATGATTATCGAAAAAAGCATTCGGTAGCGTTCTCCTTGCGTTTCTTTGCTGAAAAGTCTGGCCTCTCCAGTCATGCCCATCTAAAGCTGACCATGGACGGCAAGCGCAACATCACTAAGGAAACCGCGACCAAACTGATTATTGGGCTTGGGCTACAGGGGCGCAGGGCAGAATACTTCGAGAACCTGATTTTTTTCAATCAGGCAAAAACGGATCGTGAAAAGCAAATTTATTACGATAAACTCGTGCGCATCAGCCCCACCTCCAAGCTGCGTAAGCTGGATGAGTCGCAGTTCCGGATTTTCAAGGAATGGTACCACAGTGTAATCCGCGAGATGGTGACTCTTAAGGACTTCAATGGCGCACCCGAATGGATTTCGAGACATACGGTGGACCGGATTCCGGTTCAGCGGGTGCAAGAATCCTTGAAGCTATTGCAGGAGCTAGGCTTCCTGACCCGTACCGCCAATGGGTTCAAGCAAGTGGACCCATTATTGACCACGGATGACGAGGTTTCCGATTTACTGGTGAAGCAATATCACCAGCAAATGATCGCCCAGGCCCAGAATGCGTTGATGCAGCAACCCGCGGAGCGGCGCGACATTTCTGCCCTGACCTTTTCGATCCGGCGCAAGGATTTTTCCGTATTAAAAAAACATTTGCAACTTATGCGAAAAGAACTGTTAAATTTCCAAGCAGGGCCCGGTGATGGCGAAGAGATCGTTCAAGTGAACATCCAGCTATTCCCCCTGTCCCAGGAATAAACATGCTCGTGCGAATTTTCTGCTTGGTAATGGCTTTTTTAGCCCTGGTTTCCTGCGGAAACAAGGATTCCGAGCGCACGGGCATCGAAATTGGCAATCCCACCGTCACCGTCAGTGCCCAGTTCGAATTGGCTTCCGGTGATCCAATTTTCACTCCCCTTGCCCGCGTGGGGACCGTGGCCACCGCAGTGTCGGAAGTGGTTTGGACCGATTTGCGCTTGCCTTTGACTGAGGTTCGCTACTTCGGGAGCTTCTATTATTATCGGCCCGAAGACCCAACCGAGGGCTCCAAGCTTTGGCCTGCAACGGGCCTGGACACTTTACTTCCCATTGACATCCTGGATGGCGACACTTTGGATGCCGATTTCGAGGATATGAACATCCCCAGCCGCAGCTATCTCAAGGAAGTGGGGCTCCTGTTTGATTTTTCCTCCTGGGTCTACAAAGGCACCTGGTGTCCGCCTAATGCGGAATGTGGTCCGGTCGAGGTGCGTTTCGCGGATTCGGTGCAACTGGATCTTCGTTTCCACCATTCCCAACTGGTTCAAGTGGGTGACACGGGCAAATTGGTTTTGCCCGTACGTTTTCATCCCAAAATTCTCCTGGAGTCCCTTGATTTTTCCTCGATCAGCGAGGATTCTATGGGTCTCCGGGTGATTCGCCTGGGTTCGGTGGATTTGGAAAACATGGCCCGTTCCTTCAATGCCTTGCGTTACAAATACCGGATCGGAAAATCCGAAATGCTCAGCGGAGTTTTGCCCGCCGCTCTTTCCGAATATGACAAACCCAATGTGGATCGGATTCTCAATGGCGCCTTTGCGGAGCATGGAAAAAACTGGATTTTGATTTCTCAGTTGGGTGGTTCTGCCGATACCAGTTTTTCCGATGGAGCGGTGATCATCAATATTTGGGAAGGGGGTACTCAAAACTATTCCATCCAATGGATGCAAGAAGACATTGAACTCATCCAATCCCGTTGGTATCGCCTTCGTTTTACTGCTTGGTCGGACAAGGATTCAACCCTGATGATGGCTCGCGTTGGTCGTTTTTATGCGCCATACGACAATTTGGATTTGGGAAATGAGGATTTCCTGGCTCCTTTGGGGAAGGCTCCAAAAATCTTCGAGTTTGAATTCTCCGCCAAGGAAACCAATCCTTTTGGCCGTCTGGAATTCAACTTGGGCGGGTATTCCCGGGGTGTGCGCATCAAAGATGTCAGCCTAGTGCAGCTGGTCGAATAGTGACGGAATAGTGATATAGAACACGTTCTCGTTTCAAATTTCTGCCAAATTTCAGCAAAAAAGCCTCTCTTGGCTTGATTTGAGTTTCCTCTCTTGCCATGAGGAAATCTGTTTTGTATAATCTTGCGCATTGGATCCTAAACCAGTAACCCAAATCAAGCTAAAGCTTGGAGGCATCATGAAAGCAATGAAAATTCTCGCCCTCGCAACTCTCGTTGTGTCGGTCGCAACCGTTTCCGCTCAAAACATCGCAGCAGCGATGTTCCACCAGACCGAAAAGGTCTTCTGGGTCGTCAGCGGTGATGGCGCAAAATTCGCCAAATTTGATCTCGGCACCAAGTCCTGGAGCGCGGTCGATGTGGCTAAGTCCTTCGCACCTGGCATGCCTTTCGACGCGATCGGTGGCTTGATGTATCATCCTAACGAGAACAACTACTGGGTGTTGAGCAAAGATGGCTCCCAGTTTGCCAAGTTTGACTTGGCCACCAAGAGCTGGTCCAAGGTATTCAAATCCGCTCAGTTTGCTCCAAAGTGCCCGTTCACCAACCTCTCCTCCTTTGCCTTCAATGGCAACGAAAACATCTTCTACGTATTCAGCAAGGACGGCTCCCAGTTTGCCAAGTTCACCTTGGCCACCAAGAGCTGGTCTGAGATCTTTGCAATCAAGGATTTCGCACCAGGTAATCCAATCGCAGCAGCCGGTGCAGTCATGTACCATCCTACAGAAGACAACTACTGGCTCTTCTCCGCTGATGGTTCCCAGTTTGCCAAGTATTCCATTCCTGGCAAGGCTTGGACCAAGGTGTTCAAGGCCAAGGACTTCGCTCCAAAGTTCCCACTCTAATCCAAAAGATTTTGAGTATCAAGGCCATCCCACAAGGATGGCCTTTTTTGTGCGTTTCCCCGGGTAAACGATTCCTCCAATTGGGGTCATGGGGTGAATCCCTTTTGGAGATAGGTTTGGGGTATCAATTGGAGGCCTCATGGCAAAAATATTTTCGGTCGCTTTAATTTGTGCTTCACTGGTGGGAATTTCCCAGGCAGGTGTGATCCGCATGAATCAGCTGGGTTATTATCCAACAAGTAACAAAGTATTTGTGCTAGCCCATGTCCATGCGGATTCGTTTTTGGTAAAAAAAGTATCGGACAATAGTCAGGTACTGAGTGCGGCTTTGTCCGCACAAACTTCCTGGGACAAATCGGGTGAACTAGTTCAGCAGGGCGATTTATCTAGTTTGCAGACAGAAGGTCTCTATTATGTTGAAATCAAGGATGTGGGTCGTTCCGAACCATTCCGCATCAGCACTAAGGCCTATGCCTCCGCATATCGTGATGTTCAGCGAGCCTTCTTCTTCTGGCGCGCATCGACGGACATCAAGGCCGAAAATGGTGGAAAATTTGCGCGCCCCTTTGGGCATCCGGATACTGCGGTCGCTTATCATGATAGCCTGAAGATGGGCACGGGCGCAACCCGCAATGTCCAGAAGGGTTGGTACGATGCGGGCGATTATGGTAAATATTTGGTCAATGCCGGTGTCACTATGGGAATTATGCAAACCTTCCTAGGAACCTTCCCCCAGTATTCCGGTGATTCCATCATGAATATTCCCGAGAGTGGAAATGGGCGCGCCGATCTGCTTGACGAAACGCGTTGGGAGCTTGAATGGCTGTTGCGCATGCAGGCCACGGATGGTGGAGTGTATTTTAAAATTACCCCCAAAAATTTTGAGGCCATGGTTTTGCCCGGCAAAGACGCGAGCAAACGTTGGGTTATCGGAAAAACGACCGCTTCAACGTTGGATTTTGCCGGGATAATTGCTCAGGCCGCCCGTCGCTACTCCGTCTTGGACCCAGCCTTTTCCGATAGTCTTACAGTAGCCGCAGAGGCTGCCTATGCGTGGGCTTCCGTAAATAATTCCATAGCCTATGGCCAAGGTGGCGGCAGCTTGTTCCCTGATGTGAATACCGGATATTATGGAGACGGGACTTTCACCGATGAATTCTTCTGGGCCAAATGCGAGCTGTGGTTGACCACGGGAAAGGCAACCTACAAGCCTTCCGCCACGGGACTTGGTTCTGCAGCCAAAGCGGATTGGCCCCAGGTCTGGACCCTCGGTCTTTATAGCCTTTCTCTGGAAGACGGCGTGGCTCCCGACGCCACATTGAAAACTGCAGCCCGTGCCCTGATCAAAACCAGGGCCGATGCCATGAAGACGCAAATTTCCGCGAATCCATATCGCTTGCCCAACATGGACTTCAACTGGGGTAGCAACGGGGGCATCGCAAGCGATGCAATGAATTTGGTCGTCGCCTTCCAGTTTGAAAAGGATACGTCCTACATCCGGGCCGCAGCCGAAATCGCAGATTATCTCCTGGGCCGCAATCCTTTGAGCACCACCTATCTCACCGGCATCGGAAACAAGTTCCCCAAAGCTCCGCATTCGCGTATCATGCAAGGCGATGGGATCGTGGATCCCCTTCCGGGTTATGTGGTTGGAGGGCCCAACGAAAGTGTTCCAACGGCTGACGGTGCTGCAACCAAACTGGCGGGCTGCTTGCCTGCATCTTGCTACGCGGATATTGTGGGAAGCTACGCCACCAATGAAATCGCCATCAACTGGCAGGCCCCGGTGCTCGCTCTGTTAGGAAGCATTGATGCGGTATTGGGTGGCAATTCGCAAAATTCCATTGCCACATTCAGCCCCGGGCTCGTGCTCGATGTGCTCGGAAATGGCACCATTTCGGTTACTCCGCAGAAGGCTTCCTATACCGTGGGAGATACGCTCCATATTGTGGGCGCACCAACATCGGGTTCGGTGTTTTTGGGATGGTCGGGAGCCCTGGGGGGAGCAAATGTGGACACGACCTTGGTCATCAGCAAAGATCTCTACATTCAGGGCATTTTCGAAAATCCTGGAGTCGAGCTGATCAAGAATGGGAAGTTTATCGATAGTCTCCATTATTGGGAAGCATCTCCCTATATCGATGGAACCATTGCCGCCTGGCCCCAAATGTCTTGGAGCGCGGATAGCTCCTTGAATATCATTCCCTTCCTTCCTGGAACTGCAATTACCAAGGTCTATATGTTACAGAGGGGAATCCGGGTCGCCAAGGGGCAATCCTATACGCTTGAGTTTGATGCAAAATCCCTCGCCACCCGCCCGGTTACTGGGGAACTTTTGGGACTGGAAGGCCAGTTGGCGACTTTTGCCGTAACCGTGGGTCCAAATTCATTTTCTCATTATCGAGTCTCCTTCTCCATTTCAAAAAATATGGATGAAAATGTAACGATTCGGTTTTTTGTGGGCGCAGACACGGCATGGGTTGCTTTCGACAACGTGAGTCTCAAACTGATTACCGGAACCAAGCCTGGCGATATTGTAACGGATATAAAAACTCCTCAATATGCAAGCCCGCTCCAAGGGTCGATGCACATCCAAGGTCGCTGGCTACAAGTGCAGGCCCCTACCGGAGAAGGTGTCGCGGTTCGTCTCTTTGGTCTGGATGGTTCCAAATTGGGTGAGCTGAACTACCTGGCAGGCGCATTGGATCGGGTGGATTTGAGCTCACTGGTTGGCCAGTTCCGCGGGGTAGCCGTGGTCCGGGTGAAGACCTCCCACATCAATCAATCGGCTCGTTGGGTCCATGAAGGTCGTTGAAAAACAGCATCAGGTCAATGCGGAAATCCTGGACCGGGTCGGATTTTCGCAGGTGGGCTTTGCGGCCCAAGGTCCTAAGATCCTTGTGGTCCAGGATGCAGGGGCTACAAGTTTCTGCGTCTATTCCTCCCTTGGATGTGTTGTGTGCAATGGCGAGTTGGGTGAAGCGAAATGTTGGGAAGCGGATACCGGAGCCTCCCGGGCTTTGGACTTCTCCTGCGTCACCCAAGCAGGCGAGTATGTCATCGAAATACCTTCCTATGGCATTCGTTTGCCTGTCCGGGTGGAGCAGGCTCCCTGGGTGGATTTGTCTGTCGCCTTGCTCAAGGGCTTCTATTTTCAGCGAGCCTCCATGGAGCTTAAGGAAGAGCATGCGGGGGCCTTTGCCCGCCAGGCCGGCCATCCCGATTCGTCGGTGCTGATCCACGCGAGTGCGGCGAGTGAGTCCCGTCCGGAGGGCACCGTGATCTCCGCGCCCAAGGGTTGGTATGATGCGGGAGATTATAACAAGTACATGGTAAATTCTGGAATCAGCGTCTGGACTTTGCTGTCCATTTATGAGAATTTCCCGGCCTATGCAAAAACCCTGGCCCTCAATATTCCCGAGAGCCGTGGCCCGCTCCCTGATCTGCTCGCCGAGGTGAAATGGAATCTGGACTGGATGCAATGCATGCAGGATCCCTTGGACGGAGGGGTGTATCACAAGCTTACCAATTTGCGCTTTGATGCCATGGTTATGCCTGAGGAATGTAAGAACGCCCGCTATGCCGTGATGAAAAGTACGGCCGCGAGTTTTCATTTTGCTGCGACCATGGCCCAGGCAAGCCGGATTTACCAGCCCTTTGACGCGGTGTTCGCTACGCAGTGCATTCAAATGGCCCGGCAGGCATTTGTTTGGGGCATGGAGAATCCCCAGCGGCCTTACCGTCAGCCGGAAGACGTGAGGACGGGGCGATACGATGACGAGCAACTGGAAGATGAGCTACAGTGGGCGGCCTTCGAATTATTTATTTCGACAGGAGAAGAAGAATTTGAACGTATTGCTCGGAGTGCCCAGACCGGAGATTACGGGATACCCGTTTGGCAACGCGTGGGTTCCCTTGGGCTCATTTCAATGGCTCTGCGGCGCAATGATCTTTGGTCGCGAAATATTTTATTGGGCCTCGCAGATCAGCTCCTGGAACGCCAGTCGCGGAATGCCTACCGCGTCAGCATGACCATGGAAGATTTTGTCTGGGGCTCCAACGGCATGGCCGCCAATCAGGGGGTAGTCCTTTTGGTTGCGTACCAGTTGACAAATAAAGTTGCTTATCTCGAGGCCTCTGTCCATATGATGGATTATTTAGTGGGGTGCAATCCTCTGCGCATGTGCTTCATTACGGGTCAGGGGCTTCAGTCTCCTCTGCACCCCCATCATCGAATTTCCGAGGCGGACGCTGTCATTGCGCCGGTTCCGGGACTTTTGGTCGGCGGTCCCAATCCGGGACGGCAAGATGCGCGAAATTGTCCGGAATATCCGAGTAGTGCCCCTGCTTTGGCGTACCAGGACCATTTGTTTTCCTATGCATCTAATGAGATCGCCATCAATTGGAGTGCGCCCGTCGCTTACCTGGCCGCAGGTTTATCGACGTATTATCTAGGTAATAAGTCGATCGGCTCTTGAACTTCGGGAATTTGCAGTTCTTCTTCGATGACTTTCATGGTCTTCCATTTTCCTTGGCGGAAGCGTAAGAAAAATCCAATGGCGAGCGAACACCAATAGGTGATGGCAATGGTCCAGACGGCAAAAAGGCCACAGTGGAATACGGATAAGGCGAGCCAAGTGGGAAGAATAAGACAAAAGGGAGATGTAATTGCCAAAAGCCAAACTACAAAGTGGGTGTCTCCGGCGCCTTTGATGGCGGAACTGGTGGCGATGGCCACGGCATCAAAAATAGAGACCACCGCCGCGAAAACCAGGAGCGAAGAGGCGACGGCAAGAACCTCGTTATTTTTTCCACCCGCCTCCCGGAAAGGCAAGAGGAACAGATCGGGTAAAAGGACATAGGCTGTCGATAAAGGAATGATGTAGAGGAGTGCCATTTTCATTCCCGACCATCCGGCCCGCTCCGCATCTTCAACTTGGCCTGCACCGATGTACTTCCCCACCAAAATGGAAACGCCGATTCCGATTCCGGTCATGGGAATCAGACCGAGCAGGTCAATCTGAAAAGCAATATTCGTGGCAGCCAAAGCGACCACCCCCAGTTGGCCCAGAAGCAAGTTGAATACGGTAAATCCGGCGATGTCCACAAACCAGTGCAGGCCGCTGGGAAGTCCAAAGCGCAACAATCTCCTCATCAGTTCCGGGTTGAAGCGCCAACCACTGCGGGTATGGAAAACGGTCTGGTTCTTGGGACGCAGGACCAGGACCAGGTAAATCACCAAGGCCACCGAATGGGCGATTACCGTGGCAATGGCAGCGCCCTCAATCCCCATGGCGGGGAAGGGACCATGCCCAAAAATCATGGCGTAGTCGAGAACTGCATTGACGATGCTAATGGTCAAATTCACCCACAGCACGGTCCAGGTGTCTCCGCGACCGCTGAAAAAACAGGAAAGTGCGCTGGAGGCCACGATGGGAAAAGTGCCTAGGGTTAGAATGCGAAAATAGATCACTTCCTCGGCGATCACAGCAGGCGGATGATTGAAAAAGGCAAAAAACCCGGGAGCAAAAATGATGGGAGGAATCATGGCGATGGCACCCACCAGCCCGATCCAGACTCCTTGCCACATGGCCGGGCCAATCTGGTCATTCCGTTTTGCACCTTGGTATTGGGAAATAAAGGTGCCACAGTAAAAGGCGGTTCCCATGAAAATGCACAGGAAGGAAAAGTTGAGCGCACCCGCCGGCATTCCTGCGGCAACGGATACCGGGGACCAGTGACTGAGGAAGACCCGGTCAATGAATTGCTGAATGGAGGACGAGCCTGCGCTCAGAATCAGGGGAACTGAAACCAGCAGCAGTTCCCGCAAACCTCCGGGAGGGTGTACTTTAGCCATGGAATAAAAGTAGAAATGCAGAATCCATTGAAGGATTGTCCATAAATGGGTATAATCCGCTTATGGTTTCCTTCCGGCATCCTTTGCGCTTCAATCTGTGGCTTTTAGCCATGGTTGGACTCATTTGCGTGGTTCCTAGTCTGCTCAATTTGGCGGGAGTTGACTTTGGGCTCAAGGCAGATGGATTTAGCCCCCTGGGCAATGTCCGTGGGCTTCTCCTTCATACTATTTTGCTGTGGTCCGCCACCTGCATGGCGTTTTTCACGTTTGCGCTGGCCTTTTTCCATTACTATGTGCGTCGGGATTTTGTGACTCCGGTTATCGGAATTTCAATCCTCTGGGGGGGGTTCATCGACCTGTTTCAGACCTTGGCGGTGGACCGGTTTATTCAGAACACGGCGGACTCGTCCCTTTTGATTCCCTTTACCTGGGCTATTGGCAGGTCTTTTGGAATTTTCATTTTGCTCCTGGGTGTCATGATTCTGATGGTCCGCAAATATCGGGGAAATGAGAGGGGCAATGCACGGTTCTTCTTTTTGCTCGCAATTGCTTTTGGTCTTGCCGCTTTCGCGATCATGGATTTTTTGGCCAACTCCAGTAACCTGCCCCAGATCGTATTTCCGGATTTGCTGATTTCCCGCCCCTGGGATGTGATTCCTTTGTTTATTTATGCGCTTGCGGGTTTGTGGGTTTTTCGCAAATTCCACGCAGCCCGCAGGGACTCTTTTTCTTTTGCGGTCTGGATCAGCGTAATTCCGGATATCGTTGCGCAATTGCACATGGCTTTTGGGTCTACGGAGTTATTCGACAACAGTTATAATTTGGCTCATATATTTAAGGTGATTTCCTACATGGTGCCAGCCCTGGGTTTGCTCAAGGACTATGTAGATATCCACCATCGTTTGGACATGGAAGTCAGCGAGCGGGAGCGGTCCGAGAGGGATCGTAGAATGCTTGTGGCTTTGGTAGACAATACCTCCGAGATGATTGGTCTGGTGGGATCCCAGGGCGAGATGAGCTATTGCAACCGGGCCCTGGTCGAAAATTTGGGCATTCCTCTGAGCGAGCGGGAGGGGCTGCCATTCTCCAAGATTGTGAACCGGGCCACAGGAAGCAGTCTGTTGCGCAATCTGTTTGACCGGGCGGTCCAGAATGGACATGCTTTCGGAGAATTGGAGCTGGTCACCCGGGATGGATCACGCCTGCTTCCCGTGCAATTCAGTCTTTTTCCCGTGGCCTCCAATGCCTTCGGGGCATCCATTTTTGGAATCGTCATGCACGATGTCACTGCCCAGAGGGAGCAGGGCGAAGGTCGCGAACGGCACGAACAAGGATTGCGGCGCCTGATCAGCCAGCGGACTGCGGAGCTTGCTTTGGTCAATGACAAAATGCGGTCCGAGCTTGAAGGGCGCAAGCAACTGGAAGCCAAACTGGTGGAAGCGCAAAAGATGGAAGCGATGGGCCAGCTTTCCGCAGGCATCGCCCACGAAATCAATAATCCCATTGGCTTTGTCAATGTGAATTTGGAAATGCTCACCCGTTACATACAAGTTTACGACAAAGTTTTGGATGGATATGGTGTCCTGGACCAGGAGCCCGGCAAGGTTGATTCCGTGGTGAATGAAGTGAGGCAGGCCAAAGAAGAATTGCGCTACGACCAAATCCGCAATGATGTGGGCGACCTGATTGCCGAGTCCCGCAAAAGGCCTTGCCCGCGTAATCGAAATCGTGCGGAGTCTGCGTTCATTTTCGCATCCCGACAATTCATCCTGGCAAGAACTTTCCGTTTCCGAAGTGTTGGATGAAGCCCTCAATATTGTCTGGGGGCAGGTAAAGCGTTTCGAGGTGAATAAGGAATATGTCGAAGCGCCGGCCATTTTCGGAAGTCGCATCCAGCTGTCCCAGGTATTTATCAATCTTTTGCTGAATGCGGCTCAGGCCATGGAGGGCGAAGGGGTGATTTCCTTGAAGATCATGAATAAAGGCACCCATGTGCTGGTGGTTGTTTCGGATACCGGGCATGGAATCCCCAAGGAACATTACTCACGCCTGTTTGATCCCTTCTTCACCACCAAGGCGGTGGGGCAGGGGACAGGGCTTGGCCTATACATATCCTATGGTATTATTCAAAAGCATCGTGGTGATCTTTTGTTCCATAGCGAGGTGGGACGGGGAACCAGTTTTCAAGTTATTTTGCCTGTTCAGCAATAGTTCTTTGCGAAATGCCCTGTCAAAATTTGACAGGGAAAATATGTATTGACATAAAGAGCGGGCTTGTATATTCTTTCTTCAACAACTTGATTTCTTATCGGAGGTTCTTATGAAGGGGACAAAAACACTTGTACTTGCAAGCATGGCTCTCGCGGCGAATGCCGCCTGGTCCGCAGATACTCCACCCCAAGGATTCCAAGTAAAGGCCAGCGTTCAGCTCCATGGCGAAAAACGCCTGTGGGATGATGGTGCGCAAGACTTGCTGGACAAGTATTACATCCGCGCAAATTTTGGCGGTAAGTACACTGCAGAAGATGTTACAGGTGAATTCAATATCCGTGGGTTTGGGCCGACCTTTGGAAATTTGGTTCTTGCCGACAAGACCAAGGACAAGGACTCCGTCATTACCACCAAGGCGGTCGATAATTTTGTTTTGGAAAAGGCCATTGTGGACTTAAAGCCCATGAAGGATCTCTCCATCCGGATTGGACGCTGGGCTTCGGATTACTCCATTGTTGGATTATTTGGTAATTATATCGACAATAATGTGGATCCAACCAAGCTGTTCCTGAGCCGGGTGTATTACCATGACGCGGTTGAATTTACCTACAAGTCGGGCCCTGTTTCTTCCGCCGTTCTGGTGGGTGGTTCCGATAAATTGATGAACACCGGATATGTGAGGGTGGTGGAGACGGTGAAGGTTCCTCAAATCAAATTGGTGGTCGACGCGGGATGGCGTGGAAATGTTTTGGATAGTCTCGGATATTCCGACTCCAAAAACAAGTTGTACAACCGGTTTTTTGTGCGGCTACAAGACACCATCATGCCCGGCCTGATACCCTATGCCGAAGTGGCCATGATTGATGTGGTAACTAAGGGAGTTTTGGTCGAGAAGCAGCAAGGCGTGGCCAATGTGGGTGTGCAAATTCCCATGGCAATGCTCGGACTCAAGAATAGCCAAGTGAATATCGAAAGCCAATTTGAAAAGGACCGCAAGGTCGCGGACATCAATGATGGGAATGCCTTGAAGGATCGTCCCTTTGATTGGAATATTGCCCTGGTGCAGAAGTTTGGCAAGCGCACCAAGCTTCAACTTTTTGCCTTCAGCGACCCAACAGCTGCCTCCGCAGCTTCTGTGCAAATTGGATCTCGTCTGACGATTGCGGTGGATTAATCACGCCACGGGTTTGAACCCATTCAAAAGCGTTCGGGAATTCCGGACGCTTTTTATTTTGGGCTCCTTCCTAGGGCCAGAAGGGAGCCAAGGCCAATTCCCATGATCGCCAGAGAAATGGAAATCCAAACCAGATCATGACCGAGGGTCACCTGGTAGAATAGGGTGGATAGGGTCCAGGCAAGCCCCGTGGTATAGAGAACCATAAAGAATGTCATGCGGGTTCCGAGCTCGCGGGCGGCAGTGGAAACCGCCGACACGCAAGGCACATAAAGGAGTACAAATAGCAAGAAAGCGAAGGCTTGCAAGGGTCCTTTGCTGAAGTTTTTCCTCAAAAGGCCGAGCACCGGATTCGACTCTGAGGAATTGGCGCTTGTCGTAATGAATAACTCTTTCAGGTTTTGAGCCGTCGTAGTAACCGCCGTTTTCATGGATTCAACTAGGCTTGGTTTGGTGGTGGCAATTTGGCCAACTTGCTCCAGGCCTGCCTGTTGCAGATAAAGTGCATTCAACGTTCCCACCACAATTTCCTTGGCAAAGACGCCCATGAATAGTGCGACCGAAGCGGGCCAGTTTTCCTTTTCTACGCCCATGGGGGCAAATACGGGAGCCACCGCGAGCCCTGCAGTGGCAAGCAAGGAATGCTTCCCAGGAGCCACACCAATATTGCCCTCGCTGTCGATTGCGTTCAATGTTCCAAGAATTGCCATGACCACAATCAAGACCTTTCCCGCCTTGGAAATAAAATCTTTGAGCCGGAACCAGGCGTGGCGGACAATTCCCTGGGGATGGGGAATATGGTAGGGAGGAAGCTCCATCACAAAACGCGCGGGCTCGCCTTGAAGCAGGCTTTTTTTAAGGAGAAGTCCGGTTCCTATGGCCACAATGATCCCGGCGATATACAGCAGGAAAACTGCATTTTGGCCACCGCCCGGAAAAAAAGCAACGGCGAACAGCGCGTAAACGGGCATTTTGGCTCCGCAACTCATGAAGGGTGCCATCAAAATGGTCATTATCCGGTCCCGTTTGTGCTCCAAGGTCCGCGTCGCCATGATGGCAGGAACAGTACATCCGAAACCGACCAATAGGGGCACAAATGCCTTGCCCGGCAAGCCCAGGATGCGCATGAACCGATCCATGAGGAAGGCTGCGCGCGACATGTACCCGGAATCCTCCAGCGTGGAAAGAAGGAGAAAAAGGACAAAAATGATCGGGATAAAGGTGGAGAGTGTTTGGATTCCACCCCCGATTCCATCGGCTACAACCACGATGGCGATGTCCGGAAATCCCATTGCGGTGAGGGCCTGCCGGGTGCCGTCCACGAGAAGTGCGCCCACAGAAATGTCAAAGAAATCGATAAAGGCACCTCCCAGGTGGATGGTGGTCCAGAACACCAGATACATGGCCAGAAAAAAGAGGGGAAGGCCCCAGATGCGATGCAGGAGGAGCTGGTCGAGGCGCTTGGAAAGGATGGACTCATGGCCGGGGGTGCGAGTAGTCTGGGAAAGCACTTTTCCAATAAACCGGTACCTCGCTTCGGCAAGCAAAACCTGGGGGACCTCGCCGAGTTCCGTTTCAATTTGATCCGACCAGTATTTGGCCTGGGGATGTTCCATGCTTTCCAGGGCTGCAAGTCCCTTCCAGCCACCGCCTAGAGCCTCGGATGCCTGGTGGATCAAGTCCGGGATTTCTGTGTCCGCAAAAACCTGGGGCGTAGCGGCCTCCACGAGAATCTGGCTGAGTCTTTCCTTGAATTTTGCCACGGTTTTTGCATGGGTGGCCGAAACGGGGATGCAGGGGGCGCCGAGTTTCCCTTCCAAGGTTGGAATGTCAAAAACAATACCGCGCTTCGAGGCGAGATCCCACATATTGAGGGCAACCACAACCGGGATTCCAGCCTCCCGCAAAAGGATGGTCAAGTACAAGTTTCGTTCCAGGTTAGTGGAATCTACCACGTTGATAACCAGACTGGCTTCGCCCGAAAGCAAATAATCACGCGACACCCGTTCATCTTCGGAATGGGCGACCAGGGAGTAGATTCCTGGGAGATCAACCACGCGTATTCTTTGCTTTCCGAGTTCGCAAAAACCCTCTTTGCGCTCCACGGTCACTCCGGGCCAATTGCCCACCATTTGACTTGAGCCGGTGAGGTCGTTGTAAAGGGTGGTTTTTCCGCTATTCGGATTGCCCACGAGCGCAATGGTCAAGTGGCTGGCTTGGGTCGGGTTCATGGGGTGCGCTCCAAGCGAAGAACTGAAGCTTCATCCCTGCGCAACGAAATGTTGTACCCGCGAAGGGAAATATCCAAAGGATCCCCCATGGGGGCCTTGCGCACCAGCAGAATTTTTGTTCCCCGGGTAAGCCCCATGGCCAAAAGCCGGTGAAGGTAGCGCAGGTGTTCTTTGTCATAGCCGACAATGGTCGCCTGTTCCCCAATGGTGAGCTCACCGAGGTGGACATGGGGAATGATTGGTGTGCGGTCGGGCATTTGCATCAGGTATTCCATGAATGAGACTAAGTCTCAATCAAAATCTATGAATTATTTCTTCCGTCGTCAATGCCGAGAAAAGAAAAACCGCCCTGGCAGGTGCCAAGGCGGTTTGAGGGCAGGAGTTGGGATGGGTTATTTCCGGAGGACGGGAATCGCCCGGGATTGTCCTTTGCCACTGAATCGAAGCAAATAGATGCCACGTGGCAGGGGTCCAAGATCCAGGGAGGTAGATCCCAAGTGGCTTGGGATAACTTGGACGGAGCGGCCCGCCGTGTTCAACAGTTCCATTTTCAATGTGGCAGTATGGAAAATCTCCATTCGGTTCCCGGTCCTTTGGATGTGAATTTCGGAAAGGAAATTCTTTTGAAGTTTTTGGCGAACCGGTGTTTGCCCCGAGGAGGAGACAATGCTCACGTTGTCCATCTGGACGTCTTGCCAGTAGGGGCCTCCCGCTAAAAACTCTAGGGAAACTGTGGTTTGGGTGGCAACGGAGAAGGTGCATTGCAAGTCGCTTGGGTTTTCGCTGAGGGTGGCAATTCGGGTGCAGACATTGCTGGTCCCTAGATTGACGCGGTACCCGAGCGGACGGGATGCTCCAAGTTCGGCCCAGGCGGTAAAGGATAGCACGTATTCTCCTGCGGGGAGGGTGATGCCGGTCTGGGCCAGGGTCAATTCCTCTTGTGCGCCACCGCCCCAATTCACCACCAGATTAAACACGCCTGCGTTTACCGCTGTGGTGCCCGAGGCGCCTGCGGAACCGCTTGGAACAAGCGCCCACCCCGTTGTACCCTGGGAAAAACCCCCATTACGCACAAAGTTGCTTGAGGGGTTGACCGCGGAAGAACTCGACGGCCGGGAAGAGGAGCTGGATGGGATGATGGCCGAGGAACTGGATGGGACGATCGCGGAAGAACTCGACGGTCTGGAGGAGGAGCTGGATGGGATGATGGCCGAAGAGCTGGAGGGCTGAGCTGAAGAGCTTGACGGGATGATGGCTGAGGAGCTGGATGGGGCGATCGCGGAAGAGCTCGACGGTCTGGAGGAGGAGCTGGATGGGATGATGGCCGAAGAGCTGGAGGCTAGAGTGGATGAACTCGAAACCTGACATGTGCCCCCGGAAGGAAGCTTTGGACGAAGCGCGGTCAGAATTGCAGAATTCCAGTCATCGCGGGCGTTGAACTGGGTGATGCCCAGGACGCCGTCCGTAATGCGGGCTTTGATATTGGCTTCGACGTCCCAATTGGCGTCGTGGCCTGTTCCCCCGCCACCGGTCCCATAGCCTGCGTCGGCGATGATGAACTTTCCGGTTATGGAGTGCGCACTTGCCCAAGTCATGGCATCTGCAGAACGAATTTTGGTGTTGCCCGCCTCGGTTCTTCCGCCAGAGGTAAACGCGTAATCGATGATCGACTTGTCAAAATTCGCATACCAGGTGGTGGGGTTTGTCATCCAGGGGGAGAGGTCAATGGCGACTTTTGCCGAGGGAAGGTAGGTGCGGATGGCCGTGGCGATGTCTTTAAAATAAAGGGCAATATCTGCATCGGGGATGCCACCGCCCGCTTGCCCGGTTTTGTGCATGTTGTTGACCCTTTGGTTGTCGCCAGAAACGGAATACTGGTACAAATCCGGTTCGATCAGCCAAATGGACGCGCCAGTTGCGCCAATGATGGCTGCGGTATTCTGGGCGTACGTCTTGTAGAGGTTGATGATCGCAGTCCGATTTTGGCGAATGTAGTTGGCGCCACCGGAGCAAAGGCTGGGTTCACCCACATCACAGTCGGCAAGGCCGGCATTGGCGCGGGCCATGAACGCCGTCAGGTATCCGTAGAAAACCGGTGTTGCCCCGGCATCGCGGGCAGCAGTCACCATGGAACCGTGCCAATAGTTGTTCCAGGCACCGTTGTCGCCACCATAAATGGTGACGTAGTCCATTCCCGTCAAATTGGCGTTGTTTTTCCAGCCACGGCCGAAATTGAATTTGCAGGGGTCGAAGGCCGCAGAAGCCATTGCGACGAGCATCAGACAAGAAAAAAGGATGTGTTTGATATTCATTCCTTGAATCTATCCTTTGGGCTGGCGGCCCGGCTTGTTTGGGAAGGAAAAAGTGTTCTTTTAGTGTTCCCGAATCAGAGCAGGAATGGACAGGCTCGCGACAATGGCGAGAGGGACTGCGATGACGAGAAATGTTGGGCCATGCCAGGGCCGGGACAACCACAAATAAACCAAGGGAATGTGCCAGGTGAAAACTTGGAGGGAGTGCCGTCCAAGCAGGGTGGAAAAACGGAAGGTTAGCCAGGCCGGATGGTGTGTCAGCAAATACGTCGCCACCACCGCAATGGCCGAAAAAGAAATGATGCGAAGAATTCCGAGGTGAGAGCGGGAGGCCAGCAGGCCGTCATCTCCAAAAATGGGCAAAGGTAGCCAGGAATTCTTCCAGGCCAGGAAAACCAGGGAAGCCACCGTGGCGAGGAGGAATGTTCTCCGGGAAATGGAGGGACTGGCTTCGCCTTGCTGGTGCTTGTCGTGCAGAAATGAGGCGAGGAGCGCGCCGGCGGTGAAAACCAATTGCCAGCAGAGGGGGTCAAAGGTTCCTGGGTGCATCCAGGAGGGAAGGGTACTGCGAACATGGCTCCAGAGTCCTGCCGTCCCTAGGCCCCAAAGGGCAATGCTTCCTCCCAGGATCAGCCACCTGGCTTTGCTGGCATGGAGTTTTAGGCAGGCAAGCAGCACCAGATTTCCAAAAAACATCAGGAGGACATAAAGAGGAAGGACATCCAGATAGTCCGGTAAATGAATCATGGCAACCGCACCCGCGAGAATCGGGAGGGGCTGTTCGGAGAGTCGCTCCAGGCCGGGCATGGGCGCGAAGCCCTGCGCATGAAAAACCAAAACCAGGAAGGAAACCGCAAGGACCGATAAAATATGCCAAGACCAAATGGTGAATGCTCTAGCTCGGAACCACCTAGCGGGATCGGGTTTATTCAGGGCAACCCGGGTGGCGATAAATCCCGAAAGGAAAAAAAATCCTTCGGCCGCACTGAAGAATCCGAGCCTCCCATACAGCACGCCCGCAATAGGCCCGCCTAGATGATCCAGGGTCATCAGGATCAAAAGCATTCCGCGGATGGAATCAAAAACAGGAGTTCTGGCCTTTGTCATGTCCCAAAACTAGCTATGTATCCTGAAATGGACGCCCTAGGCGCAATGCAGCTCGGAAATCCCGTTTTATAAGGGATTGCATTGAAGTTTAGTTGGATTACTCTTAGGCAGTGTAAAGAAATAACCGATACATTCTCGCCGGATCTTTTTCCGCCCACCTTCGTTGCCGTCCTCGGAATTAGGAGCCCCTTAGGCTCGGTAGACGCGGGAAAGGGCGCTGTCGCCTTCGCGCAAAACTGGGTTTACCGGAACGGTGAACCAGAAACGAGAACCTTCATTTTGTTTGCTCTCGAGCCCCATTTGACCTTGCATCAATTGGATCAGCGACTTGCTAATGGAGAGTCCGAGGCCTGCGCCATCACGGCGCCGGGTATGGCTTCCATCCATTTGGACGAAAGGTTGGAAAATGGCCTGTTGGTGTTCCAGGGCAATGCCGACACCCGTATCCAGAACTTCAGTGAGCAGAGATTCCTGCCCTCTCGCACCGATGATCGATGCTTTAATGGTCACGGACCCTTGCAAGCTAAATTTGATGGCATTGGAAACAAGATTCATGAGCACTTGTGTGTAACGGATGGAATCTCCCTGCAATTGGCGCAGGTCGTTTGGCACATGGACGTTGAGGCTAATGGGGTGCTCGTTCAGCAGGGGCTTGACCTGTTCCAGAACGGAATCCACCAAGGGGCGGACATGGAACGGTTTTTTATCCACAACCAAGGTGCCTGCTTCGATCTTGGCAACATCAAGGACTTCATTGATCAGACGGAGCAAGGATTTTGCCGAGGACTTTGCCGCATCGACGAATTCGCGGGCCTCCGAATCCTGAACATGGCGCTCCAGGAGAGACAAAAACCCGATAACACCATTGAGGGGCGTCCGGACTTCATGACTCATGTTAGCGAGAAATTGGGTTTTGGACTTGTTGGCCGCAGTCAGTTCCATGGTTAGGTTGCGTTCTTCCGTCAAATCCTGTAAAAAAATGAACAGGCATTCATCCTCGGGGGATTCGATTCCCGGAATGGGCGTACAAGTGAATTTGAGGATAAGCTCTTTGCCCCAGCTGCTCTGGAAGGTTTTCTCTGCCTGGACCGATTTCTTTTCGTGTAGCGCCAGGCGGACCATTTCGGAAAGGCCCGATTTTACCAGGGCGGGAAACCTCAGGACATTGATGGTACGGATGAATTCGAATCCTGGCGAGCCCAGCAAATCCAAGGCCTGCTGGTTGCAATTGACAATACGGCCATCTCCTGAAACGGTGATGGCCGCTTGAGGCAATATTTCAAGCAGGGATGTTGTCGTTAGTTCCATAGATTCGATTCCTGAATGAAATGTATACTCGAAGCCTCCTGGTGCGACTCAATCAAATTGAGCTGAAATGCAAGAAGTGGGTACGGAAACAGAGAAATTCCTCTATTTCTACTTAAAAAATAGAATAATCACAAAACATGATTAAATGAAAAGAGGTACGGTTTTCCGTCCGATCTGGACTATTCCATTGGAAAGACGGATTTGGCCTCTTCCAAGTCATTTTGAGCCACTTCCCAGGCGAGGTAGGCCGCTTCCATTTGTGTGCGGGTGGCTTCGAGTTTCTTGGCAAGGGAGGTGATCCGGTTGGCGTCATTGGCCTCGGAGGCCTCCACCAGTTGGGTTTCAATCTCTTGCACACAAACTTCACCCTCTTCGATGGTGCGCTCGGATTGGGAGATTCTCTGCTCGATGGGCTTCAATGTTCGCGCCCGTTCGGCAATGAATTCGGCCCGGGCCCGCCGGCCTTCCTTGGAGCGATCATTGCCAGGAGTCTGAGGAATTTCTGCGGTGGATTTGCCGGTAACATGAACCGAGGGAGCATCAGCTTCCTCTTCGACCCAGCCGACGCGCTCCAAAAATTCTGCGTACCCACCCTCAAAAAGAAAAACCCTGCCCCCATCGAAAACAATCAGCCGGGTTGCCAAGGCGTGGAGCAAGCCTTCGTCATGGGTAACAAAAACCACGGAGCCGTCGAAATCGCCAATCGCTTCGACCAGGGAATCCACGGATTCCATATCCAGATGGTTGGTGGGTTCGTCCAGGAGCAATAAATTGCAGGGCTGGCCGAGGATTTTGGCCAGGAGCACTCGGCTCCGTTCCCCACCCGATAAAACCTTGACTTTTTTTAGCGCAGCATCGCCCTCGAACATCATGAGTCCGGCCAAAGACCTGGCTCTGCCCCGGGCAGCATCCTTGATGCCGGATTGGATTTCGTCCTCCACGGATTTTTCCATATCGAGGCGTTGAATGTTTGTTTGTCCGAAATATCCGAGTTGGATGTTGGGGTTGTAAAGAACCGACCCTGAGTGGGGAGTGAATTCGCGCGCGAGCAGGTTTAACAGTGTGGTCTTGCCTCGTCCGTTGGGTCCGATTACGGCGATGCGGTCCCCTTTGAAAATTTCAAAGGACAGGTCTTGAAGGAGCCACGGGGTGTTTTCGTTCCAGCGGAAGGAGAGCTCCTGGACCTGGAGAGCTCTTTTGCCGGGGAAGGGCGAAGAGGTAAAAACAAAATCCAAATCCTTGATGGTGGCGAGGGCACCTTGGGGTGCGCCTTGGCGCAGAAGCGCCTTGACTTTGGATTGGACGGCCGAAGCCCGGCTGGCCTGGGCGCGGAAGCGGGTAATGAATTTCTCCAGCTGTTCGCGCTTTTTGGCTTCGTTTTCAGCCGTGCGCAGCTGGACTTCTTCGTCCGCGATAATCGTCTCCATCAGCTTTTCCACCGACCCTTGAATTTTTCGCATTTGGCAACGATGGATGGCGACCGTGTGGGTGCAAACCCGGTTCATGAAGTTCCGGTCATGGGTGATGATCATGAGCTCGCCCGGCCAGTTGCGGAGAAAACGCTCGATCCACCGCACCGAAATGATGTCCAGGTAATTCGTGGGCTCATCGAGCAAAAGCATGCTGGGCTCGGAAAGCAGAACCTTGGCCAGGTTCAGGCGAATCTGAAAACCGCCCGAAAGCATTTGTGGGCTGCGCCCCAGGTCGTCCCGGGTGAACCCCAGGCCAAACAAAATCGATTCGGCCCGGTGGTCTTCGGTGAATCCATCTTCGTGGGGTTTTAGCGAAGACACAGCCTCCTCAAGGACTGTAGGCAATTGAAAGGAGATGTGCTGCTTCAAATGACCGAGGGTGTAGCCCTTGGGGATGTTGATGCTACCGGAATCCGGGTAGTCTTCACCAATCAGAAGGTGAAACAAGGTGGACTTGCCACTTCCATTGCGCCCGGCGATTCCGATGCGTTCGCCTGGACCGACCTGAAACGTGACATTATGGAACAGCTCTTGCAGTCCAAAGGATTTGGTGAGATTCTGAAGTTGGATCACCGACCAAATCTAGCAAGGTATTAGGAATTATTTTTCGTCCGCCCACCAGGAGCTGACCGGCTGGTTTCCTGTGCAGGATTCGAGAGAGTCGTCAATCAGGAGCATGTCCCAATCTGGGCGCAGGCTTGCTTCGTTGCCAGTTTCAAATTCTTGAGAAATTGTATTCATCATCGCCTCTTTTCTTTTGTTTTTCGTTTGGTTTCTCTAAACATACCCACTTGTTTTAGCAAAGGGCGGAGGCTAACGGATTTCTAACGAGTTAATGAGAAATGAAAAGATCAAGATCCGGGTCGGTTGATTCTTTGCTACCCATGGCTTGCCGGGTGTTGTTGCTGATGCGCATCAGTAATCCGCGCAAGGTGTCCAGTTCTTCGGAGGACATTTCCCCTTCGGTTTGTTGCGTTGTTTCGATGAGAACTTTCGTTGCAGCCTGCTCGAGCTTGTGGCCCTTGGCCGTGGCCAGCACAAGGCGGATCCTGGCATCCAGGGGGTCTGGCTTGCGAGTCACGAGGCCTGCCGTTTCAAGGCTTTGCACCAGCCGGGTAATGCTTGCTTTGTCTTTCCCGGTGCGAATTCCTATGGTATGCTGGCTCATTGGGTTTCCGTTCGCATGCCATAAATTCAAAAGAATGATCCACTGTTCGGGGGACAGGTGGTACCCCGCTTTGCGAAAATTCCGATGCAGCAGGGTCAGCATCAGCCGACTTGTCTGGGAAAGTAAATGCCCGAGAGGTGGCTTGTTTTGGTCATAATCCATGGGAACAAAAATAGATTTATGCATAAGCACATCGCTTTGCTAATTTGTTGATTATGCAACTAATTGTGATTCTTCTGGTTACTTCCGTTACTTTGATGGCAACGACGGTAATTGCACCCGCTCTTCCCATCATTGCTGCCGCTTTTCTGGGGGAAGACCCCGGCGGAATCCGCAGCCGCATGCTCCTTACCGCTCCGGCCCTGGTGACCATTTTCGCAGCACCCCTCGCGGGGTTTTGGGGTGACCACTGGAAGCGCGTTCCCATTGTGGTAATGGGTCTGGTGTTGTTTACCTTGTTTGGCACGGCAGGGCTCTGGATCAATGACCTGCATGTTTTGATGGTCAGCCGGTTTCTTCTGGGAATTGCCATGGGCATGCTGATGTCTTCAAGCTCCGCTTTGATTGGGGACTACTATGAAGGGCCCGTGCGGGCAAAAGTCATGGGCTATCAGGGCATGTCCAATTCTCTGGGTGGCGTAGTATTCATTACCCTGGGTGGCGCACTGAGTGCGTTGAGTTGGCGGGCGCCCTTTGCTGTCTATGGCTTTGGAATCTTGATGGCGGGTTTGGCCTTTTTGTATCTGCCCGAACCTTTGAAACACAAGTCCCACGGCGGTGCGGGAGCGCCAGGACAAAAATCCACTCGCTGGAGCCGCATCGCCTTTGTGTATCTGACTGGGTTTCTGGGGATCACCAGTTTTTTCCTGATTCCCGTCAATGTACCCTTTCTACTGCGCGAGCGCTTTGACATGGTGGGCGTATCGGTGGGGCTCGTCATGGCTTCTTCCACCTTGACCGCGGCAACTTCTTCCATGCTATTTTCACGGCTTCTTGCCCGGTTGGGACGAGAACGGGTTTTTGCCATCACCTTTGTTTGCATGTCCCTGGCCATGTGGATTATTTCCTGGGCCCATTCCCTGCCCTGGTTCCTGGTGGGCTTGCTTTGCCACGGCATTGGGCTGGGACTCCTGTTTCCCAATGCCTCTGGGTCGGTGCTGGAATATTCGGCTCCGCAAATGCGTGGGCGCGTCATGGGCTTCATGAGCAGCTTCTTTTTCCTGGGGCAATTCATGTCACCAATATTTACTGGGCTTGTCAAAAATAGTATGGGGAGTTTGGATGCAGTATTCAAATCGGCTGCGCTCCTGGTTCTTTTGCTGGCCCTGGTTTATGGTGTGATGAGTACGCGGGCAACAGGAACGTCGGCAGGGGTCAAAGGGTAGTCCAAAAGCCGGGCAGGCGGAACCCAGGCCACTTGGTCATGGACCCGTAGCTTGAGAACTCCGGACAATATTTTGGCCGAAAATGCGACCAGCTGAATGCACCCATGGCCGTACTGATATTCCGAGGTCGCGACCCTTTCGCCACATTGCACCAACAAATCAAGCTCTTCCCATAATTCGCGCTCGAGACATGCCTCCAGGGATTCGCCCACTTCCTGCTTTCCTCCGGGAAATTCCCAGAAACCGGCGTTGGACTGACCCGGAGCCCTGCGACAAAGCAAAATGGATTCTTGATCGTTGCGCAGAATTCCCGCCGTGACGACCTTCATGGTAAATATCCAAGAAGGACCCGGCAGAATTCCTCGGGATAGTCCGATTTTTGCAAAACCATTTTTAATGAGCGCAGATGTGCCGTCTGGGCAGAAAGGTCTTCTGGGAGGATGGTGGAAACCAAAATGGAGGAAGGAAGTGCGAGGGAATGAGTCCTGCAGTAATCTTCAAGCTTGGTTAAAAAAATAATGCCGCTCTCTCCGGGGAAGTTGAGGTCGCTGACCACTAAGCTGGGCCCGGAGGAATGTTTTGAATCCAGCTCCAAGAAGGCTGCCAATGCCTGATTGGGATCTTCAAAGCATACAACATGCATCAAGGGGGATTGACGCCTGATTGCTTTACAGATCAAATACAGGTCGTCGCTGTTGTCATCGATCAGCCAGATCATTTTTTTGTCCCGGGGAATGGCCTTGGGTCTAATTTGTCGATAATAACCTGGCCTCTGATTCCTTGATGTCTTTTTTCCAAATATAAATGACCGGTGCTATCGAAATAACGTTGAGTTCCCCACAGTTCGCCCCCCTGGTAATTGAGGGATTCTTTGAGAGTGCCATTGTCGAACCATGTTCTCCAAATTCCCGAGCGTTTGTTTTTTTCATAACCCCCCGCGAGCAGTGTCTGCAAGGAGTTTCCGCTACGGTCAATGCGTGCGCTTTGTTCGGATTCAAGGGATCCAGCCTTCCAGATTCGCTCGGTCTGAATCCATTTTTCCAAATCCAGGACCCGGGTGGGACCGTCGAGATATCCTGCAACCCAGGTGGATTCTGCGCAAAATAGATTTGAATCGGGCGGAGGGCATCGAATGGCTACGGAACCCGATCCCTGAACAAAAGGAAACTCTGCCAGCAGGTTTTCCTGGGGGTCGAAGCGTCGCAATAACCCATGGCGGAGCCCGTTTTCCATGTCGAGTTCGATCCACTTCTTCCCGTCTGCGCGGAAGAAGGTCCAATGGCCATGGGATTTTCCGTTGCGGAAATTTCCTTGCACTTTGGCCTGACCCGATTCATAGTTCTCCAAATAGCGGCCTTGGCGAATTCCGCTTTGGCATTCCTCGGTGCGTAGCATCATTCCCTGGGGGGAGTACTCGATCTGCATTCCTTGAGGAACATCGGCGTGGCAGCTGTTGACCCACTTCATTTGGCCCGAGGCAAACCATTCGGTCCAGGTTCCGCTAGGTATGCCGGCCTTCCAGAATTCCTGCCATTGGTTGTCTCCATTTGCAAACCATTGAATGCGCTCCCCTTGAAGTTTCCCGTTCTCGTAGGTGGCACGACTCAAGAGAAGGCGGTCCTCGTACCAGGTTTCCGTGATGCCATGGCGTTTTCCCTTTTCGAATTCTGCAGTTTCCTGCAGAACTCCGTTGGTGCCCCAGCGATGCAGCTCGCCATGGGGTTTGCCGTCCTCGAATTCCAAGTAGGACTCCCGAATTTTGTTGAAATGGAAGGTTCGAAGTTCCACAATTGCACCGGATTCGTCCAGGATTTGTATGGTCTTGGGATTCCCGTTTTCATGAAATTCCGTAATCACCTCGTGGGTTTTCCCCCTGCAGGCGACAAGGAGTGCTAAAGCCATAAGGCAGGCAAACAGGGGTTTTGTATTGCGGGTTGCAAAGGACATATTCCAGAAATTAGAATTTCGTGGTGGAAAATCACTGAATATGACTATTTTGACCCGTATGACCATTTTTTCATTTGCGATGGGAATCTTTGGTGATGGACGCATTCAGCGCTTCCTCAAGCGACCCATAAGCTACCGTACGGTTTCTGGAATCCTTGTGGTGACGGTGGTTTCAACCCTGCTGTTCTGGAAGGCCCAGTCCATGGAGGCTCAAAATACCTCCATTATCATCCTCAATCTTTCTGAATTCAAATATTTCGATGCGAGGCTGGACCGGCATCTTGAGGCCGCCAAAGGGTTGCAGCCTTTGGATACCTCGCAGGTCCTGTCCACGCTCTCCGTTTTGCAAGATTTGGGGAGAAATCTGGAAGAGAACACCATACTCCAAATTGAGCGGGGTGGATGGGTTCCTGATTCGCTCCTGGCAGCCGTCGGCAGAGAACTAAATGCTCGTTTGATGCTTTCCCGTGTCCTCATTCGCGATCGGGCCATTTTGGTGGCAAAGGTTGATTCACTTCGAAGTGTCCTGCAGGATTCCTTATCCCAGACCAAGAAGGTCTCCCCATTTATGCAGGCCCAGATCGATTCGCTTTGGAAAATACGCCTAGGCTGGACACCTCCTTTATCCAATGCGAATTCTGAAATTCAGGGCTTGATCGTTGTTGCGGCCCAACAGAATTCAGCCTTTAAAAATTTGCGACAGCAAAAGCTTCAACTGCTCCTTGACGACTTGATCCGGGCCTATCAGGAGGAGATGCGAAAAAATCTTGCAGAGAAGGACCGCATCAACGGAGCTTTTTATCTCCTTTCGCTTATCGCCCTGCTCGTTGTCGTGGTCCTTTTGGTAAGGATTCGTCGATGACTCCTCTTCAATCCTGGATGCGCCGGCGTTGCAGTCGTCTATTGTGTCTAAACCTCATGTTTTTGCTCGCGGTGTCTGCCATTTGGTGGGTCATGCAGGTCGTTCCTGTTCTGGCAACCATCGGTGGCAACGACGAGTTGTTTTACGGAATGGTTTCCGAAGCGCGTCAGTCCTCACTTTTTGGGCGAGTTTCATTTCATGTCAATGGCGACAATGACGCGAATTTTATGCTTTGGATGAATCCGGACAACCGGAAGAAATTTGACCAATGGTTTGGGCCCCAGCGGGGGTTCCGCATTGAGGCTCGCCGCTCCTTGGGTGGAGAATGGCTTGTTTCCGGGTTGGACTGCGCCTATGGTGGGCTTGACCGTCAGGAGCTATTGCGCTGGAGAATTGCCATGTTCGTGCTTAGCCTCGGCTTTGCCTATTTGGCGATTTTAGGTCTCCGTTGGCTCGGTCGGGATTACCATGCCTTTTACCGCCATAGGCCGTGGCTTCGGATTCCCCGAAAGGCCGATTAATGTATTTTCGCCTAGGGCCTTCCCTCTGTATTCTGCTTTCGTGCGCGGTGGTTTTGCAGGCTGCAGGTCCTGCAAAAATGGAGTGGGACAGTCTGCAAATTCGGGTAGGTTCTCAAGCTTCTGCAGCAGGAATTTGGGCACAAAAAAAGTCATCAAAAAAGCCCATGGGGCTGATGGTCTGGATGCATGGTGGAATGCAGGGGCCCAACTGCGAAAAGGGTCTACAGGCGGGGAAGGCTTTGTTGCCGTGGGTTTCCGGGCAAAATGTAGTCGTCGCGAGCCCCTCGGCGTGCGGTGCCCGCAATTGGCTTTCCGATGCCGGCCTCGAGGCCATGGAATCCCTGATTGATTCTGCAATGAAGCGGTTCCCCATCGATAGGTCCCGCATTGACCTGGTAGGCGTTTCGGATGGGGGTTTTGGGGTGGCTCATTACAGCCTCAAGGGCAAGCGGACAATTGCGCGTCGTGTGCTGGTGAGCACCCATGTGGGGGCTTGGATCCCTGCGCAATCCATTTCCGAGGTCGCACCCCAGTTTTCACAGGGGTCCTGGCTTTTTCTGCAAGGTGGTGCGGACAAAAATTTTCCGGGCGAAGCCACCCGGCCCTGGATTCAGGCGTTCTGCGCCCAAGTACCGCGGGCGACCTTGGTCTGGGAACCCCAGGGAGAACACGACCTGTCCTGGTGGGTCAAAAACCGTCCAGAACAGCTGAGAACTGCGTTTACGGCGAAGTAGAATCGGCCGTAAGGAATCCGGAATTCATCACGCAGAGGGTGAACTCCGCCGCTTTTAATGGGTCCTGGGCTGTGCTGGAGCATTCCGTAGCCTGGGCTGGGATTTCTTCCGTGCAGGGTTTTCCCTCGAAAGTGAATACCGTGCTTCGGGCATTGGTGACGGGATCAAAGGTGAGGATTTCAAAGGTCGCTGAATGCCCGTTTATCTCGGCGGTGAAGGTTTTGCAGTCCTTCTTGGTGAGAGTCGCGCCCTTGAATCCCTTTTTCTTTAAATCCTGCATGACGGGAGAATCGTCCACCAGGCAGAAGCTGTCCTGTATTCCGAGAACGGTTACGGAGCTCGTGGAAAAATCCATGGAAACATTTTCCCAGGGTTCCGTAGTCACGGATTCGCAACTGGGGCTGACGCGGGAATCCCAATCCTCAATTGGGAACACCAAGGTATCCATGAATTCCCAATTACCCACCAGTGACGTGTTGCCTCCACCAAATTTGAGGCCTGTACATTGCAGGGAATCCCAGAGGTACAGGGTGCCTTTGCTGATTTGGTATTGAAAGGACCAGAGAATGCTGTCCACGGTAGACGCTTCTGCCCCGTTGCAAATCAAGATGGGCTTGGCGATGGTCAGCAACCCAAGTTCCGCATCCTGGGTGACTTGGAAATTTTGGGAGGCCAGGTAGCGCACGGGTTTGGCGGAAATCGGATTCGATGTTTCCTCAAGCCCGGTAGGCTTTTTGTCTCCGCCACAAGAAAGGAAAAAACCCACCGCGACCATTCCCAGGACGTTCCAAATACGCATAAATTCACCTATCCCATTTTTGTGCATGTTGGGAAAATACACCCGTGAGGAGGGGGATACAAGTGGAAAGTTGTGGAAGAAGGATACAAGTGGAAAGTGAACAGCCCGGGTTGCGGGAGAGCTTGGTTAGTGGAATACACAGGGGTGTATAAGTTCCCGTATTCCGCCTGGGCGGAACGGTCACTATTAAGTGGAAAATTGCGAAATGTATTCTCTTTCAGGGAAATTCGCCCGCAATTTTCCGTTTTCCACTAGGGTGTCGCGCAGAGATGCAGGCTGTTCACTTTCCACTCGCGCTCCGTGCCGAGATCCTTCCTATTCTTTCTTCGCAAAGGGGCTTGGGCTCTGGATCTGGGCCGCGGGGTCGATGGAATTCCGGCGTTCGATGTCGCTTTGCCGGCGACCAGGCGCATCGGGACGGCCGTCGCCACGGCGGTCTGTGCCACTACGTCGATCGATGGCGGTGAGTTCCTCTCTATGGCCGGAACTGGAAAGCCAGCGAAAGAAATCGTTAATGAGCTGCTGCTTATCCAGAAAATAGATTTCAGCCTTTTCGGAAACATTGGTGCTTTCCAGAAACTGCTTGTAAGTGGGCCAAATTTTTTGGAATGCTTCGGGCTTATTGCCCAAAATTGCGTCAAATAAACTTTTTTGATCCATCCTAAGAGTGTACCAAAAACTGCCGAGCCGAATCGAAAAAATCGAGCATTTTCGGTTCAATTGCGGATATTCCAAGAATGGCTGTTTCGCAGGCGGACTGGAGACCGTCCGGTTGGGACAATCGGCCGGAAACCCGACGACTGGCAATGCGGATGCCCTGGGGAGATGTGCAGGCCGTCAACAGGTGTGAGGAAAGTATACGGGTGGCCCACTCGGTCGCGGTGGGTGGCAAATGAATGCGAGCTGCTGCCATGGAGCGCTCGCATTTTTTGATGAAGTCCCACTGGGGCTCGTTATGGAACTCACGCCAATGTCTCCACAGAATCCAGTCCCCCAGCAGATCGATGGCCACGCCGGCAAACCGCCGGTTGGAATCGGGAAAGAGGGCTTTGGCGGCCAAAAGGGAAGGATGGCTATCGGAAAGTGTGTCCAAGGACCGGTGCAGCCGGGCTCCTTGGAGGACGGAAGGGTGCAGGTTGGCGTTTTCTGGGGAATCCAGTGGGCCACGAATGTGGTCTGCCACAATGGAGGCTGTCATTCGCAGGGGGTCGCCAAAGGGGACAAAGGTGGCATGGGCCAACAAGTTCATTCCTCAACCTCGTTTCGGGTAAGGGATAGAAGCTGACGGGAGATTTTTCCCAATTTCAGCTTGTCCAGGACTTTGCGGATCCAGACCCGGTTTTCGGGGAGATACCAGAAAAAGAACATGCGCTGTTCCAGTTTCTGTTCCGGAGTGCGGGCAGTGAAAACCGGCTTCATGGAAATGGGGTGAATCCCCGTTGCATAGATTTCGGTGGAAAGGGTCATGGGGGTGGGGGTAAAATCCTGCACCTGTTCGAGCTTGTAGCCCAGCTGCTTGGTCTTCAGGGCGAGCTCTGCCATGTCGGCAAGTTCGCTGGCCGGATGGCTGGAGATGAAATACGGAATCAATTGTTGCTTGAGTCCTGCGTCCCGGTTAATGGCTTCGAATTTGGCTTTGAATTCCTCGAACATGGAGAAGCTTGGCTTCCGCATGATTTTGAGAACTTTTTCGCTGGTGTGTTCGGGGGCCACTTTGAGGCGACCAGAGACATGGTGCCTGATCACGGTATTGATGTACAGATCGTGATCGGCTTGCAGCGCCTTGTCTTCCGTAGGGTGCAAGAAAAGATCGTAGCGGATTCCGGAACCCACGAAGGCATGTTTTACCTTGGGATTCCGACGCACGGCATCGTAAATTTCAAGCAAGGGAGCATGGCGGGTGTCGAGGTTCGAACAGACTTGCGGATAAAGGCAGCTGGGGCGCTCACAGGTGTCACAACGCTTCAGGTCTTTGCCTTCCATGCGGTACATATTGGCCGAAGGGCCTCCAAGATCGGTAATGGTGCCATGGAATTCGGGCATGGCGACCATGGCATCGACTTCTTTCAGAATACTTTGTTTGCTACGGCTCGCGATGAATTTTCCTTGGTGCGCCGAGATGGTGCAGAAGCTACAGCCACCGAAGCAGCCACGATGCAAGTTTACGGAAAATTTGATCATCTCGTAGGCCGTGATCAAGCCACGCTTTTTGTACCTGGGGTGGGGCAGGCGCGTGTAGGGCAGATCAAAGCTGCGGTCAATGGCGCCAATGGCCTGGGGCGGTGCGGGCGGATTGATGACCAAGGTTTGATCACCGACATTCTGCAACAATCGCCGGGCATGGACCCGGTTGGATTCGGTTTCGATGTGGCGAAAATTCTGGGCGTACATTTCCCGATGCTCCAGGCATTCTTCGTGACTGTGGAGAATCAGGTCTTCCCACTTTTTATGCATGGGAAGTGGCTCGCCGGCGTTCATCAGGAACGCGGTCTGGGGTATGGTCCGCAAGGTTTTGAAGGGAATGCCTTTTTTCAAAAATCCAGCCAGCTGGAGCAGGGGTTCTTCTCCCATTCCGTACACCAGCAAGTCCGCACCCGAGTCGACCAGTACGGAAGGCTTGAGGCTGTCCGACCAATAGTCATAATGGCTCACGCGCCGAAGGCTGGCCTCGATTCCCCCGATCATGACCGGGGTGTCGGGGTAGAGTTTTTTCAAAATTTGTGTGTAAACAGTCACAGCGTAATCGGGGCGAAATCCCGACTTCCCGCCTGGAGTGTAGGCATCGTCCGAACGCAGGCGACGGTTCGCTGTGTAGTGGTTCACCATGGAATCCATGCAACCGGCAGTCACTCCAAAAAATAACTTGGGAGCACCTAGCTTTTTGAAGTCGCGCAAATCATCGCGCCAGTTGGGCTGGGGCAAAATGGCAACACGAAGTCCTTCGGCTTCCAGCAGGCGTCCAATCACGGCATGGCCAAAGGAAGGGTGATCCACATAGGCATCGCCCGAAACGATAATGACATCGAGGGAGTCCCAACCACGATCATCGAGGTCTTCTTTGGAGATAGGTAGCCACGTTTGGGACATAATCCCAAATGTACCTAAAGCAGGATGAATGGCTTCAATAATCCGCTGGAATGGTCAAGTATTCCGCCAAGAGGTGGGGTTTTCCATGACGGGCCCAAAAACTTGCCAAGGAAATAATTAGTCCAACTTGGGGTAACTTGTTGACAAAAAAGGAGTTACGAATGTACAATGTCAACGTTGCCGATCGACTGGATGGCTGGGTACTTGCCGGTACCCGGCGCTTAGTCATGTGCAGAGGAAGTGATGATGAATAGAAATTATTGCCTTTTGGGTCTCCTGTGCCTCGTGGTATTTGGGCAAGCCTTGGCTACGACAAAAACCTGGGATTTTAATACCTCGGGGGATTATTCTGCCAGCGATCCGAGTAATGTGGAGGTATCCGGTGGGAATGCGCACTTGATCGAGGCTCCATCGCCGGTATGGTTTGACAACAATTATTTGTACCGCACCCGCATCAAGGTGAGCGCGGGCACCGATGCGGTAGCCGCAAATTTTACGGTTTCAACCAATAAGAATTTTTATGTAATGGTGAATGATGGGAAGCTCCTTAATGATGGAAAGGATTTGCGCTTGGCCTACTGGAATTCCACGAATAACCGCTATGAACGTTTTGATGGTGTTAGCTGGGTTTCTGATGTGGGAAGGGTGGGCATGGATGTGGTCCTTGAGCCCCTGGGTGGTGGTTCCTACCCCAAGGACAACAACGTTAAGATTTGGTTTGCTCTAGGAAAGGCAATTGCTGCGGGGCAGGCAGATTCCAATTACTTCCTTTATTACGGCAATTCCAATGAGTCTGTAGCACCTCCACAGGATGGAAATCGCGTATTTCAGTTTTATGATAGCTTCGAAGGGTCTTCCATTAATACCAGTATATGGGATGTAACTCAGGTGGCTTCGGCCTTTACGGTCGCCGGCGGCATGCTCAAGATGGATAGCAGCAAGGCTCGTTTGAAGAGCCTGAAAGCCTTCACTTACCCCCTCGTGTACGAATCCGAGTTTTTGAATTCCCCGGCGGTGGTCGGAGCGCCAACCAATGGCTATATGGTTGGTGGGTTCTGGAATGCCACCACGAATGGCTTTGGGATATTGGTGCTAAATGGTAACGACTATTACAGAAATAATGCGGCATTTACCTCTCTTGGCGTCAATCATACCGATAACAACTGGCACTCCTTGAAACTCGTGGCTCCCAATAGCACGCAAATGATTGTTACGACCCAGAATTTGCTGACACTTTCTTATGTTCGTAATGCAGTAACCTATGCTCACCCCAACGGAATATTAAACGAAGTTATTGCACTTGGAAAGCGTTACGATGATGCTGTATATACACAGGTTACCGCTGCCTTTTGGAAGTTTGTACGTGTTCGAAGCTATGTGGCGAATGAGCCAACCCAAACCATTCAATCTGAGCAAACGCGCTTTTCTGCGTTGAGCCCTTATGTATACCCTAACGCCACCGTACCACTCTATGATCGCTTCATCAGTTTTGGCGCAACCACTACAGAAGCATCGGGAACAGGAATCCGCTTTTGTGTGAGTAAGGATGGGGGTACAAGTTGGCTTTGGTTCAATGGTGTGCAATGGGCGAGTTCCACTTGCGCCTACGCCCAAACCAGTTCCGCAATTGATATTCATGCAAACGGCACCTCTTTGGGAGGGGGTAGTTTCCTTTATCGAGCTCTGCTATATTCTCAGGCGGGAATCGCCACGCCATACCTTGAGGCTGTTAGTCTTGTAGTCAACGACATCCCTGATGCATTTTCGCTGAATTTGCCTGTGCACCAGTCTGTGCAAACGACGGTACTTCCCTCTCTCTCCTGGGAGGTGTCCGCGGATGTGGATGCTGAGGATGCAAGTTTAAGCTACCGCTTGCAGCTCGATGATGATCCGGCATTTGGATCTCCTCTAATCAATAAGGTTGTGGGCTCGGGGACGACATACGCCGTGCAAGTTGGCGATGGATTAGTGGATAATTCGACCTACTATTGGCGGGTGTACGCCAAGGATAGTCATGGCGACTCCACTCTGTCGAATTCCCAAATACTCTATACGAATGCACTTGCTCAAGATCCAACGATTAGCTCCATTGATGTCCCTTCGGGCACGGAACGTGTTGCAGCCGACAATCTAGTTTGGACGGCTTTCGATCCGGACCCCAATGAATCCTTGAGCTATGATTTGATGGTGGATAATAATTCGGATTTTTCATCTCCAGAAATATCCATGACTGGCATTGCTTCAAATACAGTGACTCTCTCGGGTTTGACTGGATTTGGAGCTTTGGTGGACGATGGAATATATTATTGGAAGGTGCGCGCTGAAGATGCTTTGGGTGCCTATTCACCCTTTTCCGTGGCAACCAATAATTTCTTTTATAACCCCACCAACGATGCACCAACCACACCTGTTTTGAGTTTGCCCGCTAATGCAACAACGGTGGTGCCTAGTGATGAGCTAACCTTTACTTCTACAGATGCGGATCAGCAGGGCTTGACTCCAGACGTGCCAACCTTTACTGTAGAGATATCCCAGAATGCGGGTTTTACAGCGGTAATCAGCACTTCTATCGGTAAATCATCTGGGGTATTGTTGAGTGCTCTGAATAATTTCGGCAGTCTGGTTAATGGCAATACCTACTATTGGCGTGCCACCGCCCGTGACCCGCATGGCTTGAGCTCAAGTCCCTGTGCTGGGCGTTCGTTCCTTTTTCAGCTTAGCAATACAGCTCCCACGGCCACAACTCTCGCCAATGTTCCTTCGGACTCCATTTATGGTTTGACCTCAAGTCTCGAGTGGACCCTGTCTACTGACGCCGATTTGGACAATACGGTAAGCTATGTCATTGAAGCCGAAACCGACACCACAACGGGAACGCGGGAACTGACCGTATCACGCACGGGAACCTCCGCAACCATTTCTGCGCTAATCGCAGCCAACAGCACAGGCAGCACCGTCGCATCGAGTTTCGATAATCAGCGATACTTTGTACGTGTGCGCTCCATGGATAATTCCGGCCTGACCTCTGCGTTTTCAGCATGGCGTCGCGTCAAATTCAATACAGTGGATTTAGCTACGGTAGATTTAGCCTCGGGAACAACAAGCCCCTTGAACAACACTACGGTCACCTCTTTGCAACCTACACTGAATTGGGATGATTTAATTGCATCGGGTGGTGTTCCAAGTTCCTATACGGTGGACCTCTCCACCAACATTTCCTTCACCTCCCCTACACGAAAAAGTGTTGCGGTGTCTACCATAAACCTTGCCACTCAAAGCGTAACTCTAACCGACAATACCACTTACTATTGGCGTGTTTGGGCTCACGACCAGTTTGGCGATTCCACCGCAAGCGTCATCGATAGCATGCATATTAACCAAGCGAACGAAACGCCCACGGTGCCTGCTTCTTTAAATATCGCTGATGGTACCGAGCGCATTCTTTCCGATAGTTTGGGTTGGAACTCGACGGATCCGGATCCCGCAGACCCCATTACCTTTGATATTCAAGTGGATGACGATGGTGGCTTTGGATCACCCGAAATATCCATTTTGGCCTCCAGTCTTTCCAAAGTGCGCATCGCAGATCTGACGGGCTCGGGTGCCTTGGTGGACAATGGCAAATACTATTGGAAGGTCCGTGCCTGCGACAGTCACGCAGCCTGTTCACCCTATTCCATTGCGACCCACTACTTCATTTTCAATCCCATCAATAATGCTCCCGGAACGCCGACCATCGCTTCCCCGGCGGATGCCGCCACCCTCACTTCAACCGATGCATTTTCCTTTAGCTCCGTTGATCCAGATAATCAAGGACTTTCCCCCGACGTTCCTACTTTCACAGTCGAGGTTTCCCAGAATGCCGGGTTCACCTCCATCATCAGCACAACCACGGGAACGGTTAGCGGAATCATTGTGGGTCAGCTGGACAATGCTGCAAATTTGATCAACGGAAACACCTATTACTGGCGCGTGGCTGCCCGTGACCCGCATGGGGCGTCTTCCAGTCCTACGGCTGGCCGCTCCTTCCTTTACCAAAGCACCAATTCGCCACCGACCTCAACCCTTTTTATCGGAGTGCCTGCGGACTCCATCTACCGTTTGACCTCAACCCTGCAATGGAACGAATCCACGGATCCCGATGTGGGAAATGTGGTCAGCTATATCATTGAGGCGGAAACAGATACATTGTCTGCAACCCGGGAGCTGAAAGAAACCCGCACCGATAAATCTGTTTCCCTACAAAACTTGATTGTGGACAATACCTCGGGTAGCACCACCGCATCGAGTTTTGACAACCAGCGTTACTTTGTGCGTATCCGCGCGGTGGATAATACTGGTTTTGCATCCAATTTCTCTGCCTGGCGTCGGGTGAAATTCAATACTGTTGCCCTGGCGACGGTGGACCTAAGCTCTGGCACGACCTCTCCCCAGAACAATGCAACCATCACCACGTTGCAGCCAACGCTCAATTGGGATGACCTGAATCCTTCGGGCGGATCTCCCAATTCCTATACGCTGGAGCTTTCCGAAACGGTTGGGTTTAGTGCGCCCACCCGGGTTAGCATTGCAAACTCCACGCTCAGTCTGGGCTCGCAAGGAATCACCTATTCGGATAATAGTATGCAATATTGGCGGGTCTGGGCTCATGACCAGTTTGGGGATTCCACGGTTAGTGCGATGGATAGCCTACTGGTGAATTTGACCAATGATGCACCGGTCCTATCGGCTTCGTTGAATGTGGCGGATGGAACCGAGCGCATTTTGAGCGATAGTTTGGGTTGGTCCGCCACTGATCCTGATCCTCATGCCGTATTGACTTATGAAATTCAGGTGGATGAGGATGTGGGTTTCAATTCTCCTGAAATCGACCAGGTGGGTCTCTCGCTTTCGAAAATGCGTATTGCTGATTTGACTGGCTCGGGTTCTTTAGTGGATGATGGAAAGTACTATTGGAAAATTCGTGCTTGCGATGTGTTTTCCGTTTGTTCCCCCTACTCGAGCGCAACACACTATTTTGTGTTTAATCCCACCAATGATGCGCCCGCAACCCCGGTTCCTTCTTTACCGGCGCAGGGCGCCATTGTCACACAAAGCGACCTATTTTCCTTTGTGGCGAAGGATCCGGATAGTTTGGGGTTGACTCCAGACATAATGACCTATAACATCGAAATATCTTTAAATGCGGGATTTACTTCCATTGTGAGTACCACTTCTGGAGTGGCTTCCGGGGTGCTTCTTAGTGGATTGAGCTCTTCAGGTACACTGTTAAACGGCACCACCTATTATTGGCGAGTTGCGGCCAGGGACAATCATGGTGCCACTTCTGGATTTAGCGGAGCCAGAACCTTTGTTTACCAATACACAAACTCGGCACCGACCGTCACTGCATTTTCGGGCATACCCACGGATTCTATCTATCGGGCTGGGTCAACTCTTCAATGGACAGCCTCCACGGATCCCGATGTTGGCAACACCATCACCTACCAAATCGAGGCCGGATCGGACACCAGTTCCCTGACGCGGCAATTGACGGCTTCATTGACTGGCTCATCGGCAACCCTTTCGGCTTTGATCGCCTTGAATTCAACGGGTAGTACAACTGTTGCGAGCTTTGACAATCTCCGGCTGTTTTTCCGCATCCGTGCTGTGGATAATACCGGTTTCGGTTCCGCCTATTCCACGTGGCGTGCGCTTAAGCTGAACACCGTAGCACTCGCCACTGTTGACTTGGGTTCAAACAACGAATCGCCTCTGGCCAATAGCACGCTTACAAATTTGCAACCCAATCTGGATTGGCCCGATTTGGCGGTAACCGGCGGAACTCCCACATCCTATTCGGTGGAGCTGGCGAATAATAGTGTGTTCACAGAAAAATCGAGCTTCAACACTGTGACCTCAGGCTTTAGTTTTTCTGGTCAAGGCCTTTTCATTGCGGATAACAGCATCCAATATTGGCGCGTCTGGGCTCGGGATCAGTTTGGGGATTCCACCTTAAGCGTGGTCGATAGCTTTGTGGTGAATCAAGCCAATGAATCCCCCTCCATTCCATTGCCATTGAATATCGCGAATGGCACCGAACGTGCGCTGGTCGATTCCCTTGGGTGGACAGGCCTAGACTCGGATCCACGGGATACTTTGACCTACAATCTGCGTGTATCTGCGGATGCAAACTTTGCCTTTCCTTTAATCGCATTGAATGGACTCACCAAAGCCAAAGCTCGGTTGCAAGATTATGCTGGTTCCGAAAATTTAAGGGAAAATGGGAAATACTATTGGGAAGTCCAAAGCAAGGATAAAGCCGGTTTGCTTTCGGCCTTCACTAGCCCAGATTCTTTCTTTTATTTCAACAACCTGAACGAAAAGCCCTCCATGCCTTCCAGTCTGAGTCCGTCTTCTGGTAGCGTGGTCACCTCGTCCATGTATTTGCGTTTTTCTTCGCTGGATGCGGACGCCATGGGAAGAACTCCGGACTCCTGGACCTATACCGTTGAGCTTGCCCGCGACGCGGTCTTTAATGCCATAATGAGTAGCACAGTAGGGGTTTTGGGTGATTCTGTTCTGGTGAGTACCCTGCAGAATTATGCAAATTTCCAGGATGATTCCACCTACTACTGGCGTGTGTGGGCGGTAGATAATCATGGTTCCCGCTCCGATACCACCGATGTGCGCTCCCTAATTTTCCTACATACAAATTCACCTCCCACGGCCACCGCTTGGATTTTGCCCATGGCCGATTCCATGCTGACTCTCACCTCGAATTTGCGTTGGCTCAAATCGACCGACCCTGACGGGAATCCGGTGCAATACCAGCTTGAGGCTACTGAAGATACCACGGGATCTTCTCGGCGAATGGTTTCTGTGGTAGCAGATACATCCAACACATTTTCACAACTGATCATTGCGGACACGATGAGTACGGGTGACAGCATTTTAGATGACAAAATCCTATTTCTGAGAATTCGCGCCAATGATAATCATGCTGCGTCTTCTCCTTATACAGCCTGGCTCCGGGTGTTGACCAACACGGAAAATGATCTCCCGACCTTGACCAGTCTGGTTCGCCCCAATCCGGGAGACTCTCTCTGGGACACGCAGGGGATTTCCTGGCAGCCCAGTGGGCAACCGGATTTGCGCGATTCCATCATTTACACGGTGCAGGTGGCTCTAGATTCTCTTTTCACCGGCATCAAGGCAACAGCAACCCTGGGTGAAGCGGACACCGCCGTCGCAATCACCGCAATGACAGGTGCCCAGTGGCTTATTCCGGGTAACACCTACTTTGCCCGTGTCCGCGCCCTGGACCTCGCCAATCAGACCGCGGGCTGGACCGTCGCGACGCGCTTTGTTCTTTCCACAGCCAATCAACGGCCAACCAAACCCGGAATTATTTTTCCCAAGAATTCCCAGACGCTCCAGCCTTCGAATCTTTTGTCCTGGTCCGCCGCAACGGATGCTGATGGTGCCTTGCTAAAGTACGAGGTGCTGATTAGCCTTGCAAATGCCATGGCTCCTTCCGATTCCTCCCAGGCACTATATTGGAAACGTGGAGTAACGGGGACTTCATTGGATGTGCGGCAAATTGCCGGCTTCAAATCATGGAAGGACAGTACTGTGTTCCGTTGGTCCATCCGGTCCTACGATCCCGAGAATTTCCATAGCCTTGCGGATTCCGCCGAGTATCGTTTTGTTTCCACCGCACCTGATGCGCCAGAGGTGATATCGCCCCGGGACAGCGCCCAGGCCCTGCCGACTACGCCATTGCTTTGGCATCCTGCCATTGATGTGGATGCGGGTCCACAGGACTCTTTGCGCTACATTGTTGAAGTGGATACTTCTGATCTATTTGGTACGATCATTATCCGTGATACGGTTTCCGATACTTCCCAGTTGATTATGGACCTTCCAGGGCAGTCCGGGTTCGAAAGCAATGATACCCTGGTATGGCGGGTGCGGGCGTTGGACAGCCACGGGAAAATCGGCACATTTTCGACTCCGCGTATCTTTATCTTCAATCGTGGAAACGAGGCGCCCTTTGCACCACTGGTAAATGGCTTGCAAGAGGACAGTCTCCTCTATTCCTTCCAGTCCCTGCATTGGCAAGGCCGTGATCCCAACAACCTGGATATCGCCACCCTGAAATACCGGTTGCAGGTGAGCCGGAGCTCTGGATTCGGGGCGCTACTCGCGGATAGTGCGGGCCTTACGACCACCCAGATTCGTCTGGATCAGCTACCCAAACTGCTCAGCAATTTGCAGGTGGGCAAACTGTACTACTGGCGCATCGCCGCAACCGATACGGGTGGTCTGGTTTCGGAATGGTCCGTCACCAAAACATTTGGGATTCGAACCTGGACCAGCAAGTTACTCGATATTCCTTTGGTCTTGGATGGCAGTGGCTCGGTGGTGTTCCCTCAGGACACTCTCGCTTGGAGTCTACCCCAATACAAGAATGTCCGCTTTGAAATTGCCATGATGAGTCTCGACAGCTCCGTCCGAGACACATTCCCGATCCAATCCCTACAAATCGATTCCCTTTCCCATGTGGGCCTTACGGTGGCCCAGCTGGAGTCGGCACTAGGAGAAAACCTCCATTCCGGAACCTTCCATTGGTGGCAAATTCGTGCCCTGGATACTTTGTATGGGAAGGTGGGTTCCTTCTCGGCTCCTATGCACTTCTTTATGGGCGATTCAACCCAGGCCGACTCAAAGAACACCACGGCCGCTTGGCTAGTGGGAAAGAATTCAACCCTGATCCAGTCTGCAGACTCCACCTTGGCCATTGTAATTCCCGATAGTGCATTTGTCGGAACAGTGGGTCTGGTGTTGCGGGAAATGCCCGACACGGCAAAGGTGAAAATTGCAGACCTCGACACCACCACCCGCAGGCAGGTTCTAGCCGCAGATACTGCAGGCCATTTTGTTCATGCCGATCGAAACACACGTCCGCTCGGGCAAAAACAATTCATTATTGAGGCACGGGATTTGCGCACGGGCGAGATTGTACAGCCCGCAGACAGCCACGCGGTGGAGTTGCGCTATATTCCACAGTTTCTGGATACATTGGATGATGGGACCCAGGTTGTCCATTTCGCCACACCAGGCAAGCCCAAGGTCAAGAGTGACTTTGATGTGAATATGCTTGCGTTCTATCGCTTGGACGAAAAGAAGAACCGTTGGGCAAGGCAACAGGGTAGTTCGTTTGTAACGGGCCCGTCCTTAGCCCGCAAGGCCGCTTCCGCAAAAACCATGGCCCGGCCTTGGGTTTCAATGGAAACCACTCATTTCAGTATTTACACATTGATGGCTGCTAATCCTTCTACGGCTCCATTCTCCGACTTCCTAGTGTTTCCTTCGCCCGTCAAGCTGAGTGCGCCTCAGGCCACATTGAACCAGGCTCGCATCAGCTATTTGATCACCGAAACCACTCAGATCGAGGTGGCCATTTATTCACGCACGGGAGGACTAGTGTGGAAGAAATCCATGCTGGATAGGCCTAGTGGCGGAAGCAAAAACGAAGTTCTCTGGGATGGGCGCAACCAAGCGGGGGCCTATGTCGGAAATGGATATTATGTGGTTCATGTAACCGCGCGACCCAGACAGAGCGGGGGCGTTCACCATGTCAAGCAAATCATTGCAGTTTACAAGTAAGGGGCAAAAATGCTAAGTCGAATCATCATATCGGTAATTGCCCTGACTGGGCTTGCACAGGCTCAAATTGACCCCAATGGAAGTTACGGGGAGGCTGGTGATTACTTATTCGAGCTGGCTCCTGGTGCAGGGGCGTATGCCCGTGGCGGAGGCTCGGTAACCGACGCAGGTACGGATGCGCTATACCATAATCCGGCGGGTATTGCCATGTCCGATTACCGGCAAATCGAACTCTCCCGCATGTGGCTGATCGAAGACTTCAATTTCACAGTTCTTTCTATGGTTTATCCATTTGATCGGGCAGGTGCTGTGGGTGCAACATTCGTAAGCATTGCGCCCAATAATCCTGTGCAGGATTATGCCTGGGATGGAGAGCATGTGGGCACCCATGAGGGGGGCGAACGCAGTATTGCGCTAACCTACGCTTGGGCCTACGACAAAAAATTCAGCGTAGGTCTTGATTTCAAATTTGCCTCCCAAAGTGTGGCAGACCTTTCGGGCTGGGGTTTTGGCTTTGACGCAGGTTTCCAATTGCGCCCCACTGAGTGGCTCACCCTGGGATCTTCCCTGGTGAATATCTATGGCCCAAGTATCACCCTTGACCAGGAGCCCGACATCTATTCCACCGTTTTCAAAGGGGGCGCCGCCGCGACCTTCTGGAAAAAGCGCATTCGCCTTTCCCTGGATCTTGCTAAAACCAACATATTTTCGGTCACTGATTTTTCAGGTGCCATGCGCGAGCGAGCCAACCGCTACCAGGCCGGACTGGAATTCACGCCCTTTGATTGGGCCTTTTTGCGCGCAGGGATCAATGATCGGAACCACTCCTACGGTGTTGGGCTTGCCGCAGGTGGATTCCGCGTGGATTATGCGGTCGGCATTCCCTACCGGGATGAAAATAATGATTTGGGCTTAAGCCATTTTGTTGGCTTGCATTGGGATATTGGAAAGCCTATTCCCAAGGAGAAGAAGGACCTAATGGATTCCTTGGACATTCGTCGCACCAACGGATTGTTGGAAAATGCCCGCGCAAATTTCTTGGTGGATAATTTCCCGGATGCCATGGATTTTGTAGAGGCCTACTTGAAAAAGGTTCCGGGCGACAGTACGGCAGTCAAATTCCGCACCCGTGTCCGTGCGAGCTTGAATGCCACCAAGGTCAAGGTTCTACAAGCCGAATTCGACTCCTTGCTTACCCAGAAGGAATTTACCCAAGCGGGGGAAATCGTGGTTCAGGTGGTCCATTTGAATCCCCAGTACGAAAATTTGCCCACCATGCAATCCAGATTGATCATGGGCAAAGAATCGGAACAGAAACTGACCCGGGCGGATTCCCTGGATCCGGCAACCCAATGGGACGAAATCGCCCGCCTCGCTGACGAGGTTCTGGCCAAGAATCCCAAAGATGAGCGCGCACTGGCCATTCAGAAGAAAATGTTGCCGTTGGTCAAAGCCGGCCAGGCCAAGGCCCTGTTCGATGAAGCCACATCGGAATACCATGAAAAGAAAGACGTGGAAAAAGCCCATACCTTGTTGCAGAAAGCGCTAGCCCTGACACCAGAAAATGCGGACATCCAGACCTTCTACAAGACGGTAACCGAAGCCTTGCGGGATTATTTCCTTAAGCAGGTCGGAATCAACGGTGGCAATGCAAACACCGAGCAATTAGGGAAGATGCTTAAACTGGATGTTTCAGATCGTATTTTACAAGCCCGCAAATTGTTGAAAGCCGGTGACTGGAAGGCCGCTGAGGTCGAGGTTTCCAAGGCTTTGCAACAGGAGCCTCAGAATGAATATGCCTTGGCTCTGCAAACTGAAATTGGCGAAAAGCGCAAACAGTATGCTGCCGAGGATCAATTCCAGGAAGCATTGCGCCTCTTCAACAAGGGAGAAAACAAAGCCTGTGCAAGCTTGCTGGACAGTGCGCTTCGGGTCCGTGCCGACGACAAGAATTTGCTCGATCTCCGCAGAGACCTGGTAAAGGCAGCCATGCAACAGGCAAGCAACAAGCTTACAACTTTTGAGGCCGAAGGAAAGCCAACCTTGATTGACGAGGCTCGTCAGGCCATCGAGTTCTTGAAGGGAACAGCGCTGGAAACCGAAGAGTCTAGAAAACTGGAACTTCGGGTTGAGGCAGAACAGGAAGTTCTGGACATATACAAGCTGATCGAATCGGGTGATTTGCCCAGTGCCGAAAAGAAACTGAACGGATTGCTGTTGCGCAATCCAGACAATAAATCCGCTTCCAGTGCCTACAAGATGCTGAAAGAAATGAAGGAGGTTATGCAATGAGGCGCTTTTTGCTTCTGATTCTATGTGTTCTGTTGGCGAGTGCGCCCCTTGTGGCCCAAGGGTCCGACAATCTGGAAACAGTCTACACCAATAAGGCGATGAAGGCTTATGTGGTCAAGGACTTTTCTGGAGCCATTCAATATTTGGAACAAGTCCTGCAGGTGAATCCGGGCAATGCCCAGGCCAATAAATTGCTGGCGCTCTGTTATTACAATCGGGCGGAGCAATACTTTGCCAAGGGCGAAGCCCAAATGGCACAGGAGCAACTGGACCAGTTATTTACCTATGATCCTGAAAATGCTAAGGGAAAAGCCTTGGCGGCAAAAATCCAGCGGGCCTTGGCTCCCAAAGTGGTTGTCCAACCACGGCAAGAGTACGTCGCGCCACCACCGCCACCTCAGCCTGTCGCTCCCCAGCAGATCGTGATTCAGGCTCCCGCCCAGGGCGAGGGAAGCGAAGCCATGCTGCAGGGATTTTTGGCTTCGTTGGACCGGAGCAATAAAGATGCGGGTGCGGCCCAACGGTATTCAGATTCCCTCCGGGCGGTTGAACAGCAACGCATGGTGGACATGCTGAAGAACTCCGCCCAAGAAGGAGCCGCCTCCTCGCAGAACACCATTCTGATTGTTTCGGGTATTGTGGCAGGCCTGGTGCTGATTGTGGTGCTGATTATTGTGGTGGTGGTTCGTTCCTCCCTCAAATCCAGCCAAAAATTCCAGCAACAGAATCAAGAGGTTATTCAGCAACTCCTTCTCACTGCCGCAACATCGGCCATGCACGGTCAGAATGGAGGTGCACCTCAGTTGCTCCTTGCGGGGCCAGGTGGATCGACACCAGGACAACAAGCATCCACAGACGCCCAGGTGGTCTCCAGTGCAGAGAACAAGCTGGAGTCCCATGATGACAAGGAAAGAGCAGATGCGGTTGAGAAAGTGGCCGCAGAAATTGCGGCGGCGCCCACCTCTCCGGGAAACATCGCCAAGCTCGAAAAACTGAAGGTTCTTCTGGATGATTCCAGTAACCGTGTTCGCGCCAACACCGCTTTTGTGCTTTTCAAATATTACCCGGACCTTGCTCTCAAGACCTTGGGGAATATGGTGGAATCGGGTTCCAAGCGCATGGCGGCTTCGGCAATTTGGTCCTTGGGCGAGATCAACACCCGCGAAGCCTTTGAAATATTAAAGAGCCCATCTATCGACAAATCCGATGAAATCATTACCCACAATTTATTGACGTCCGCAAGAAAGATTCAGCAGAAGGCGAGTTTTGCCATGTCGGATGAAGAAAAATTGCACCTCGTTGAACTGATAGAGTCCCTTGAGAATTAGTGATGGCAACTTATTATGAATTATTGGGGGTAGGCGCTTCGGTTGACGATGGCCAAATCAAAACGGCCTATCGCAAGCTTGCCATCCAGCTGCATCCGGACAAAAACCCTGACAAGGACACCGGGCCTCAGTTTACGGAAGTGACCAAGGCTTACGAAACTTTACGCGATCCAGTCCTTCGCCAGCAATATGATCAATCTTTGTTGGCTCCCAAGCCCGCTCCGGGAATGGCTCCAGGAGCCCCCAGGGGATTCAGTACCGATTTTGCCAAGTCCATGAATTTGGGTGAGGCTCTGGGGAAATTCTTCGAAAATTTAGGGCATGGAGATTTCAATTTTACGCCCGAAGGGAGTACGGAACAGGCTTCGCGTCGTGGGCACGACATTGTCATCAGCCTGAAGGTTACGCCCCAGGAAGTCATCGCCGGTGGCTCTCGGAAAATCAAATTCAAGCGCTCGATTGTCTGCCCGGCCTGCCACGGACAAGGAACCCCGGGCGGAGCGAGTCCAAGTTTATGTTCCAGTTGCAATGGTCTGGCGCGGAAAGAAGTGGAAGAATTGGTTCGCATCGAAATTCCCAAGGGTGTAGGAAAGGGAAATTTCATTGAGCGTGCGGGGCAAGGCCATGCGGGCGTTTTTGGCGGCCCCAGTGGAAACCTGGTCATCGGCTTTGAAGATGAATTCCCCAAAGGCTACGAGCGTGATGGGGCGGATCTTACCCGGGAAGTGCCGGTGGATTTTTTCATGATGATTTTGGGGGGCCGCTATTCCTTCCCGCATTTGGATGGAGAAGACGCGACCTTCGAAGTGCCTCCCTGTTCGCAGACGGAACAAAAAATCCTTTTGCCGGGGCGAGGCTTCCCCAGGTACCGGGGCACGGGTCGTGGTGATCTCTATCTGGAACTCATGCCCTTTATGCCGGTAACCATTAGTGATGCGCAAAAGAAATTATTGGAAGAAATCCGGAATTTAGACAAGTCCGACAACATGCCTTTTAATTATGTGAAAGGTGAATTTGCAGTTGCGGTGATTTATCCTCAGGATAACGCTCTTCGTCTTGTTGACGGCATAAACAATTCCTTCACCAAATTGAAGGCAGGTCCAGGCAATGTGGTCTATGATTTGAGGAATTTCAAACAGACCTTGCCCGAGGTAGTGGTGAGCGCCTTGTTGCAAATCCGCAAGCAAATGCCTCCAGGGAAGACCGTACTCCTGGTTGCCGATTTGGCCAGGAATCAGCTGGAGGAATTGGGTATTGCCGATGCGTTTCGCTTGGAAAAATCATTGCCGGTGGCATCGACGAATATCTGACAATTTAAGGCCTTCGTCGGATGAATCATTCCCTTCACGAAATGATGGCTCCCCAAGCATGAACAAATTGGTATTATGGGTCTAACCCATTAAGGAGATTCTATGTACAACTACAAACCCACCATGGTCGATGAAACCCCTGGATCCAAGCACTATTGCACCTGTGGCAACTCCAACAATAAGCCCTATTGTGACGGAAGCCATAAGGGTTCAGGAAAATCATCCAAAGTCTTTGAAATCACCGAGATCAAAAAAGTGTTCATTTGTGATTGTGGCAAAACGGGTAATAGCCCTTTCTGTGACGGAACTCACGCGAAAAAGGAAAAAAGTGGCTGTTGCGGTGGGGGTCATTGCTCCTAAAGATCCCGCAGGCGGTGCAATTCTTGTTACCTTAGTTGCATGGCTGAAAATTTACAATGGATATCTAGCCGACGCTGGGTCGCGACTCGCAAGTCCGACCGTTCGCGTTGGCTTTTGACTTTACCCTGGACCGAATCAGAAGGGGTTCCTCTGGGTTTGCAGCTCAGGCTTTCTTCGGGAGCCGAGGCGGGCGATCCTCATACTGTCCGTTCCGCTTTGGGCTGGGGCGTGCAGGTGCCTGGAATCTCGGGCTGGATTCAATTGCTCCTAGCTATTTGCGTGTCTGGCTTTTCGGTGTTCGGCCTTGCTGTTCATGGCGCCTCCGCCTGGGTTCCCTTGGGCGATGGTCTGTTCTCGTGGTGGGTTTTCGTGGGAATGTTCTTCGCCACCATTTGGGTCCACGAAGCTTTGGATGCAATGCTCCTCACGGCAACGCTCAAATGTACCACTCCCATTCTCCGCATTTCAGCTTTTGGTCCTAAGGTGGAATCCGCTGCCTGGGCCGTTGTGGATCAAACGACTCCAGTTGTCGCATCCATGCTGATTCCGGTTTCGACTGCATTGCTTGCGCTCTCTGGCTGGTTGCCCGGTTGGGTTTCTGCCGGGGTTTTGTTGTCCTCGTTTTTAGTTTTCACGGTTCGGGCGTGCCCCTTGATTCACGGCCCAGTCAGTGTGGCGTTTTCAAGAATCAGCCATTCGGAAGATTGGCCAGGAACTCTACGCCTAGCCATCGCAGCAAGGTTTCTCCCTTTAGGGCAGGCCATCGTTTCCAAGGGTGGCTGGATCGTGGCACTCGGAGGCCTTTCCACCTTTGTGTGGGCTTATGGAGTTACTGCGGCGCTTGAATTCCTCTCGGATTTGGTTCCCCTAAGTGGGTTCACGTCTATTCTTTGGACCATGAGCCTTAATGTGCTTCAGGCAATTTGGGTGTTGTGGACCTTGTGGGTTTTGGCCAATATTTTCCGCAATGCCTTGCGTCTTCGCGGAAAGGGTCAGGTGGTCACTTTTAGTCCATCTCCCGAAATGGCCCAGGCTTGGAAGACCCATTGTGCCATGATTCTCCATGTGCCCGAGCTCGGCGATCTGCCTTGGGTCTGGAGACGCATTTCTCCAGGGTCCTTTTTAATTCGCTATGGGGAGTTGGATCGGACTTTTCATTGGATTGAATCGGGAGCTGCGCAAGTTTTGGGGCGCAATTCCAATGGCGATGTGGTTCATTGGGCTACGGTGCGTGATGGAAGTGCGGTGGGAGAAATCGCGCTTTTGGAAGGGAAGCCCCGGACGGCCGATGTACTGACCACCCAGGATGTGGTGTCTGCGAGTTTGGATGCAAAAGAAGCGGAGGTTCTCTCCGAAAGTGCTCGTGCCCGTCTCAAGGATTTTGTGCTCGTTGCGCAGGCCTTTGACCGGTGTTCCGTTTTAACGGGAATGACCCATGCCAATAAGGAGCATTGGCTCGCCCATGGTATGCCACGTCATTTTGTGGCTGGAGAGGTGGTCATTCACGAGGGCGATCCCGAACGTTGGATGGCGCTTCTGGTCAAGGGGAAATTGCGGATAGAAAAGACAGGCAAAGTGCTTGCAACTCTTGGTCCGGATTCTGTCATCGGTGAAATGGCCTTTCTGGCCACCGGGAGCCGCAAGGCGACGGTCACCGCCGAGGAGGACTGCCTTTGCTGGCGCTGGGAAGCGGAATGGTTGCAAGGCGAAGTCATGCAGGCGGGCCTTTTGCAGGTCCTTGCCGACCTAGCGAACCAGCGCGCGAGGGCCTTCTAATGGGCCTGGGTCGGGTGGTCGGTTTAGGCCTGGTGGGACTTCTGATTTACAAACAGTCCGATGCGATTGTCTCGCGGATTGCGGGAATGAAAAAAATGATGCCCAAGGCCGAAACCCTGGTGCAAATGAACAGCTTCCTGAGCCCCTTGCAGGCCCATCTCACCAATCAGGTTCTTGAAGGCGAAAATCCGCGCTTGCCAGAAGATGTCTCGTCCTGGCTGACCCAAAACTTCAACCTGTCTTCCGGGAAGCCCGCTGGAGTTGATGTTTTTGGGACTCCTTACCGGGGTGACGAAGTCAAGGGCTGGCTTTGCCTCCGAAGCTGTGGCCCTGATAAATCCTGCGGAAACGAGGACGACATTGTGGTGCAGGTATTCAAGGATCAATAATCCATCTCTATACCGGGGAAGCTTGCCGCATAAAGAGTGAGCCATTCCGCATAGGCGTTTTGTGTGTCGACCGGTTTGCCTAGGGCCTCCTGGTGCATGCGCCATGATTCCATGTGGCAGGCCTGTTCCGCAAGCCGTGCCTTATGACAATCCACAAAGCTGGAAAATTGCACCCAAAGCATATAGCCTTTGGCTTTGCGGTCGCACCGGACGACCTTGCCCGAAGCATGGACCTTGCGCTTCCCCAGGCTGAATTTGACCTCGATGGAGGTGTCGGCAAAGACGGGAACAAAGGAGCGAACCCGAAGCCCCCAAAACGATCTGGAATCCGATTCGCAAGGGCATTCTGAGTCCTGTGAACTCATCTCCACGGGGATTTCTTCCGGATGTTCTACAAATTCATGCATAGGTATATCCTCATTATATTCATCGGATTATTTGCAGAGGGGGTAACACTCCAAGGCGGAGTATAAACCGAGCCTATTAGATGCAATGCCGTTCAACTGAATTACTCTCTGCGCGGGGCTGACAAATAGGATGTGCACAGGTCGTGGCCTTGATGGCAAAGTCAATCACCGTGTTTCATATAGTTTCCGAATGGCAATTGCATCTAAATAGCCCTAGAAGGTCAGGATTTTGTTTAGATGATTTTTCAGTGTTTCTCAAGCCTATTGTGATATTGGTCACACATTGCGAACAATGAAAAAAAAAATTTACAAAAACCGCTTGATATTCGGATTGACCGTGGAAAAATCTTTTGTTATGATTGAGCGCGAGTTTTTAGGAGTCAAAATGAGATGTCAAGTCAAGCCAGGCCAAACCAAGCCGTATCCATCCGACAAACGCATCTTAAAAAAAACAATTATTCGTCTTTAACTTATTGAGGATTTTATGAATATTAAGGCATACTTGAGCATTGGGCTTTCAGCTTTCCTTTTGTCTTGTGGATTGACCACAACTCCGGAGGAAGTTGAGGTCCTGCGTGAAGACCGGATTAGGGACAACGCGTTTATTTTTGGAAGTGACGTTGGAATAAAGCGCGTTCTGGCAAAACAAGCTAAACTAGGGGATGTTAGTGTTGCTGGCGTTAATTATGCAACACAAACTACCCGCATGGATAGTGCAACTTATGTTTCGAACCTTGATCTAATCGAGCATCGTCTTGTCGATTCTCTTTTCATCGATTCTATTCCCTATCCTCTTAATTACTCTTGCAAAATCAATTTGCTAGCTCTCTACTGGAAGTTTGGGACGATCGTTGTTGGGTCTGATACCGTATTGAGTCAACAATCACTTGAGGAAAACTGTGTATATGTCGGTGATGATTCGGTAGAAAGCAAGGGTTTGCAAAAGGTTGCTGTGACTGCAAGTGGCTGGCCATCTTCCAGCGTCACAATTAAGAATGGAGACTATAAGATGATTGGAGAAAGCTGGAACAATTTTGGGGGATATGGTTATGCATCTACAGGTGGAATGACCTCGTTTCATAAGTATCGCGAGAAGTATTGGCCATTTGGCAGTTATTGGTATGAGGTTGATGCCGACCGGATCTCAATTCGATCTTACTATTTTGAGTGTTCAAAAATTTCAGATGTGGTCAAGGATCCTAATCTTGGGAGTTTTGTTACTGCACTAATTAACTCATGCGCCCAGTTCGGACCACAGGGTTCTTCGTCTGATCTCGAGTGGAAGAGTGCCTATACCGAAGAAAAAAGTTTTGCATTCAATTTTTCCATATCTGGTTCTTTTAATGAATCCACATGGGATCCACGAGTGAACTCCAACTTTTTTGATGCCTTGGCTGCCAGCACGAATAAAAGTTGGATAAGCAAAATTGATGATGACAATGCTATGACTATCAAGAGAGTCACCAAAAATATTCCATCTCAATATCAAGCTTCTACAGTTCAATTAGCTGGTTTGGCCACATGGTTCCACGACAATATTGCAGATCGGATAAATTACATTCAAATGCCAGTTAGATTTGGCTATGTTCAGCACCAAATCCCAAATGCAGTAGTCAGTATGCACAGTGTTGACCATGGTACAATGAAATTTAGGGCAATGACATCATCGGGACTAGGTAGTAATGATATCATGACCGAATACAATTCATGGAGCCATAAATGAGAAGCATATTCATTGCCTTCCTCTTTTTCTATTCATTGGGCTCTGCTAACGAGCTTAGACCCTTTTTGGCGTCTCCTGGCTCAACCCGAGGGATCATTGGTTTGGTTGTTGATACCCGCTATATTGAATTTGGACTCGCCCACGGGTCTACATTCAGCTATACGTCGTATGGAAGCATGACAATTCCATTTTCGTTCAGTGCGTCAAAATCATTTGGCTCCGTCAATCATCGCGTCTATGCTGTTGGATCCTATTCATCGGCAGTCTCCAAGTCCTATGCCTCCAAAAATGAATTTGTTTTTATGCCTTTTCAAGCCTTCGGATTTGGTATAGGCTATACGCGCCTGTTTGAAAAAATTGGTTTTTATGCAGAAGTAGGCACTGCGTGGTCAAAAGAGTACAGTTCAGAACTGGTGAAGACGGATTTGAAGATGCACTATTTCTTGCCTTCCGTTGGCATTTTCTATCGGCTTTAGGTGGTGTTTACGTTTTTTCGATTTGTAGTCGTTTTGTTCCTTGTTGGATCTGGGTATTTGCTCATGGTATTCAGGAACAAGCAGGAGGTAGCTATCGATCGGCTGTTCCTGCCTGACTACGATTCAAAGAGTTTTTCATTTTTTGAGGCTTATCAGTTCACTATGCAGGGTAAGTTTTCGGATCGTCAGGATCTAAAGGACTACCGGTTTTCACCTTTGGATATTTTCACCCGAAAGTCATTGAATTTGCAATATGCGGTAGATAAGCCAAGCCGTGTTCGGGTTATTGTAATGGATAACGGAGTGTATTTGTTAGACACCATTGCGAAGCTCGATAACTCCATTTTCAATCACTCGGTTCAATCAAGTCCTCTTGCCATCTGGGGGAATCATTCGATTGCCTATTTTTTCAATTTGGATAGGCCGATGTATTCCTTGTTATCGGGGGGCAATGAATTCATTCCCGGATGGAAAGCTCATTTATCGATGAGAGTAATTGTTGATCTCACTGTCATGGAAAGTTGCAATCTAAGCCCCATCGAAGGGATCAAAGGTGATCGTTGTTCCAATGGCATCGAGCGAGAGGCTGACCTGTCCTCCCAGATCTGCATTACAAGCCTCTCCAAAGGAGCGCGGCTATATTGGTCTGATTCTTTGAGAATCTGCCGATATTCAGACATTTCCCCTAATCTACGTTATGCACTGCCTAGTTCTGCTTTGATCATTTGGCTTCAGGGTTCAAGTGAATTCGCAGACAAGGCCTTTCTTCGAAAATAGAAACAGGTGCATACAGCTGAGCGGTGATTTATCATCTTTGATGAATACGTAAGTGATCTTGCAAGACGGTTAGTTCGTACAATATTTCAATAATGTTGTAAATAGGGTGAGTGCCTCCTGTTCATAGTGGAAAGTATTTAGGCTATGTGAAGGAATAGCCAATCCCATCTCGCCGGGTCGATTCTGTAAGGTGATTTGGGCAATTGCGGTCGCCTGGATATTCTACTACCTTTGGAACATGATGGAACACCAAGACCAGCGAATTCCCAAGAGCCTTGCCTGCTCAAACTGCCTGCGCCGTAAAGAGCAATGCATCTGCGATAAAATTGAGGTGCTGAAGAATCATACCAAGGTGGTGGTTTTACAGCATCCCCAGGAGCAACTGAAGCAGTTCAATTCCGCCAAGCTTCTGACCATGTCGTTGGCTGAATCTGCACTGGTGGTGGGTTTGTCGTGGCAAAACCATCGTGCGGTCTTGGGTGAAAACGAACAGCCCGGAGATTGGGGTGTGTTGCATTTGAAGGCCGGAAACGAAGGCGGGAAGCCTTTGGAGATTTTTCGCAAAGGCAAAGAAAAGGTGGATGCGGCACCCTTGAAGGGTATCATTATTTTGGATGGTTCTTGGAAACAAGCAAAAACCCTTTGGTGGCGCAATTCCTGGTTACTTCGCCTCAACCGGGTTAGTCTCAACCCTGCCCATCCGTCTTTGCGAAATCAAGTCCGTGCAGACAAACTATCCACATTGGAAGCAGCTGCGCTGGCCCTGCGCCTGCTTGGAGAACCTGCCACTCTGGCGGATCGTTTGCTCGAACAATACCAAAGCCTGATCATCAAACCCAGCGGCCATTGATCGCCGAAATTTGTTCCTTTATGTGATGACCAGAAAATAGGTCTGCACCAGGCCGTGCCCCTTCATTTCGAAGGGTTCGCCCGCTTCAAACTGAAATGCGTTTTTGACCAGCTCGTAAGTGGCTTGGGAAACCTGGATTTTGCCAGGGACTCCGGTAGATTCCAGGCGGGATGCAAAATTCACGGTGTCGCCCCAAAGGTCGAAAGTGAATTTTTTGGGTCCGATAATTCCGCCAATCACAGCGCCACTGTGGATGCCGATGCGAATCTGCAGGTTGGTGTTTTCGGCTCGGTTGAATTCGGCAATAAACTTTTGCATCTCGAGGGCCATTTGCACAATGGCCGGCGCATGATTGGAGTTTACATCGGGAAGGCCAGACACGACCAAATAGGCATCTCCGATGGTTTTGATTTTTTCAATGCCCAGTTTTTCCGAGAGCTGGTCGAAGCCTGTGATGACCTTGTTCAATAGGTTGATGAGATCATGAGGGGGCATGACTTTGGTCAAATGGGTAAAGCCCACCAAGTCACTAAAAAGTATTGTGGTGTCAAGATATTTGTCTGCAATCAGGACCTCGCCATTTTTGAGGCGCTCCACGATGGTCTTGGGAAAAATATTCCGCAAAATCATCTCGGATTTTTCATGCTCCTGGCGCAGAAGAATTTCGGTATTGTTCAGTTTTACATACAAACGACTCACAAAGCCAACGGCAAGGCATACAAAAATAAAGAGAATCACGCCAATAACAATTTGGGCGTGTGGAGTTGTTCCAAATGTTGCCACAGTGAATATGGCACAAAAAAGGACCGCAAAAATTCCTGATCTGATCCCATAGAACCAAGAAATATATGCAATAAAGACATAAGCAAAACTAGTGGCCTGAGTTCCTATGCTTTGAAATGCCAGTAGGAAAAATGACAAATAAAAGAACAGAGCAATTCCGATCTTAAAATAGGATTTCCCTCCAAGATGGCCATGGTGTGGTTGTAAGCGATTCCTGACAGAATCAAGCATTGGATTCCTTGGTTTAGGTAGTTTCAAATTCAAATGTTATTTGTCGACCTTCGAGAAAGCCGAAAACATTCCCCTGCGCAATGTTATCGTTTCGCGAAAGGCTTCTCAGCGCTTCAATCCATATCTCCGTGGGTATTTGAAGGAAGGGCGGGAGAGTTGAGAGTATACCCAGCATTACGGAATTGGCGTTGCGAGGTGCGACTTCATTCGCCCGCACAACAACTTTCTTAAATGAAATGATGGAATCTAAAATGGCCGATAGTTGGGGATAATCTTCGGCAACATGTCCAGTCGGCAAAATGGCATGATCATTTAAAATGATCATGCCCGTTGGTTTAAGAAATCGTAGGAATTGGGGTCGAAGCAATTCACCCCGTTCCATCGCCACGAGATAATCAACGCTTCCCGCAGCGAAAAGAGGAGAATGAACGTTCCCACAGGCAAAGGTGGACCAAACGGCACCTCCTTTCTGCGCCATTCCATGAACGTCTCCCTTGATCACATTCTTCCGAAAGTATGAAGTGGAGCGCATGACTTGGGTTAAAACCTTTCCTAGAAATAGGTTTCCTTGGCCCCCGACCCCACAAATAGCCACTCTTAATGCATCAGGAAAAATGGGCTCTTGAGACTGAGATGCCGTGGTGATATCGAGCTTGTGTGTAGGTAATTTGGGGCGTGGCCCAGTCGGATTGCGAGGAACCGACGAGATGGCTTGGACAGGGCAGGAAGATTTGCACAGCTCGACCCCATTCCCACACTGAGTACAGAGGTCCGTAAATTGGGGAATCTCGCCAAAAGGGATATTGATCCCCGGGCAAATATTACAGGAGTCACATTGAACACACAGATCGGCATCGACCTGCATTACAGTTCCGGACCGGCTTGACCGGTCAACCACTTCAATACAGCTACCATCCAAAACCAAAGTGGTAAAAATCCCTTCCCCTGCCAGACGCAGTGCTTCCAGCAATGCCCATTCGACGGCATCGCGATCGTATGCATCCACTCGCAAGGCCCGTGCTCCTTCTGCTTCCAGGGCCTTAACGAGATCTAAGGGAAAATTGGTGCTTGTAGGCGAGGCTTGGGCGCCCGTCATCGCAATTGCGCGATTATCCAGAACAATTTTCACTCCAGGAATCTTTCGGTAAATTGCGTTACGTGTCGCATCCATTCCAGAGTGGCATTCACTCGAATCGCCGATCATGCTAACCACATGTTCAGCATCCTGGGGATTGGATAGGACAAAGCCCTGGCGCATGGATTCCGAAGCCCCCATGCACAAATTGAAGTCCAGTGCATTCTGGAAATACATACTACCTAGTACATATATAGGTAGACATTTCGTTAAAATATTTTCTATATTAATGATATGAACATCAAAGACGGCCGCAACCACAAAAAAGATGTTAAAGAATATCTTCGCAAAGAAGCTCATCGACGCGTGGGAGCTGG
>CAIRAY010000121.1 GCA_903876665.1 uncultured Fibrobacterota bacterium | reverse complement strand
TCCCTGTTCTCCTTGAGGAAGTCTACGCAGTCAACACTCCAGGGGAGTTGAACACCAAGAATCTGGGCATAAAGGTCAATATCTCTCATGCAAGAAAAGCTAGGAAATACCTAGACTACCCACACGATATCCCGAAGCCCCCTTAATCCTATTGGCTTCTGTGGCGCTTCTGGCCATTGCTTGCACACAAAGTGGTGCGTCCATGGGAGGAACGCCGAGCGAGAATCCTGCTTCCATCCGCTATTCCGATCCAGCTCCAGCAGATCCGGTGGATGACCCCGCTGGCGTGAAGACCGTTAACCCCAGCGAGTTTGCCCCGAGCATCCATGTGGTGACTAATGCGGAGTCCCCGGAGCCGGAGCCAGAGCCAGAGCCCGAACCCGAACCGGATTCCACCGATACGGTGGTTGATCCAAACCCGACGGACACTGTTGTTGATCCCGTAGTTGGTTCGGTAAATTGCAATGTGGAGCTGGAATTGATTTGCGTGGAAGGCTCGACAGTCTCTGAATGTGAAGCCAACGGTGGAGTCGTGGTGAGCAAGTGCGACAAGGGCGCTGCCACAACCTGCGTTTCCGATGGCCAAACCTTCAATATCTATGACGGGGCCCCCGTCGATTACTGCGCCTTATTGGCAGCACCCTAATCGATAGTTTTTAGCGCAAAACAGCCCGTAGCGTCCTGCTATGGGCTGTTTTTTGTGTGTGTACCTAGGGAACGATACCCTATTTATTCCCAAGAACCCGTTTCCCATTCAAATCATAGAAGTGGCTATGCAAGGGGTTTTGAGCTGGAAGGGGTTTTGTCGAAATCCCTGTAGGGCCCTGACTGGAAGAACTTTTCATGGAGCTGCTTGACGAAATCGTGTGTACCAGTGGGCCTGAATCCCAGATGCTATCGGAGCGGTAGGCGAAAAGGGAGCGTCCAATACGCCGACTGGCGTTCACCATATAAGGATAAGGTCTGTCGGCAACATCCACAAAACCCATGTTGAAATTTTCTCCATCCGAGGGACGTCCAGTAATCGGTTGATCCCGAAAAATAAACCAAGAGACTCCGATTACCGAGGGTTCCAGTAGCATTTCGCGAACGTAGGCTTCCATGGACTCCCCTTTATGTTTTTGGCTAGCGGCTCCAATCAGGCCACATCCAATTCCACCCGCTTCTACGGATCCAAAGTGAAATTCCCCAATAATAACGGGCTTATCCTTGGAATTCGGGGTGAGTAGGTTCCCCACTCCCGAGAATCCGTAACGATTGAAGGAAACTACATCGCAATAGGCTGAGGCCGTATCTTTGACCGTTGCAATATTGACATTCATGCGATCGCAGAGAAATAGTTTGTTGGGAAGAGCAATCCGGAATTCTTCGGAAAGGATCTTGTAGAAGGTGTGGGCGATTCTGGGAAGACTGTCGCTGCCAATTAGTTCCCAATGTAATTCATTCCCCACGAAAACCCCCACCAGCCAAGGGTCCGCGTTCAATGGGCTCATTTTTAAGAGCTGGCCTTTCATTTTCGCTCGGAATGCTGCAGTATCGCTCACAGAAACCGTATTGGGATAAATGTAGGAGACCTGAAAATAGGGGGTCTTGAGTGTAGGTGTGTTGAAGGATGCGTCGCTCCAGCCACCGAAGGAATTCAAACCCCAGCTTTTATAACGGTCGTAGACTCGTTGTTTAAAAATATTCAGCCAGTCGGTACCATATTTTCGCAATAGATTCCAACGAGAAAAATCGAATGTTTTGGCTCCATTAGATGTGCCATAGAAGGCTGCTTCCGCTGTGCCCGTGGCTGGCAAGGTTTGATACCAATTCGTGCGACCTTGCGTGAGTGTTGGGTTGGAGGCGCCCACATCAGCGCCGAAGGCCCAGAAGAGCTTCCCTGTGGGAGTGACGAACCACCATTTTCCCTGATATTTCACGGTGTAGAAATGCCCCTTTGTGGTAAAGGATGGGCCATTTTTCCAGCCACGAAATTCATCCCAATCCCCTGGGGGGGCATGGGAGCCTAAATCCAAAAGTTCTGCGGAATTGGCGTTGCTTAAGCTCTGGTCCGAAGTTGTCTTACCACTCCAGGATTCGTGAGCGAATTGACCATACTGGTCTACCCAAGGAAAAAACGAACTCGTCAGCAAAGCCTCGGAGGGAAAAGAAAAATTTCCCCAGCCATAGACCGTACCGAGTTTGAATTCGGTGGCCACGGTGGTGCGAAACCCATAGAGCGTGAGGCTCTGCAGGTTTGTAGGGTCAACCATTTCCCAGAAGGAGTTATATCCACCGGGCAATCCCATAATGCCCTTGAGGTAGGTATCCATGTAGGCTGGTTTTGTAGTGGAGGAACGACGAAAAAGGACCCCTATTGTATCCGTTTCTCCGGGCGCGATGATGGCGATACCGCCCACGTTGGTTTTGTTGTCCAAATTGGCGTGGATCACCAGCTCCGTTGTACCCGTATTGGTGACCGGAACCGCAATTCCAACTGAATTATTCAAATTCAGCCCATTTAAAGGTATCGTGATGAAGGGCTTATTGTGTACTGGAAACTTAACTAAAGCGCTTGATCTCGAGACTTCATTGAGCAACGTGATCGTGGCACCGCCACCTTTGGAAAGTGTGGTCAAGTCGATGGCGTTCCACTGGGTGAATCGAATTGGAGAATCGCTCAGGCTTGCTGAATACCCAAATCTTGCCAGCAAAAGAACAAAAAGGATCTTTTTCATAATGTAAACATAATTGAATGTTTTCTATAAAAGCAGTTGTAGTAAAAGGTTCCAATTCTGCCAAATACACAATGGTTCTATATTTTGCCCATGACCTTCTCCCAACTTCTCCTCGATCGCCTTCCCAATTCGCCCTATGGTTCCGAACCCCTGGCGAATTTGCTCTATTCGCAGGAGCTGCAGCTCAAAAACCAGGCCTTTGCCGAGCTTTGGGCCCAGGCCAAGCTTGAGGGCAGGCCCGAGGCGATTACTCCGGCCCCCATGCCACGCAAGTACCGGACCACCACCAAGCGGCGTGTGGTTTACAATGAGCAAAGGGGCTTGTCTCTGGATTTTGCAGATCGGGGTGCTCCGGGGACCTGCGCGTTTTCGAACCTCGAGCCCGACAACCACAATAGTTTGTACGAGTATCTTTTTGACCGCCTTTCTACGCCCGCCTATGTGGCTCTGGCCCGGGCTCTCAATTGGATTATTATCCGAGGCGGCTACACTTCGCACTGCGTGATTTTGAATGTCAGCAAGCTGGATGCGACGGTGGTGCGCAAAGCCAAGCAGCTCACCGAAAAGTTGCCTGAGCTGAATTTCGGAGTGACTTCGGCCATGATCTATTTCGATCCGACCCGCTCGGATTATTATTTGGAAGCCGAACGTCCCGATGATGGTTTAGATGCAAAGCACTTGTTTGGTCCGCGCCTTTTGACCTTGGCCGTTGAAGATTTGAAGCTCAAGTACCCGCCCACGGTTTTCTCCCAAGTGAATGAGGCCATGGTTCCCTTGATGGTGCAAACTGCCCGTGAAATGTTGGATGTAAAGTCTTCGGACCGGCTGCTGGATTTGTATTGCGGATACGGATTGTTCAGTTTTGCATTAGGGCGCAAGGCCAAGGAAGTCCTTGGCGTGGAGCTTGAAGGAGCTTCTATTGCCACGGCAAAAGATTCTGTACGCTTTTTGGGCTTGGGCTCCAAGTTTCGCTTTGTTTCCGCCCGCATTACTGGTGAAATGCTGGTCATGTCCCTTCCACCGGTTTCGCCGACCTTGACCGAAGTGATCCTGCTGGATCCTCCACGCCAGGGTGCGGATCCGGGTGTCATCAAGGTGTTGGCCCAGCGCAAGCCACGTCGGGTTCTGCAGATTTGCTGCGGCACCGACGAAATCGCCCCTGCCGTGCGCGACTGGGTCGCCAGTGGCTACAAGGTCGACCGCATTTGCCCGCTAGACCTTTTTGCCGGAACGGCAAACCTCGAAACCCTGATTAGCTTTGTGCCCAGATGAGTCTTGCGGCACCTCGGCTTCCGCAGGATGTTTCCGACCGCATTGAAATTCTGCGTTTTCCGCTGATTGTGGGTGTGGTGTTTATCCATGCTTTTCCGGTTGTGGTGAAGTGGCTGGGGGAAACCCTGGGGACTCCAGAGCCAGGCCTCATCTCCATTGTGGTGCGCAACCTGCTTTCCGAAGGGTTGTTCCGGATTCCTGTGCCCATGCTGTTTTTTATCTCGGGCCTATTGTTTTTTTGGAATGTAAACGGGACCCGTTTTTCTCAAGATGAGTTTGTGCGTAAATTCCGGGCTCGCGTTCGCACATTGCTGGTGCCATTTCTTTTTTGGAATGTGGTCGTACTCGTTTTCATTGGTATCGCGCAAAATTCCGGTTTGCGTGAATTCTTTGCGGAATCCTATCCCATTCGTCAATATACGCCCTTTAATTATGTGAATGCCATTCTGGGAATTACCCATGCGCCCATTGCCTACCAGTTTTGGTTTGTGCGTAATTTGATCGTCCTGGTATTTCTTTCTCCTTTGATCTATTGGGTGCTGCGCCTTATTCCCATCCCATTTCTGTTGGGGATGGGGTTCCTTTGGTTAGGACAATTTTGGCCTATCCGGATTCCCGATGCGCCGGGATTGTTCTTTTTTTCCTTAGGTGGATATTTAGGGCTGCGTCATTTTGACTTGCGCCGCATAGATCGCTTCTGGTGGATTTTGCTTCCCACTTATGGGGCTGTGCTTGCCTTTGATGTGGCCCTCAAGCCCACCAGCTGGTCGGGGCAAGTTCATCATTTGGGGATCCTGCTCGGAGTGCCTTGGCTATTTTCGGCTACCCGCTTTGCCGTTGCGAACGCCCGGGTCAAGGCAGCTCTATTGGCTCTGGCGCCCGCGAGCTTCTTCTTGTATGCCAGCCATGAGCCCTTGTTGATGTTACTTCGCAAAAGTGCCTATATTTTGCTACGACCACAGGGGGACCTTTGGGTCCTTTTGGTCTATTTCGCGCATCCAATTCTGGTGATCCTTGTTTGTACTTGGGCCTTTGGGTGGTTACAAGGTCGGGTTCCCCGCTTCATGGGGTGGATTGCCGGAGGACGCTAGTATATTATATATTGCTAATACAAATAACAAACAAAACGGGTATCCCATGTCGAATGACCAACTCAATTTGCCCACTCTGAAACTCGTCAAATACGAGATTCCCAACTCTGCGAAAACCTACAAGCCCAACGCCCCGTTTATGGCGCGAGTGATTGTCAATGAGCATCTCACCGAAGAAGGCTCCTCCGTAGACATTCGCAACATTGTGCTGGATCTTTCGGATTCTGGGATTCAGTACATTGAAGGACAGTCTCTTGGAGTGATCCCCCCAGGGATTCAGGAAGATGGCCGCCCCCACCGGGTGCGCCTCTATTCCATCGCCAGCTCCCGTACGGGAGAGTTTGGTTGCTCCCAGACCGTGACTTTGTGTGTAAAACGGGTCATTTATCAGAATGAAGAGGGCCAGGACGTTCGTGGAGTCGCCTCAAACTATTTGTGCGACCTGCAAGTAGGCGAAGCGGTTTCTGTCATGGGGCCTACGGGGAGAACCTTCCTGCTTCCCCAGGACGATTCGGTCAATTTGATTTTGGTCGCGGCAGGTACCGGCATTGCGCCCTTCCGCTCCTTCATCCAGCGCATCTACCGCGACAAAAAGCATTGGAACGGTCAGGTCCGCCTGTTTTTCGGCGCCCGCAACGGCATGGAAAGCATTTACATGAATCGCAAAAATGATGACATCGGTCAATATATGTCCCAGGAAACCTTCGAAGCCTTCAATGCATTCTCCCATGCCGAAACGGGAACTCCTAGAGGTTATGTGCAAGACCAGGTTCACGCCAACCAGGAAGAAATCTGTGCCATGATCGACGAGGGTAACTTCTCCTTCTACCTCTGTGGCATGAAGGCCATGGAAGCGGGAGTGGAAGAGGTGTTTCGCAATCATGCCGAGCGCAATGGCCGCAACTGGGAAGAGCTGAAGGCGGCCTTCAAAGCCCAAGGTCGCTGGAACACCGAGACGTACTAAGAGGGGTTGTTACTAACGTCGTCACTGGTATTGCGACATTTCATTGTCATTCCCGCGAAGGCGGGAATCCTGCTCGGCTTGGCGGTCAATCCGTGCCAGGAAGTCTTCGTCAAATGATAAGTTAACCGTGGCACCCATGCAATACCTCTGGATGAACATACGGTGTTTGTATGTAATGGGTGTTGAATTGGTTTTCAATGTCCAGAGGTGGCACCCTCTAGAAATGGAAGAAACCAAGGGGCACATGGCAGTGCGCGCGCATACCTAAAGGGCTATGTCATCGACAAATTCCCCAGTTTTCTGGGTATTCTTCCTTCCCAGGTGACAGAAATTAGTTGAATTGTGACGCTCTTCACCAGGGTGGGTTAAAATTCAAGTTGGCATAGCCAGACAAACCATTGAATTGAACTCCTTTTCCAAATACACCATTAATCCAACTGTATCCTCCATTCAAAGTTCCTGCAGAACCACCCGCAGCATTTGCAATGGATGCTCCTGATCCTTCATCAAACTTCCAGAGTCCTATTGTATTGGCATCCAGGCCAATGACAGTATTGATATTCACCGCGATATTACTACTACTTGATGACTCGACACTTGATGATGAGCTAATGCCCTCTGATGATAGGACTACACTAGATGTTGTTCCCGAAGAGCCACCAATAGATGAAACCCCTTCCGAAGTCCCACCACCGGAACTGCCCGCAACACTACTCAGGCTTGCCTTGTAATCTGGGCTACCTGGGTCAAAGACATTGTCCCGTTCCGGAGTACTGCAGCTAAGCAATATCATAGCCAGGGAACCCGCCAAAGCAAATTTCAATTTCATATTCTTCATAATCTCCCCCTCTTAAAACGCAAAGTGCAATGTGATTCCACTAGTCAATAATGCCGCGCCGATTCCGTAACCAACATTACGCGAAAACTTGGCGTCGGTTACCTTTTGCCAGGCATTGCCGTAAGTCGTTTCGGTTCGTTGTGCCGGTAAATTGTCGTAAGCGTCATTCGCTGATTTCACCTGCGATTCCTGGTACAGTCCATAACCGAGTGCACTTGCGCCGAGGATATCCATGGTAACGGCAATCCATTTCCAATTTGTTGTCTTAGCACCCACCGGGATTAAGGGAATTACCTTGACCTTGGTCGATTTCGTTTTTGATGCGGGTTTATTGCTGAAGGCGAGTTTGTCTGCGGCCTGTTTGCATCCAGTTGAAAGAACATCGATCAGTGCGCCTTTAATTTCAAGGGAAAATGCTTTTTCGACTACGCCAGTTCCAACATTGAGGTAGCTAATGTTGAATGCATATACTTCGCCAAAAGTTACCACCTTTCCCGAAATGAGTTTGTCTACTCCAAGTAGTTGCCCGATTTTCACCTGGCATTCTTCGGAGTTGCATGCTCCACTTTGTTGAAATCCCTGCTCCCTCAGAATTCCGTCGATTTGAGAACGATTTAGAATCACAAATTGCTGGGTCCCAAGAAGCTCTGCCTGAAAGCGCTCGGTGATGGCTTCTAGCTGTTCGGGGGTGGAGCTTTTGTCCCCGGTGAATGTCATTACCGCGACTTGCGGTTTTGGCGTTTGCGCCCAGGTAAGTGTTGCCGCTAAGGACAATAGGAGGACGAGGTTATTTGGGGTGGTTCGTTTCATGCTTGGATGGCTCCTGGTGTTGTGAATTTTCATTTCTGCGGTATTCCCACTGCAGTCGGTTTTTTTGAATTTGCTGCTCCAACTCTTTTTCCGAAGGAAGGTAGAGAAGGTACTGGGAGGCAAAGAGTTGCTGGTTTTCGCTCAGTACGGAATATTTTGCCACGGCATGATTTTTTGCCGAGCAGAGAATCAGGCCAATTGTAGGGTTATCTCCAATGATCCGATGTTGGTCTTCAAAGAGGCGCACATAGCCATCCATCTGGCCTACGTCTTGATGTGAGATCTCTCCAATTTTCAAATCAATGAGCACAAAGCATTTGAGTAAGTAGTTGTAAAAGACCAGGTCCACATAGTAGAGTTGATCTTCGAAGCGAAGTTGTTTTTGCCGAGCTACGAAGGCAAAGCCTTTGCCAAGTTCAAGAAGGAATCCCTGGAGGTTGTCTATGACCGCTTGCTCCAGTTGATTTTCGTGCAAAAGGGGCAAATCGGGAAGCGTAAGGAATTCGAGAATACTAGGAGACTTGAACACTTCGCGTGGTGAAAGTGCCTTTGGAATTGCCAAGACAGGTGGGACTGACTGAGTTACCACCGGTTTCTGCTGGTTTGCCTGCAGTCGCTCGAATGTGAATGTGTGGATTTGACGTTGCAGTTCCTCAACGATCCAGCCACAGGCGATGGCTTCTTGTTCATAGTAGAGGCGAGCCTCGGGTTTGGGAATCCGCATGAGCGCTCGGTAGTGTGACCAGCCAAGGCGGTCAGAAAAGTGGCCTTCAGATTCAAAAACCTCAAATTGGCTACCACTGCTGTAGCGTATTTGAGGTATTTGTGGAAATCGATCAGAAAAGGCAACATAAAACTGTCGAAAACCTTTCAAACTTGCCACAGAATAGCCAGGCCCATACTTGTTGGTCAGTTTTTCAGAAAGCTCCCGGATCACCCGATTCCCGTATTCGGCCCGTTTCGCTCCCTGCTGGATTTCGAGCACAATCTCACGCCCAATAAGCCCATAGGCAAGCACCATCTGCTGATTAACAGTACGCAGGACCTTGCCCCGCGCCAGTTCCAGAATGCTGCTGACCCGATCAAACAAAATAACCCCTGTTGTGTGCTTTCCAGAACCCATGTTCGCCCTCAGCTATGTTGGGACGGAGGATTCCGTTCCCATGAGGGTTAGACGATTTAAAATCAAATGCCGGACCTGCCTATTTATCCCAACCACATTTCATCAAGGCCAGAACCTCTGCTGGATCGATCACATTCGCACAGCTTTCCCAGTCCACGTCATCCACCTTGCTGTACTTGGCATCAAAGGGATTTGATCGCAATTGGGTCTCGCTATCAATTAGATTCTTAGCCTTTTCTTGTTTCCCAATGGCAACGTCCACCCAGACATCTTTTAGGGTGTCTGGGATCTGACCAAATAGGTCATGAATAGCTTGCAAACGTTGCGAGAGCAACTCATGTACACGATCTTCAACGGAGCCACGATAGCGAAGATTCGCAATCCATACTTCAGGGTAAGTTTGTCCAATACGCTGGATACGACCTTTTCGCTGCTCCAAGCGCGTTGGATTCCATGGCAAGTCAATATGGATCAAGGTTCCGAGCTTTTGAAAATTTAAGCCTTCCGAAGCGGCGTCTGTACCGAGCACCAATCGCAAGCGACCATCGCGAACCATTTCTTTGATGGTTTCACGAGCGCACTTTTTGAATTCTCCTAGACGCCAAATCCCAGAACGTCCACTTCCCGCATACAGCCCTATTGGCTGATCCACAAAATTGGGATGCACTGCAAGTCTTGCACCTACCCATTGCACGGTATCAAAGTATTGCGAAAATAGAATACATCCCCGGTCAGCCCATGGTTCATTATTCGAAGAAGAATCACCATAAAGCAAGAAATGCAGGACGCGTTCCATCTTCGGATCTTCTTCCGAACCTGCAACGAGAATATCCCGACAACGCCTTAAGTGCTTTTTTTCCTCTGGTGTAAAATCACGAAAAATGTTGGAGGCATTCGCAGAGGAATAATCAGATTCTTCCTCCATGTCTTCATCATCTTCATCAAGTTCTTCTTCTTTAAATGAAACATGGTTTAGTAGTTTAGTGAGAGTGTTTTTTCCTGCTTCGATGGAACTCCCTAAACGGCGCAATAGAAGAGTTTTGAAGAATCCAGCACTCGTGACGCGCCCGGCTAAAAGTTCGCAGAATTTTTCTGCTTCATGATAGGCCTCCGAGAGATATGTACCAAGCACTAATGAGTCTGTTGCCCCTTCTCCAAAAAGACGAACTGCCACAGGAGGCAAATAGGGTTCTTTGGTGTTGGGGTTAATGGTCGATTCTAGGTAGCTGCGCGTACGACGAACAATGCACCGTAACATTGGATTATGGGTTACACCATACTGCGGAAGCCACTCAGGCTCAATACTATTCCGACGCCATGCTACGGGCAATTCCTGATAGGACTCCGGCAATGCACGCCAAATTGTGTCAGGCAAATTCAATCGTTCCCGAATCTTTTTAAGAATGGGATCTTCTATTGATGGGGGTAAGGGATCGCGAACATAGCTCCAAGCGTCCCGTGGATCTTGGGGCAAACCACGCTCATTCATAGATACAGACAGGCATTCTTCAGCACGCCACCAAGGGCTCGTATGTGTATCACCACCAAGTACTGCGGGGTTTCCTTGACTTAACACATGCAGCAAGTCCCAGGCTTCGAGTGGATGCAATTGCACTGGCGTTGCGGTAGCGAGTAGAAGGCTTTTCGTGCGAGGGGCTATCTGGAGCATGAATTCCATTAAGCGTTTGGGATTCGCCTTGGCATTGACTTCATCGGCACCGGCGTCAATGCGCGGTATCTTTTCTCTGCGTATGCGATGTGCTTCATCCACAATGACACAGAGGTACTTTTGGCTCAAAAGCGCATTCCAAACTTCTTCGCGACCTCTGGTAATAATTCCCTGGGATACTAAGCCAATACGCCTTGGGCATGATTGCAGACCTGCGAGCCCTTCAGTAGGATGTTCAACATCATTTTCATCGATCCATGAGCCCGCATCCCAACGAGCAGATGGAAGGTGCAATAATTCCATCAGTTCACCCTGCCATTGACGGAGCAAGGTTTTGGGAGCAAGCACGAGTATTGGCCCTGAATCTTCGAGAGCCATAAGCATGGCGGCCATGGCAAGCTGTACGGTTTTTCCAAGACCCACTTGGTCTGCAAGCACTAGGCGCGCTCCACCCAAGCGATGTCGTTCCATGGCGAGCTTCGCAAAATATTTCTGATGTGGCCATAGTCCTTGTTCTTTGCGATACACTGGACTTTCCACCACCACCGCTGCAGGTGTAGGGTCTTTTTTCCAATCTGCAATAGGAATCACCTTGCGTTCCACAATGCGCTTTAAGTCTTGCACGATAAAGGGGCAACAGGCAAGATCTACCGATTCAGGATGATGCCATAAAGCATCAAATTCTTCTTGCACCCATTGAATGGACTCGGGGCTATCGTCTTCCCAAAGCAATTCATAATTGCGAGTCCATGCCGTGCGACTTTCATTCACACTGCCAAGAAAACATATGGCAGGGTGATCCGCATAACGGATTACGCCCGCTTTCCCATGCACTAAGCCAAAGACATCATCGGGGAGAACTTTGACTTGGAGTTTTCCACTGCGCAAAAACTCATAGAGCCTTTGTAAACGGGGGTGGGCGGCATCTGGGAGTTTTTCGGGTTCGCCTTCGCACCATTCCCTGCGCAATGCAGAGGCCGCTGCTTGTGCGGTTTTCACATCATCGCTATCGAGATCAGAATTGCACAAGATTCGCACAGGCCCTGAAATCGATTCCAGTTCTTCGCCAGCAACTTCGAGCAAACTGGAACGAAAGAAACCGGCGATTCGATCATAGGATACTGCACCGCGCAATTTGGATTGCAACACTGTGGAACCGAGTGGTGTTCTCCGCGATGAGTAGCGCTCCAGGGCCATAATTACCCGTGATCCATGCGGAGACGACCGGCCAGCAATCGTGCAGCATCGGCATCCGTTTTCCAATGCGACATGCAGTTAATCTGCGCCAAAGGAACCAGCCAGTCAAGCAACGCCACCAAGCGCAGTCGCACAGCCCAGTATTCCTTGAGTTCATCTTTCAAGTAACGCATTGCTGGTTCAGGAGATTCCTCGGCATGGGCCACATGCACTGCAAACAACAACTGACGAAGCATTGTTCCCGCAAAGCCCTCTGCACCTATAGCGCTGAGCTCGCGTTTGCCAAAATCGGATGCGGTTTTGATTCGAATGCCGTTGGCCTTGTCGCTTTGTAAAATGGACTTATACTCTTGCACACCAAAGCCACGGGCGAGTTCATTATAAACACCTTGGCGATGTTCCCCACGGCTCTCTACATCTAGACTCCGCAGATACAAACGCTCATAGGCACCCAGATAGCGCCAGGCATCTTCCAAGCCACGAGGAACCAGATAATCACAGGCAATGGTGATTGCACGGTCGATCACTTGTTCAAAGCGGGATTTTTCAACCACGGCTTTGCGCTTGCCTTTGCCTGTTGGTTCTGCGCTTGCGCGGAATAATTCATGCCCAACATCTTGGCCATCGATGGTCTTGTATTGAGTCAGCACACGCAAAGCTGCTGCGTAGGCGGCTAATTGATAGTCACTATCCCCAAAGTTGGGTTCGCCGTTATCATCGAGGGCACGCATGGAATCGATTTGCGCACGAACCTCGTCTTCGACCATGGGGTAGAGTTCGTCTAAGAATGCATTTTCGGTGCTGAGTCGTTTGCGTAATACAAGCAACACGGTACCTTGTACGTAATTACCTTTTTTGATTCCACCCGCTGGAGTTTCGGTAGCGACTGTCCAAGCTGCAGTGACTCGTAGGCCTGCAGCCCAGAGGATCATACCCAAATCAGCCCATACCGCGGGGTTCTGATGAGTAAACTGCACCATTTGCAAACCATTGTCGGGCATGTGGCGAACGAGGTTCTTATAGACATCGACCATACTGCGCTTGAAATCATCGCCCGTGCCGCGCACTGCCAAAGCCTTGCGACCATCGGGAATCCACTCCGGGAATGCCTTGGGCAAAAGCTTTTCATACCATGCCAAGAAAAAGTCTGCAAGCTCATGGTAATTGACAGCATCTGCATAAGGTGGATCTGTTATCCAGATATCATTGGTGGTAGTAATGGAGCGGGCGTCCGAGACCTCTACACAGAAACTACTTCCAATATTATTCTCAGGTGGATCAAAAGGTAGCGATCTAAGCGTTTCAATAGACCTTGCAGAATAATTAAAGAGAGTATTTAGCGCTTGATTACTAAATACATCCATAATCCCGCCAATACCACCACTTTGCTTTGTTTTCCAGCGTGATAATCGAGAATTGTTATTTACTATGCGTCCTTCAAGCAAAAGTAAAACACTCGATTCAATTTGTTGGAACCCATTTTCCTTAAACTGTGAAATTGCAGTGCCGTTAATAAGTAACTGCCGAGCTGAGAACAAATGTTGCCAGTGTGTCCATCCACGTTCTCTAATAGGTTGATCTGTATTGTATCCACTTTCAATTTTCATCGTGGGCACATAACCCATCTCTTGCCATTTTTTAATCCGTTCCTGAAGCAATGAAAGAACTTTAGCTTCATTTCGTAAATCAAAATCAGTAGGCGCCCGGTACACTCGAGTGCCATCGGGCTTACGCCAACGAATGCAATAGAGCCGCTCCTGAAACACATCGTCGGCACGTGGAACAATGTCACTTTTTTCCCATAAACGCAAGCCTTGAGGGCCTCGTAAACTCTCCACACTCCAACTACGAGAGGAATCAAATGGATCCACCACTCGAGATTCTTTAACAGTACCTGTGCTTCCACTTTTGGCGGCATTCCAAATCGTATCATTGGCTTGTTCAATGATGTCTATGGAAATCCGGGCGTCTTTCGCAGGTTTACGTAGTACGCCACAGACCTTGAATTTTTCCCCTACCACCCAACTCGGGCTCAATGGTATGGCATAGTCACAACCAGGTGGTGTTACTTCGACACAGTATAGGTACGCTTCGGCGCGCCAGCCTTCTTCGCTGCGCTCGATGCCCCATTCCTCAACTTGTGCTTCTGTTTGTGCGAATGCCTTTTGCTGTGCTTCACGCACGCGCTTCTGCACCTCTTTACCGCCACCGACCAAATTCAGTCCAGCCCATGTCAATAGCGCGGCAACGGGATTCAAGTCACTCCCAAATGACTCACAACCAAGGCGTGCAGCCTCAAATGGAATGCTACCACCACCCGCGAAGCAATCCCCCACCTTGGGACGATGTCCAAAGCGTTTTTGTCCGAGCTGTTCGGTGAGTTCGGTCAAACTGCGTGCATTGGTTTGCAAGTGCGCATTGATATCATCCCATGCTTCGGCATCGGGCCCATCCATGTGTTCTGGACGCACACAGACATTCAACTTTTCTTCATAGGGCAAAGCATCAAATTCTGCCCGGTTTAGGCCAAAGCGCCGAGCTGCTTCAAGTGCCGATTTGTCGTCATCGGAAAGGGAGTCCCAAATTTCTTCGCGGAGTTCTTCCTTAGCCTCTTTATCTGCAGATTTCCATGCATCCAGGAACTGGGGTGCTTTGGCGAGGAGCTCTTTATCAGGAATCACCCCTTTGCGACGGCGCCAGAGTCCATTGCGATCCATGGTCAACAATTTCAAAAAGACTTCTCTATCCTTTTTTGCATCAGCACTCGCAGGCATGAGCATGCCCAAGATACAGGCACGTACGAGTATCAACGGTTTGCGACCCCACCATTTGCCAAGGCCCGTAAGGGTTTGCCCCGAAACGGATTTACGCTCCTTGTAGCTTTCCGCAGAAAGCAAGGCGATTGGGAACTGGGTTTCAATAAAGGTCGGATTCGAAATCTGGGTCATGAAGTTCCTTAGAACAAACTCGTTTGGGAGTGCTCTAGCAATTGTTTGCGGTCGCGGGGTGAAAGACCCTCGCCCTTGATCAATGGATTTTCGGTAAGCGCAAAGCGAAGCGCCTTACGCCAACCATGATTCTTTTGCTGCGCTTGCCCTGTAGCTGCAGCGGTCATGGTGTACAGCCACCAACGTTCTTCTGGGGCTAGGCCTTCCCAATTACGCACGGCTTCGGGTATTAATGCGGTGTCAGCGGATTCAATAGACCAGCATAGCACACAAAGCTCCTTTCCGAGACTTGCGTGCAAGGGGACTTGCCCCTTGCTTGGGCGTCGAGGTACCGCGAATCCACTACTCTTTAAACGCCGACTCGCCTCATCCCAAAAGGGTTGAGCAATTTCATCCCAACGCTTACGCTCCATCAGCACTCGCAAACTTGGGTCTTCTGGTGACCGTGGGGGCGCTTTCCATTCATCCCCATCCAGAATCCAATCACGGTGTTCCGAGATCATTACCCAAGCGGAGTCTGAAGTGCTTGCAGGTAGCTCCAATAAGAATCCATGCCGAGCTTCATCAGGCTGAAAGCCTAATCCAAGACAACGCCGAACGGTTTTGCTTTTTGTTTTTGCAACTGCCATGCAACCTCCTATCCTTGCTTCACTTCAGAAGCAACTAGAGGAACATCCGTTTCATGAATCCAATCCAACAGATTCTGACCAACTGCAAATTCTATGCGCTGACACTGTAATCGAAGGCTCCCTGAACCCGTCAACGCAGTCATTTGATTCAGTATATTTTTCAATTGCTCATCGGTATAACCCGCAGGCAGAGAACCTGAAAAGGACAATGTCTGTTCACCGCTCGCACTCTCGGCATCGAGGCTTAAATCATGTACTATACCTTTGCATTTTGTGATGCGATCTACAAAGGCCCATACGGCGCCGTTATCATCTAGCTTGTGATAGCGAGTCCAAGCACATGGCGACTTGTGATCCACTTGGAATTGTGTTTTTTCTCCAAGCGGTGGAATGTCAATTTTGACTTCTTCCGAGCGTATGCCTTCAGATTCCGCATAGGCGAGAACCACTACGCATTTATCGGGAACCTTGAAGGAAGAATCATAAATGGCCCCATGCTCGGGAGATGAGCCATCAGTGGAATAGCGGATTTCACCAGCGGGGCTACTTTTTAGAGTCACTTTACGGGTTTGAGAGTCGAACTCGTATTTGAGTTTGAGTGAACCCAACCACTCCTTAACATCACCCGTTGGGTGCTGCCCTTGGCTATCCACACAAAGGAAACGGTAGCGCAAGCCCTTGGCTTCAAACATCTGGCAATTTTCTACCAGAGAACTCGCTTCCGTTGGATTGTTGTTGCCCTTTTCAAAGTACACCTTGTCGCCATGCAAAGGTTCAATACGCAAATAGTGGATCCCACTTTCCGATATCGAAGAAACCTTAACAGAGACCGAAGTATTCTGTTTGGGGAATGGCCCACGCCGAACATAAGCCCCTTCTTCTCGCCAGAAGTCGCGATCGATGCAGCGCGCTTTCAAGTCATCCAAAGCCCTGGGCGCATGGAAAGACCATTCTGTTTTGGTTGCTGCTTCCCGCTTGATCTCTTGCCATTGCGCTGTTTGACTTTGACTGGGGAATAAGCGCTGTTCCGCCTTTTGTCTAAAGACTTCCGACGTTACATCTACTGTAAACTTTTGCGCGTCCTGCAAGGTTTTGCGAAGGGCTTCTTCACCATTCCATGCATTGCCTTTGAATTCCAGATTGATGCTCGAAGACCGTAATGCACCATTCATGCTCGGATACACCACAGAGTCAAAAGCTTGAGTCAATGAGGCTGTAAACTGAATCAGAATGCGATCTTTGAGTGAATCAAGAGCCTTCCACTGCGGATCATTTGATGGTGTATTTTCTGCACGAAGTTCATCTTCAATGGCTTGCAAAGCTCTGTATTGCCGCGCGGAGTCTTGCACACTGCGCATCACCATTTTTGAACCCGTCAAAAAGATTATGCGATTCTTGAAATTTTGCTGTTGCCACCATGCTTGCCATTCAGCAGATAAAGGCAAACCATTGGTTCCACCCGAAGGTTCTGCAAGCACAAGGGATACTTTATCTAATTCCAGTTGCACTTCATCAAAGGCAGGCATGACTCGCAGATTTTGATACAAATCACGGACACTTGGTTCAAAGCGGTCTGTTAAAAATTTGCGGAGTTCTTTGCCAACAGTTTGTTCATGCAAACCTTGCGCTGTGGAGCGAAGTTTTGCGGCGAGGTTTTGTTGATTCTTATAGAATAAACGCTCATCTTGAGAGCGATGCAGATACCATGCACGCAAATCAAGTACATCTAACACAGAATTTTTGATGCTCGATAAATCACGACCTGGGCATTGCAAGTAGTTATAGAGTTCGAATTCACGCAAGCCAGCAATGGAACCCGCAGTTGTCGAGAGCGAAGCCAATAAAATTAGACGAGACACATCTGTGGCATCTTGGTTGCCATTCTTGTGATCTACCTGTTCTGCCTCTGCATTTCCTTGATGGGAAATATCATGGGCAATTGCTTCGGAAAGGCTTGGATTGATGGCTCGAATTTCTGAACCAATTTCTGGATCATTCAGATCTAGATCGTAGGGGTGAATCATGGAACGCTTATCATGGCGCTTTGTGTTCCATAGATTAGCCACGACCATTTGCATTAAGCGAATCACACCACGCGTTTGCTGAAAACCCTCATTCTCCTTGAAGCGGCCTACCAGTTCGCGCCATGAATAATGAAATGGGTAGCTATCGACACATTGCTGGTAAACCGCATCCGATGAAGTGCTTGTCAAACCCATCTTCACCGCATCCGCATGGGATTGTCGATACCCGCTTGCAATTTGGGCGATCACAGTTTCATCGGGCAACTTGTCAAAGAGTCTGCAGCGTAAAATGTGAAAGAGTTCATCCCCTTGTGGATTCACAGGTGTGATAGGTACAGCAATGCGTTTGGTTTCATTCTTCAGATTCGATAATGACTTTTGCAACAAGTCACTGCCTTGCTGATAATTGCCACCACCAAGGTCACTGATAATGACGCAAACAGAATCCATCTCACTCACAGCAACCAACAAATTGGAGAGCGCTGTTGTTGTTACAACAGAAAGATCTGCATTGCCAATGGCAACGGAGCGTGCATTATCCATGTAAGGGGGAAGTTCATCGAGCAAAATAATTGTAGGTTGACCGAGAAGCAATTCCTTCCATGCCTGTGGACCTGGCGCTGATAGTGGTTGGTAATATGCCTTGAATTGATCTTTGCGGCCCAACTGTTCTGCGATATAGCCCCAGATGCCAAGAGGATAATCGGTTTTTCGGCCATTGTAGCCCACGACTTTGACCTTGCCAAGTTGTGGTGCGGGGTCTTTATCACCAAGGATTTTCTTGCGCAAGGCAGGATCGCGTGCAAGCAAACCTAAGGAGATCATGCTATGGGTTTTACCACCACCCATCGCCTGCGATAATTGAAATACAGAAGACTCTGCTTGACCGCCACCCAGATGACGCAACGCCCGCTCCACCAATGTGGCCATACCCGTGGTGAAATAATTTTCACGGAAGAAGTCCTCTCCCTTGATTTTTTCATCCAGGAAGTTATCGAGATTCAATACTTCAGCGCGACGGTCCCGCTCAAAAACGGTATGGCGAGGTGTGCAAAGTTTTGAGAGTGTATGAGTCATATTGTCTCCGCAACTGTCCAGGGAATTCGGGGATTCCTGTCAAAAGACATCCCCAAGCACTTAAAATGTCAGATGACAATTTAGTCATTTCATTTGTCAAATGACTTCGAGGCCTGGCTCCTGTTCCACTATCTTGCCATGCATGCCCAAGAAAGATCCTGCAAATTTGGCCTTGCTTCGTAGTGTGATCCACCAGGAGATTCTGGCCAAGCACCGCTCCGTAGAGCTATTTTGTCATGAATTTGGGCTGGACCAGAGCGTTCTGAGCCGTTTTGTGAAAGGTGAGCGCGGAGTTACCTTAGCGACCTTTTTGCGCATCGCAGAAGCCCTCGACCTAGACCTCGGCCCACTCTTCCCCTTTGGCAAGCGCACCAGCCATCTCGGCAGCGGCAAAACGCCCGTCTATTCTTCCAAACCCACCCGTCGTACCAAGGTCACAGTCTCCATGGACGAGACCCGTACCATAGAGATCAAGCAGCACTCCGGCGACGCAAAGCCCGTGCTCTCGCTCAAAATCGGGTAGTGTTTACAGTCAGAATTTCTGGCTTACTCGCTAAAATTGTATGGTATTATCATACGATTGTATATATTTGGTATACAATATGAATCTGCTAGCTGAAATTCTGTCGTCCAAAGTTCGCGCCGAAATCTTTCGGATCTTTTGGAGTATGTCCGCTGCGGAGTGCCACCTTCGTGAAATTGAACGCAGGGCTGGTTGCTCCATAGGTTCCATTCAACAAGAAGTCAAAAGGTTGGAACAGCTTGGGCTGTTGATTCGGCGTAAGGACGGGAATCGGTCCTATTTTAAGGCCAACCGTGACCACCCGATCTACCCGGAAATTCATCGCATGGTTTTAAAAACGAGTGGAATGATTGATGTACTCCATGCCGCGCTTTCTTCGGAAGGGATCCAGTTTGCATTTGTATTTGGATCTATAGCCCAGGGAACGGAAAAGCCTGAAAGTGATGTGGACCTCTTTATTATTGGCAAGACCTCGCTTCGGGATTTGAGTAAGCGCTTCAAGGAACCCGCTCAGATTTTGGGAAGAGAAATTAACCCCCATTTGATGTCCATAGAAGAATGGAATCAACGACTGACCGCCAAGGAACATTTTGTATCTTCCGTTGCTAGCAGCGAAAAGATGATGATCTATGGAGACGAGCATGAGCTTGAAAAACTGGGCAGCAAACGGCTGGCTGAAAAGCCATAAATCAAGCCCGCAAGAGGTTCGCCAGCTACTTTTGATGGTGGAACGTGATCTTTGTGATTCTCAAAAAGAAAATGTTTCTGCGGATTGGCGTTTTGGTATTGCCTATAACGCAGCCTTAAAATTATGTACGATTCTGTTGTATGCTGAAGGCTTCCGACCCGAAAAAAACTTAGCCCATTATCGAACCCTGGTTTCATTGCCCTTGATACTTGGGCCCCAAAAAGAGGATGATGCCGCGTACTTGGATGTGTGTCGGACCAAGCGCAACATTGTCGAGTACGATTATATCAATGGGGTAACGGTTGATGATGCCGAGGAGCTGATCGGTTTTGTTCAAGTGTTGCAAATTGAGGTTCTTGGATTTCTGAAAATCAACCATGCAGAGTATTTGCCATAATGGTCTCTTGTTCTGTTAAAACTTCTTGCGTATCATTGTAAAATATATCAATTTGATGTAAATTACAAGGATGAATAGGTCAATATCGGCACAAATACTAAAATTCCTAAACACTTTCCCTTGTGTTGTTTTAGTAGGGCCTCGTCAATGCGGGAAGACCACCTTGATGCGTGAAGTCTGTAAGGACTGGAGATTTTTCGACCTCGAGAAGGGCATGGACCTGGAGCAAATCTCCCGTGACCCGGACATGTTTCTGCGGATGTATCCCAATCATGTGGCCATTGATGAAGCGCAGCAGCTTCCTTCCTTGTTTCCTGCGCTTCGGGTCGCGATCGACAGCGATCGGTCCCTGAAAGGTCGCTTTCTGCTCACTGGGTCAAGTTCGCCGGAGTTGTTGCACGGGATTTCTGAATCCCTTGCGGGTCGGGTGGGGATTATCGAGGTGAGCCCGTTTACCTTCCGGGAGGTGGCCGCAGTGCCGGGTTCTTTCTTTGGTTCATGGATTATGGATAGCCTGGATCCACAGGAGCTGATGCGGGCCAATTCCATTGGAACTATCCAGGATGTGCATCGTCATTGGCTTTTGGGAGGCTATCCGGAGCCCTGGATCGAAAGCTTCCATAATCCTGATTTTCATTCGCTCTGGATGGAGCAATATCTGCGGACCTATTTGGATCGGGATATTTCGCGCTTGTTCCCTAAACTGGACCGGATTCGTTTTCAGCGCTATATCCGCTACTTGGCGGCCTGCTCGGGTCAGATCATCAATTTGTCCGAAATTGGCAGGACGGTTGAGGTGCCTTTGTCCATGGTAAAGGACTATCAGGAAATTGCTGTGGGCACATTCCTGTGGCGTTCCATTCCCGGATATTTTGCCCAGACCACCAAGCGCCTTTCCAAGCACCCCAAGGGCCACTTGCGTGACTCGGGTCTCCTGCATCACTACCTGGGGATTCGCACGTTGGAACAGTTGATGTCCCACCCTCAAATGGGCCATTCGTGGGAAGCCTATGTCATTGAAAATGTGCTTCGGGGTCTGGATCTGACCGGGCGCTCCTATCAAACTTCCTACTACCGTTCTTCCGGTGGTGCGGAGGTCGATCTGGTCCTTGAATGCAATGGCAAAACCATTCCCATAGAAATCAAGTTCACGCAAACGGTTCAGGCAAAACACATCCAAAATATCCGAGCCTTCATGACGGAATTTTCTTGCCCTGTAGGGGTCGTCTTATGCAATTGCGAACAGCCCACCTGGCTTGAGCCCGGGATTGTGGCGTTCCCCGTCAACGCCCTCTAGGTTAATTCATTTCCCCAAAGTCATGCAGGAACGTTCTTCCAGCGGGACATAGTGGCGCATGGTTTGGCCCGTGTAGATCTGGCGCGGGCGGCCGATTTTGAAGTTCTTCTCGTCGTCGTGCATTTCTTTCCAGTGGGCAATCCACCCGGGCAAACGCCCCATGGCAAACATCACCGTAAACATGTTGACGGGAATGCCCATGGCCCGGTAAAGAATACCGGAATAGAAATCCAGATTGGGGTATAGCTTTCGCTCCAGGAAGTAGTCGTCTTGGAGTGCGCGTTGTTCCAGCTCATGGGCAATGTCCAGAAGCGGGTCCTTGATGTTGCGCGCCGCGAAAACCTTTTCAACCAGTTTTTTGATTACCAGAGCGCGCGGGTCGGGGGACTGGTAAATGCGGTGTCCAAACCCAGGGAGTTTGAAGGGGTCGTTTTTGTCCTTGGCGCGCTCCAGGATGCGCTCGGCGGACATTCCCGATGCGTGGACTTTCAATAGAGTTTCAATGGTTTTTTGGGCGGCGCCACCATGCATGGGGCCCCAGAGTGCGCAGACTCCCGCGCAGATGCTTGCGTACAAATTCGCCTTGGAAGACCCCACCAGGCGCACGGTCGAGGTGGAGCAGTTTTGTTCGTGGTCCGCATGCACAATGAGCAATGCATTCAAGGCCTCGACCAACAGGGGGTCTTCTTCGTAGGCTTTGGTATTGCTGTGGAACATCATGTTGAGGAAGTTGGCGCAATAGGATTTTTTGGCGTCGGGATATACGAAATGTTCCCCGATACTCTTCTTGTAGGAGAATGCCGCGATGGTGCGCACTTTTGAAATCAGGCGCATGGCCATCAGATCAAAGCCCACTGCATCGGTGTCTTCGGCGTAGAATCCGGGATAGTACAAGGCCATGGCATTCACCATGGAGGAAAGGATTCCCATGGGGTGCGCGGTCGGAGGCATGCCCACAAAAAAGTGCAGCATGTCTTCGTGGATGAGTGCATTCTCAGTGAGGGTGCGGCGCAAATCTTCCAGCTGCGTGGCGTTGGGGAGCTCCCCTTTGATCAGCAAATAGGCCGTCTCCGGGAAGGTGGCCTTGGTCGCGAGTTCTTCAATGGGGTAGCCCCGGTAGCGCAGGATCCCTTTTTCGCCATCGATGAAGGTGATGGCTGAAGTGGTTGCGCCGGTATTCTGATATCCGTTATCCAGAGTGATCAGCCCGCTTTTCGCACGCAGGTTGGAAATGTCAATGCCTTTTTCCTTCTCGGTCCCCGTGTAAATGGGGAGCTGCCAGGACTGACCTTCAAAGCGGATTTCTGCGTTATCTTCCATGGGTGAAAGGGTAGATAAATGAGGGGTGCCTGTCATCCTCAATCATCTACCCGAGGCAGAGGATTATTCGCCAGCTACATAGATCCACTTCTGCCAGGCGACATAAAAATGGGGCTCGTAGTACCAAACCAGAGTCACCTTGTCGGGTGCAACTAGTTGCCTTCCACCATTTGCGTCGATGAAGGTTCTGAGGACTTGCTGGAGACTGTCCACATTGCTCATGAATCCATATTGTGGATATCTCACCAGCTCTGGATTGCCATCGTTAGCTAGATCGCCCCGGCTTAAGAATACCACCGTCTGCTTAAAATACAAGGTGTCATTGGATACCTCAACTTCCGGGTCCGAGGGCAAAGGCTTTTCACCAATGTAGCGGCCCTTGCCATTTTTGTCGATCAAGAATGGGTCGTATTCATCGAGGCAATTGAAGGTGATTTGCCAGTTGGAGTCAGGAGCAGTGTAACTGGAAGAGCGTAAAAATACAGTGTCTCCATGGCGAGCCACTTGTGTCTTATTGCAATTCCAGATAGTTTCTCTTGGTGCGGGATAATCACTGCTACAGCCAATAATATCAAAGGTATCAACGCAGGAGGGGCGCTGATCGATCGTGTCTTCGCGGACAATCGTCGCCTCGAGCGATACGGCCTGTCGATTATAAACCGAAGGAATTGCCATGGGCTCATCGTTAAGATTACAGGCAACGAAAAAGGACGCGAGTAAGGTAATTAAGATCCATTGTGTCATGTTCATGGGTTACTCCTGTTCGAAGGGTACACGTACAATACGGGAATTCTGGTGGACTTCCAAAATTCGTGCAAAAAAGCGTCCAAAATACCAGCTAAAGGTGCGCTGGCCCAAAACGACCTTGGCTAGCGGAGCAATAAATGTTCCATTGAAGGGTGACTCCAAATAAACAGCCCCCTCATTTAAGTACACCATGATCAAGCGTGCTGGATCCACATCTGTGGGATCACCGCGCCAAGACAGGTAACTGGTAATGAGTACTTTGGTTGTCCCATTTGTTTGGTCAACTACCAAATCAGACCCAGATTCCATGTTAAGGGAGCTGATGTAGTACACTCCAGAACCTAACTCCAGCCTTGCATTGCCCCGCACAATAATACTCCCATAAAAGCCAGGAGCTAATTGCAACGTATTCCTAGATCCTGTGATGGAGCAGAGGGGTTTAGCCTGTTGGGGGAATACCTTGAGATTAGCATAGTAACATTGTCCGGATTCCACCGTAATCGAAGGGTAGTTCCACAATGGGTTCTGTTTGACATAGGATTGCCCCAGGATCACGTTATCGGGAATGCTTATGCTTTGAATGTCTTCGATATTCCTGGGAATGGTATTGGTTGATGCATTCTGCATACCAAGGGAGTACAAATTTTTGGAGACGGCCATACGGTCCATTACTTTGGCTCGATCCCGAAGACTAATGTACGGAGAAAAAAGCCCTCCCACTACAGCCTCCACTCCTAGAGTGGCCTCGTATTTTGAATAGACCTTGCCGAAAATGCTGTTGTCCTTGGAATCATAAACCACGACCCGGTCATTGAGCTGGAGGCGATTCGAAGCTCCAAGCGCATATTCATCGGGAAATTGTGCTAATGATACCGGGAATGATCCGTAGTTCCCCTCGAGGCAGGGTGACTTGTTAGGTATTGTCGCTGCAGAGTAAAGAAAGCTTGAGCCCGCATCCCAGCGTGCGATGACAAAAGCCAAATCCACGTTGCGGTTGAGATCGGAAGGATTTGCCGGGTCCCGGAAGGATAGATAGGCGTTTTGCCCATCATGCATAAGAGTCGTGGTTGTCCCGTAAGGCCAGGTGTTCCGGGGCATGCTCAACGAGTAGGTCTCGTCCGTGGTATGGGATAGCGAGGTTGGGTTCATTTGAACCAAACAACTCAGAGGCTCCATCATCGCATCCGTATCAATCGTTTGATACGAGACAATTTTTGAAATCCGTGCAGGTTGTCGCGCCAAGTGGAATAAACCCAGTTTTCGATAGGCTGGATTCGGGTGTTGGTAGGCATATAAGGGCACTGTGGATCGAGTGCTCCCAGAATAGGGAATCAGCCAGCCAGCTGTGGATGTTTCATCAAAGATTCCCCCGTTCATCTCCAATGTCCTCTTCAGGTATTGAACGCTTGCCGTGGATTTGGAAAAGAAAAGTCGCTGAACCAGATTCACTCCTCCAATGGCCTGGGTAATTCCTTTGAGGGCTGCGGGAATTACTGCGTCCCCATTGAGGAGTCCAGTTCCAAAATTCGAAAGCGCCTGTTCCAGGTTGTCGGGGAGGAATGCGAACTTTCCTTGGGTGACTTGGTCGATAATGTTTGTGCCCAAGTTCTTTGCGCTGCTGTAGCTGGTGGCGATGCTTTTCCCGGAGGAGCCGGCAAACGATAATACCGCACCCGTATTTTTGAGGGTGGTCATCAATGAGCTATTGGGAGTACCACCCGCTGCGGTTAGAGCTGCTGCAAGGTTCCCGGTCAGGTTGATGGTCTGTGAATTTTGGACAAATGCGTTGATTTTTATGAATAGCTGACGCTCAAAGCCGTCTGGCTCTACATAATCGTTAGGATCATAGGTGAGGAAGATGTCGACGATGATCCATACATTCGACATGGGATCGGGGAAGACCCATAACTTTTCCTGAGCTACCGGAGGAGAGGACAAAGTGGGGAAAGATCCATCGACATGGAAATCCATCAAATGAGTCGCAGCCTGAGTTTCTGTTGCTCCTTCCACGATGCGCATCCGAACGACCAAAGCGTCACCTACCGAGGACAAGTTCGAGTTGGGGCCGGCCCATAAAAAGGTGCGGAGGACCCCGGTGTAGCGATTATATAAAGCAAAACACTACTGTCCAAAACAATTTGTATGTAGAGTAGCATAAAAAACGCCGGTTTCCGACAAAGTAAATTTGGGTTACGACGCTCAAACACCAAAGAAGGAACCGGCAAATGAAAAATAGCCATATTTTCTCCCAAATCCTACAGCATATAGAC
>CAIRAY010000120.1 GCA_903876665.1 uncultured Fibrobacterota bacterium | reverse complement strand
GGATGACAAGAATAGCCGGGATGACAAGATTGGCGCGGACGACCCTCCCTGTCATGGCCGGAACGGCCATCACCGCACCGAGCCCGAGGGCATTCAAATACACACAGAAAGCACCGGTGATCCCTCGGTGGGGCCGTTCGGGCTTGCCCGTTACGGACACATGTCCACTGTGTGGAGTGCCGGGGATGACAAGAATAGCGGGGATGACAAGAATAACAGGGACGATAACGGTTTTATTCTTCGGATTGGGGTGGATAAATTTCCAATTTCCTCGGAACAGATGGCTGATTTTTTTGAAATCGGATCTTCTTCCCGATCCACGTCCCCGGCCGAATCCCTAGGTCTTGCGCCTGTCGTGGCTCACCAAATTTTTTCTGCTTTCGGAGGCCAAATGCGACTTGTCCAAGAAGACGGGGCGCCATCATATATCGAGGTCGTTTATGCTTGAGAAAAATATTGCCACGAATGGAAGCCCCCCCCAATCACCGACACGTGCTCCCGCACTGGATCGCTTTATTTTCCGCCACTACGCCCGTAGCGCCCTCATTCCCATTCTCACCATTGAACTTTCGCTTTTGCTCATTTACTTCGGGGTGAATGCCTACACCACCCGACAAACCGAAACCACCTTGCGGGGCGAGGTCACCTCCATTATGCCTCATCTGGTCAAGCGCCATGCGGACTTGATCAATCAAGGCTTTGAGCGGGTCGCTGAAGAAACAGGCTATTTTGGAAAAGTCCACGAAGACCTCTTCAATCATCCCGATTACTTTCGCATTGCCGGTGAAGAACCTCGCTTCGCCGTTGCCCCCACCGGTGCGCTCTACCAGGTAAACCGTGACAGTAGCACCTCCCTATACTACACGCATGCAGAAAAATTATCCCCCGCACAAAAAGAAAAGGCCCGCCTCACAGCCGCCCTGGACCCCTTGTACCGCCACATGGTGCGAGACATTCCCAATGTTGCGGCATCCTACTTCAATACCCCCGACAACATGAACCGCATTTATCCCTTCATTCCTGATGTTTATAAGCAATACCCTGCCGATCTCACCATGGCGGACTACAACTTCTATTACCTCGCCGATGCCAAGCATAACCCCACTAAAAAACCGGCATGGACCGGTGTGTACCTCGACCCTGCTGGGCAAGGTTGGATGCTATCTTGTGTTGCACCCGTTTACCACAAAGACACTCTGGCCGGCGTGGTTGGACTGGATGTCACCATTTCCAATATCGTAAAGCGAGTCCTTTCCCAAGAGCTCCCTTGGGGCGCGACAGCATTCCTTGCAGACGGCAACGGAATGATTCTGGCCATGTCCCCCCAGGCCGAAAAAATCCTTGGCCTTACCGAATTAAAAGAGCATGTCTACAGCAAGACCATCGCCAAGGAACAGCTCAAGCCGGAAGAATTCAACCTGCTTCAAAGCCATAATTCACAAATCGCCTCCACCTTCAAGGATTTCTACAAATCCAAAAATTCTGTCCTGCAGATTAACCAGGAAGGGCAAAGCGATCTTTTTGTAATCGGGGAGAACATTGAAGCGACGGGCTGGAAGCTGTTTGTGCTGATTGAATCCAAACAAGTTCTGCAATCGGTAAATGCCGTGGCGGAGTTTTCCCACCGAATCGGTTTATTGCTGATTGCCTTTATGTTGCTATTTTATGTCTTCTTTTTCTTCTTTTTACGCAAGCGGGCGATTGTCATGACCGCCACCATCGCCAAGCCCGTGGCCGACATCGCGCTCGCGACTCAGACTCTGGGTAGCGGGGCAACCCAACAACAAATCCCCCCCAGCGGCATCGCTGAACTGGACGATCTCTCGCAAAACTTTATGCAAATGTCCACTACCTTGGACGAACGCTCGCGGGCCCTGGTGGAAAGCGAAGTGCGGGCCTCGGTGCAAAAAAAGGAATCTGAACTGGCGTTTGCGCGGGGCATGTTTGAATCCGCCAGTGGCTATCTGCACAATGTGGGCAACTCCATTACCCGGCTCGATAGCTCCCTACATGACCTCAATGCCATTGTCAAAGGCACCGAACAATACCCTACGGTTTTCAAAAAGCTTGCCGAAGGCTCGGACCCTGTCATGCTCGAACGATTTCGCGAAGTCCTGGTCGACAAGGCCGTTCCCAAAATGCGCCATACCGTCCACGAAATTCAGCAGATCAAAGAAACGATCCAACAAACCATCAAGCATCAACAACAGAGTTTCAAGAATGCTCGCGAAGTCATGAACGCAGATAAATTTGACTTTGTGGCTCTGGTCCGCGAAGCCACGGCAAGCATTAAAATTCCCGAAGAAAAATGTTCCCTGACCCTGGATCTTCCAGCTTCCTTGGTCATTTCACACCATCAAAACCAACTCCACAACGGCATTGTGAACATCCTTAAAAACGCGGTGGAATCGTGCCAACACCGCGAAGACGGAAAAGTCGGGATTACCCTGACTGCCACCCCCAATGGGGCCGTGCTCACCGTGACCGACAACGGGACCGGAATTCTTCCTGAACATCAACCGAGACTCCTGAGCGCCGGGTTCACCACCAAGCCCGAAGGCAATGGCCTGGGGTTACATTCCTTTGCTGTTTTCCTTTCGGCTAATAATGGAAGTATATCTCTAAAGAGCCCGGGTGCAAACCTTGGGGCAACGGTTACTATTGAGGTCAATCATGTCTAGGCTACGAACCATTTTGATTGCGGATGACGATGTCGGCATTCTCGATTATTACCGCAAAATCTTCCTGCCCACGCCGGGTGAATTTGACATTCTCCAGGCCAAAGAAGAGGAAAATGACGAACGCCCCGACCTGCGCATCTTCGCCTTGCCTTCCAAGCTCGTGGACTGCTTTGCATCCGAATATTCTGCAGGAAAGCGGATTCCCCTTTGCATTCTTGACATGCGCATGCCCGAACAAAGCGGACTCGATACCGCACTTGCCCTGCGGGCCATAGACCCCGAAGTCAAGATCATCATTTGTACCGCCTATTCCGACGCCACCGCCCAGACCATCAAGAGCAAACTCAAAAACGGAGTGTTTCTGGTTCACAAACCTTTTGTGGCCGATGAATTCAAGCTCTTGGTGCATTCGATTCTCCGGGAATGGGAAGCCAGGCAAGAACTTTGGAGAAGTGAAGAGCGGTTCCGGCAAATTATTGATGGCGCCAAAGTGGGCACCTTTGAATGGAACGTACAAACCGGTGCAGTCCATTTCAATGAAGTGTGGACTCAATTTTTGGGTTACAGGCAGGATGAATTGGCCGCGATCACCCACAATATTTGGACCCAGGATTCTTGGAAATTCTTTTCTCACCCCGAAGACTTGGGGCCCTGCATAGAAACCATGGACAAATACCTGAAGGGTGAAATCCCCTCCTTCACCCTGGAATGCCGGATGAAGCACAAGGATGGCCATTGGGTATGGGTGTACGATCAAGGAAGCATCACTACGCGCACTTTGGATGGAAAGCCCCTGATGATGGCAGGGACGCGCATCGACATCTCCGAGCGCAAACGCGCAGAAGAATATAAAACCGCTTTGTTGTTTGCGATTCCCGACACGCTGTTCCGCCTAGATCAAGAGGGCATATTTTTGGATTTTAAGTCCCAAAGCAATGACCTTTATACCAACCCTGCAGAGATCATCGGAAAGAATATTTCCGATATTTTGCCACCCGATATCGCCAATGTGACCATAAAGGCCATTCGCCACGCATTGGATACCAAAGAGAAGCAATTATTTGAATATGCCTTACTTCTGCCCGGCCAGGTATTGCACAATTATGAAGCACGCATTGTCTGTTGTGGGGAGAACGAAGTCATCGCTTTTGTTCGCGACATTACTGAACGCAAACAGGTAGAAGCCGACATCGAAATGGGCAGGCAGCGAGCCAACCGGCAACGCATTGCCATTGCATCACTTGCCGTAGACCCTGCGATTGCCTCCGGAGATGTATTGCTTGCAATGCAGAGATTGACAGAGAAAGCCTCTGTGGCCATGGACGTCGCACGAGCTAGCGTGTGGTTGCTCTCCACCGACGGCGAAAGCCTGCGCTGTATTGCCCTTTTTGAGACGCAATCCAAGCGGCATAGCGATGGCGCCATTTTGAAAATGCAGGACTGCCCTCGCTACTTTGCTGCCATCCGAAGCGAAAACCGCCTCAGTGTAAATGACGCTCGCACCGACCCGCGCACCTGTGAATTCACCGCCGGATATTTGGCTCCCTTAGGCATCCAATCCATGCTTGATGCCAGTTTCCAAATTGAAGGTCAGTTGGCTGGGGTCGTATGTTTTGAACACATTGGCGAACCCCGAAATTGGCATTCCGACGAAGAATCCTTTGTGGCCTCCATGGCGGCCATGGTTTCGCAAAGCTTGGTAACTGCCGAACGCAAGCGCGCCGAAGAACAACTGCGTTGGAACGAGTCCTTTTTAAAACACATGAACAATGCGTCTCCCCTCGCATTCTTTGTTGTGGATAATCGGACAGACAAAATCCTTTATTTCAACCACCAGTTCTGTCAAATTTGGGGGATTACCCAAATCGAAGATCAAATGCTTCGGGGCGAACTCACCAATAACCAGGTCATCCCCTATTGCTTGCCCGTGCTGGCAGACATTCCCGCATTTGCCGAATCCTGCAAACCCTTGCAAAGCGAAGACAACCGCATCACCCTTGAAGACTACATTGCGTTTACCGAGGGCCGAACCATCCGCCGGTATTCATCCCAAATCCGTGGCGCAAACGACGAGTATTTTGGTCGCTTCTATATTTTTGAAGACGTAACGGAGCGCAAGCAGGCCGAGAGCCAAATTCAACAAACTCGACGCAATTACGAAACCTTCTTTAATTCCATCGACGATTTTCTTTTTGTTTTGGATGAACAAGGCAACATCATTCATAACAACACTACGGTGATTAAGCGCCTTGGCTATAGCACCGAAGAGCTCATGGGGCAATCGGTGCTGATGGTCCATCCACCCGAGCGCCGTGCCGAGGCAGGGAGAATCGTGGGTGAAATGCTGGGAGGAACGGCGGAATTCTGCCCTGTCCCATTGATCACCAAAACGGGAGGCTCCATCGCAGTGGAAACCCGGATTTCCCGTGGGTTCTGGAACGACAAGCCCGCCTTATTCGGCGTGACTAAGGACATTTCCAAGATCAAAGCCTCCGAAGAAAAATTCTCCAAACTTTTTCACATCAACCCCTCTGCCTGTGGCTTGAGCGACCTGGAGACCGGCGCCTACACGGAAGTCAATGAAGCCTTTTACTCCCTGCTAGGCTTTGAACCCAATGAGGTCATTGGCAAAACGGCGGCCGAGCTGGGGATTCTCAGTGCGGAAAGTAAACAGGACATCTTGCAGCGCATCGACAGCAACGGAAATGTCACCGATGCGGAAACCAGCCTGATCGCAAAAAACGGGCAAGTCAAGCATGTTCTACTTTCCGCCTCCAACGTTGAGGTGCAAGACAAAAAATTCCGCTTCACGGTGGCTCAGGACATCACCGAGCGCAAACGAGCGGAAGAACAGCTCAGTCAAGTGTCTTCACGCCTAACCATGGCCGCGCAGGCAGGGGGCGTGGGCATTTGGGACTTTGACCTGGTCAATCGGGTCCTGGTCTGGGACGAGCAAATGTACCGCCTTTATGGGATTTCCGCAGACCAGTTCAGCGGTGCCTACGAAGCCTGGCAGAATGGACTGCACCCTGACGACCGGGCACTGGGAGACTTGGAAACTCAAAAGGCTATCACCGGAGAAAAAGATTTTGATACGGAGTTCCGAGTGATTTGGCCCGACGGCTCCATTCGCAACATCCGCGCCATGGCCAAGATCAGCCACGATTCCAGCGGAAAGGCTTTGCACATGATTGGCACCAACTGGGACATCACCGCCCAAAAACAAGCGGAAAAATCCTTGCAAAAGGCCATTAAGCGCGCCGAAGCGGCAAGCATCGCCAAGAGCGAGTTCCTTGCCAACATGAGCCACGAAATCCGCACCCCCATGAACGGCGTCATTGGCATGACTGGGCTACTCCTGGATTCGGGCCTCACCGCAGAACAGGTCCGCTTTGCCGAAACCATCCGTGCCAGCGGAGAAGCACTGCTGTGCCTGATTAACGACATCCTCGACTTTTCCAAAATTGAAGCCGGAAAGCTCGACCTCGAATTTCTCGACTTCAACCTGCAAGCCACCCTCGACGACTTTGCAGATTCCATGGCCATACGCGCCACGGAAAAAAAGCTCGAGTGGATCTGCCACGCCGAGTCCGATGTTCCGTATTTCCTTCAGGGCGATCCGGGGCGCCTGCGCCAGATTCTCACCAATCTCGCCGGCAACGCCATGAAGTTCACCGCCAAGGGCGAAGTCGCGGTGAAAATTTCCCTGGCCGAAACCCTGAACGACACGGTCAAGCTTCTCTTTTCCATTCGCGACACCGGCATGGGAATTCCTGCCGACAAAATCGGTAAACTCTTCGAAAAGTTTTCCCAGGTGGATGCCTCGACCACCCGCCAATTCGGCGGAACTGGACTTGGGCTTGCCATTTCCAAACAGCTCTCCGAGCTCATGGGGGGTGAAGTCGGCGTGGAGAGCATTGAGGGCAAGGGCTCGACCTTCTGGTTTACCGCTTGCTTTAAACTGCAAGCCAATGTGGAACAAACCGTGGCGCTAAAAGCCGGCAATCTGAAAGGCGTGCGCGTGCTTGTGGTTGACGACAACCTCACCGCCCAGGAATTAGTGACAGCCTATGTCACTTCATGGGAAATGCGCCCCGTGATTGTCTCTGACGGGTTTGCGGCTCTACGGGAACTATACAATGCCGCTGAGGGTGCCGACCAGTTTCAGCTAATAATTATCGACCAATGCATGCCGGGCATGGATGGCCAGACTCTGGGGCGCACCGTTCGCGCCGAGGCTCGATTTGGAGGAATCCGCACCGTCATGCTGACTTCCCTCGGTCTGCGGGGCCAGGCCAAGGAATTCGCCGAAGCAGGGTTCAATGGCTATCTGCCCAAACCCGTTCGCAAAAATGACCTGCATGATATTTTGCAGGTGGTCTTTGATGGCGCACCCAAAACCAATGGGTCAGGCAGCGTGGTCCACCACCCCATGGTGACGCGCCATTCCGCCTCGGAGCGAATGATGACACCCGTCCGCAAGAATGCCCGCATTCTGCTGGTCGAGGACAATACCATCAATCAAATCGTGGCTTTGGGAATCCTACGCAAACAAGGCTTTACCGCTGAGACCGTTGCCGATGGAGCCGAGGCGATCAAAGCCCTCGAAAGCATTCCTTACGACCTGGTTCTGATGGACGTTCAAATGCCCGTCATGGATGGCTACGAAGCCACCAAGCGAATTCGGGATCCCAAGTCCCTGGTCCTTAGCCACTCCATTCCCATTGTAGCCATGACCGCCAACGCCATGCAAGGTGACCGCGAAAAATGCCTGGCCTCGGGCATGAACGACTACCTGCCCAAACCCATCGATCCTCGGAATCTTTCCAAAATTCTGGAGAAATGGCTTCCATCCAATGGTAACGCATTGCCCGTTTTTGACCTTACAGTTTTTAATTTTGACCGCTTGATGATTCGCCTGATGGATGATATGGAACTTGTACGCAAAGTCACCGAAGCGTTTCTGCCCGACATCTCCAACAAAGTGGAAATTCTAAAATCTGCAATCCTCCAGCGCGACTGGAAGAGCGCCCTGCTGCACGCCCATACCATTAAAGGCGCCGCAGGCAATATGGAAGCAGTCAAACTCCGCGATGTCGCGGAAAGAATGGAAGTCGCAGCCAATGCCAACCAAGTCGACTCTCTTGCGGCATTTTTACCTGAATTAGAAAAAGAGCTCCAAGTCGCCTTGGCAGAAATCACCCAAAGAATGGCATCTTTACCCACCCCCAAAGGACAAGTATGAAGGCACTTATTGTCGAAGACGACCTCACCAGTCGAATTCTCCTACAAGAAATTTTGAAGAAGTACGGCATCGCCCATGTCGCAGTCAACGGCAAAGAGGCCGTGCAGGCCGTAAGCATTGCCCTGGCAAGCCACGAGCCCTACCAGCTGGTTTGCCTGGACATCATGATGCCCGAAATGGATGGACAGACCGCGCTCAAGCACATTCGGGAGCTGGAAGAGACCTATGGAATTCAATCCACCGAGGGCGTCAAGGCCATTATGACAACGGCACTCAATGATCTTAAAAATGTCAGCAACGCCTATCAGAACCTTTGCGATGGATACTTGGTCAAGCCCATTGACCGGGCCCAATTGATTGAGGAATTGCGTAAGTTCGGACTTGTGGATTAACACCAATACATGTCCTTTATTTTTCTTGCCGCCGGCAGTGCGCTATTCCTAGGTCTTTATGACCTCGCAAAAAAGCGAAGCCTGGATCACAATGCCGTCTGGCCGGTGCTTTTTTTCTGTACCGTAACGGGTGCAACTCTGGTTCTGGTGCCTCTGCTGGCGAGCACGTTTGCTCCCGATTTCGCACAACATTGCGGACTCTGGATTCCTCCGCTTGGCCTGCACGACCACATCCGTCTGGCCCTCAAGGCGCTGATTGTTTCGTTTAGCTGGGCCTTTACCTATCAAGCCCTCAAGCACTTGCCCATGTCGGTCGCGGCACCCATTCGCGCCTCGGCTCCACTCTTTACGCTTCTTGCCGCGATCTCGTTTTTGGGCGAACGGCCCTCCATGCTGCAATCCATCGGCATTGCGGTTACCATTGGCTCCTACTGGGTTTTTGCTTTGGCTGGACGCGCCGGTGGTGCCCCACTCCACCGCGACAAGTGGGTGGGCCTTATGCTGATTGGCACTCTTTTTGGAGCGGCCTCAAGCCTATACGACAAGCATTTGCTTCAGACCCTGGGACTTGGGCCCAACACGGTTCAGGCCTGGTTTAGCCTCTACATGCTTTTGATCCAGGGCTTTTGGGTTTTGCTGTTTTGGATTCCTACGCGTCGGCAGGGAACACCCTTCCAATGGCGCTGGAGCATTGTCCTGGTTGGCGTTTTGCTCATTGCCGCAGACCAGATGTACTTCCGCGCGCTCTCCGATCCTAGCGCCCTGATCTCCGTAGTTTCCGTGATCCGGCGCTCGAGCGTGGTCATTTCCTTTGCCCTGGGAATCTACGTTCTCAAAGAATCCCCTCGACCTGCCAAATTCCTCGGCGTGGCTGGAATCCTGCTCGGGCTTGTGTTAATAAGCCTTTGAAATCCCCTGGTGAGTTTGATACAATTTGGGCATGCTGGAATGGAAATTGGACTATGCCACTGGAAACCGCATCATTGATGCGGAGCACAAGATCCTTTTTGAAATCGCCAACGAATTTGCAGGCGAATCAAAAATTACTCTGGGGAAATTCAAGGAAACCTATTTCGATTTGATCCAGTACACCACGATGCATTTTAGTAGCGAAGAAGCCATGCTACGCGAAATCGCCTACCCGTCGCTAGCCACCCATCAGACAAGCCACGCCAGAATTATCGAAGAGATGAAGTCCCTGCTTGGCCGAAGCAACAATTTGGATACGCTGCAAAAAGAATTGGAGCGCGCCCTGCAACGCTGGATCGTCAATCACATCCTGCGCGAAGACATGGCCTACAAACCGACCATGATCGACTGGAGAGAACACCGGCTGGGATACCGGTAGAAGATTAATCTTTAGGTTCGGGCGACAAGTCGTAGGCAGCGAGCGGGCCTACAGCGATGGTATTGTAGCCACCATCGACGTACATGATTTCACCCGTCACACCACAAGCCAGGTCGGAGAGCAAGAAGAGGCCTGCACCGCCAGCATGGTCGGGCGTAGTGTTTTCGCGCAGGGGAGCCACGATGCGGTGAATCTTGAGCAGATTGGTGAAATCGCTGATGCCACGGGCAGCCAGGGTATTGACCGGACCTGCGGAAATCGCGTTCACACGAATGCCATGAGGACCGAGATCGCTCGCCAAATAACGGACGCAAGCCTCGAGAGCCGCTTTGGCGACACCCATTACGTTATAATTTTGCACCACTTTCTCGGAGCCAAGATAGGTCAGCGCCAGAACGGAGCAGCCCACATTCATGAAAGGACGGAAAGAGCGGGTGATGGAAACCAGAGTGTAGGCAGAGACATCCATGGCCTGTAAAAAGACATGCTTTGGGGTTGGCAAAAAGTCGCCTTCCAGGTAGCTCTTGTCCGCAAAAGCGATCGCATGAACCACAAAATCACAGGTGCCAAAGTCGGCCTGGTATTGATCAGCAACGCGCTGAATCTGGGATTCGTCGGCGCAATCACAATCGTACATTTTAGTGCCAGGCTTGTCGGCCAGCAGCTTGTCTAGGTTGCCCTTGAGACGGTCGCCCATGTAGCTGAATGCAACTTCTGCACCTTGTTCCATAAGCTTCTGGGCAATGCCCCAAGCAATGGAACGCTGGTTTGCGACGCCAAAAATAATGCCTTTCTTGCCTTTCATGATCATTGACATCTACCTTATTTAGAGACGAAGTGGATTCCGGCCTTGGTTGCAACTTCCAGGTTTTTTGGGTCAAGCAATGCAACGGAGGAAATCCATTCATATTCCTTGATTCCAGAAAGACCAACTTTTCGACAGACTTGGTCCCGAGCCTTCTCGAAGCCACCTAGAATTAGAATTTTTTCTTGGGTATCGGGTGCTTTTTCTAGACGATCGATCCATTGTTGCGACAATAGCAATAGGGCGATGCTAGAATTCGAATATAATTTGGCTTGTTCCGGGGTCAAAATGCCATTTGCGGGGGGGGTAAACTGGGAACTCGTTACGGAACTGGTCACGGTGGCAGGGCCCGCAGATCCAGACTCCTCTCCACCGAGGCATGCTGTAAGGACTGCTACCGTTAAGAATGCGAGGAGCGCCAACGCCTGCTTCATGAATCCGTCCGGTGAAAGAATATAGCGGCTCAGGGACTTGAACCCCGGACACATGGATTATGATTCCATTGCTCTAACCAACTGAGCTAAGCCGCCGTGTTGAACAAAATTAGCCCAAAGCCGGCAATTCGTCAATTCTATTTGCGGAGCTTTTCGAATAGGGTGCGGGGAAGGTCAAAGCTCGCTTTGTTCAGGTTTCCCAGAAACACCGCCACCAAACCCCTGGATTTGTCGATAAACAGATATTGGCCACCGAATCCAATGGCCGCCACCACCTCGGGACTTTGGATCCACCATTGGTAGCCATAATCCCCGTAGTACCCAAGCCCCCGAGCTTTTTTTGCCGTAGACAGGCGAATCCATTCTGCCGAAACTACCTGACGCCCGCGGAATTTTCCTTCCTGCGCAACGAGGGAGCCAAATTTCCACAAGTCCTCCGCCCGCAGGGAAAGGCCCTTTCCGCCCGAAAGGTTGCCTTGCGGATCGGATTCCCACTCCAGGCGGTCGATTCCCAAGGGGAAAAACAAATCCTCCAAAAGGATGTCGCAAATGTCGCCTTCGAGCAACTTGCCCATCAGATAGGGCAACAAGTGGGAAACTCCGCTGGAATAGTTGAAATGTCGGCCGGGAACCGAAGAAAATTCACGATTGAGGATAAATGACATCCATTCATGGTGATGTTCCATGTCCCAGAGTGGATTCCCGGATCCCCATTTTGCCCCCATCTCGCGCCATTTGATTCCGGAGGTCTGGGAGAGTAGGTGATGGTAAGAAAGCTCGCTGCGGCGTGGATCCGGGTTCTCAATAGGAATTTCTGTGCAATCTTGCAAAATCTTTCGCTCTAAGACCGAGGGCCCCAGGCGGTCATAGACTAGGCCAAAAGCAATGGAGACGATGCTTTTGGTTACCGAAAATAGCGGATAATGCAACGCAGCATCATATTCATGAGAATCGTAGCGGTGTTGTGGCGACTCCCCGGATCCCATCACCACGCAACGGATATCAGCCCCACTGGCCTCAATTTCTTTTTTTAAAAATTGAAAGGAATCAGAATACATAAAAAAGGCCAAGCGATGCATAATTGTGCAGGATTTGCTTTTCGCCATTCTTGTCGAAGGGAAGCAAGGTTTGCACATATTTCAAATCGATGGCGAGGGGTTCCACAATAAATACCATCAGGGAAACCTGCGCATCAAACTGGAAAATTTTATAATCATCCAGACACGAGGTGGATTTGGCTTGGATGTCCCGGCTACAGGTGCCCAAATATGAAATTTGCGGACCCGTCGAAATGGCCACGCCCAAGTCCCAGCTCTTCATCAAAAACAGTCCCAGACCTACTCTCCCAAAGCTTTCACCATAAGAAATGGAGTCATCGTCCTGACCCGTTAGCTCGTTGAAAACGGTGGTATCGTGCTTAACATTGAAGTTCGAAATTGAAATTTCGGTTCCCCAAAGTGGTCCGCTAGGGTAAAAAGATTCAGCTCCAATCGCAGCCAAGGACCCTGCAAAACCACGCTTTGTTCCAGTGGGGACATCGGATCCGGTCAAACCAGACATTCCAAAACCGGCACGCCCGGCATAAAAATGATCCAAGGCAAATGATGCCGAAGAAAGAAGGAAAACGACTGTGATGGACCTAAACAGAATGGAAAACATTATTCTACCCGTCATGGATTTTTTCGCGGAAAAGCCAGCTTGAACAACATCACGTATAGAGGAAATAGTAGCATATACTGGCTTAAAAATGACATCCAACCCCCAGAAACAAAAGCGACTTCGCTGTGGGTTGATTCCACGAACCACAGAGACCCCCACAGGTCCCACACACAGATTAGGGGAAGGTAAATACGCCAGAACATGGGCCAGAATATTTCCTTGCGGTAGGCAAAGGCAAAGGCACCCATGAGGGAAGGGATCGAAAAGAAAATATCCAGGTAATGAAGACCCGTTGCCTGGCTTGCATTTTCACCCAGGATTTTTTGATAACCCTTTACGGTGAACATGGCAAATAAAAATATGGCGTAGGTCCGCGCCATGATCCAAGGAACGGAGTAATACTCCTTTTCCTTCTTGTCCTTGTCAGAAAATTGAGGGTCCAGAGGAAGCCTCCGGAGTGTCCAGCGCGTAATGGACTTCGGTATCGAGACGGCCATTGTACAGCTCAATAATTCTCCAGCCTGGCCGCGTGTGTTCCATGTGGAAATTGGGAGTTTTGGTATCGATCTGCATCATGGTGGAAGGAGTCAAATGAATATTTTTTCCGTCCTGCACAATAAATTTTTCGGTGTGGTAGTGGCCCACAAAAATATTATGAATATTGTGGATGCTACGCAAAGTTTTGCGAACTTCGTCAATATTTAACAAAGGATATTTTGTATCCATAAAATGACAACCACAGATTGCTGGCGGATGATGGATAAAAAGGAGAGCTTCTTCGTCTTCCAGAAGGCTGCATTCTTTTTTGAGCCAGGCTAGCTGTTCGGACTGGATTTTATTGGTGGAACTATCCAGGAAGAACAAATGGTGGCCTTTTATTTTGCGCTTGAAGTAAAGCATTCCGTTTTTTAGGTCTTCACCTAAATCGAAATATTTGGCCATGGTGGAAATTTTATCGTGATTGCCACCCATGACAATCCACGGAAGAGGAAAGTTCTTCATGATTTTGGCCACCCATTCATAGGCACCCGGCTCAGCCTGGTCCGCAGCAATATCTCCTGAAAGAACCACCAGGTCAATGGCTTTGTTGCGCACCCCATCTAGAACCTTGAGGAAGTTTCCGCGGGCGTCAATATTTTGAACGGGATCCTCGGTAGGACCCACATGAATGTCGGAGATTTGCACAATCCTGATGTGGTCTGCAATCATTGTAATTTGAAATCTACACGAAAAAGGTTTAAAAACAAAGAGTTATGAATAAAATCAATGGATGGGAAGAATACATGTTGAGGACGAATGAAATCCCTAAGGAAAAGTGAATATGAAGTGGATTAGCATGGAAAAACGATTTCAACATCTATCCACTAGGGATTGGTGTGGAGATCTCAACCACTTTTCAATGCAACAACCAACAGTACCTAATCATCTAATTTATTTTCTGACAATGCAATAGAAGATTTATTCGTGCAAAAGGGCACTTGTCCACACACCCATTACCATTACCCTTTATTTAAATAAATAGGTGTATTCATTGGAAGGGGGGAGCAACTGTGGATTGAAGGAATGTGAGCTGAATCACATCCCCTAAAAATG
>CAIRAY010000119.1 GCA_903876665.1 uncultured Fibrobacterota bacterium | reverse complement strand
TGTTCATCGGCCCGCAAGTTCAATCCACCCTTCCTCCCCACGGTTCGTTACCTTACCGCAGTTGGGTTTCATTTCGTTCGCTGTGGTCAGCTAACGGGAGGACTTGCACCTCCAAGACTGCGCCCGTGCCGGGCGCACATTAAAGAAAAGGGATCCCATACGGGATCCCTTTTCTTTTCAACACGTTTCTGAATCCGCCATTCTTTACTGCAGGCGGAACATTTCGATGCGGCGGTTCTTTTCGCGACCGGCGGCGGTCTTGTTCGAAGCGATGGGCATCTTGGATCCGTAACCGGTGGCCTTGAGCTGCGCCGGTGGAGTTCCTTGGGACACCAGGTAACGGACCACGGATTCCGCGCGTTGCTGGGAGAGTTCCTTGTTCTTCTTTTCGGAACCCTTGTCATCGGTATGACCGCGGATTTCAATCACGATATTGGGGGACTTCTTGAGGGTATTGGAGACCTCTTCGAGGTTCAGGAAGCTTTCAGGAGTAAGCTCGGCCGAGCCCGTTGCAAAATTTACGCCATGCAGGACGATGGTCGCCTTCTTCTCGATCTCGATCACCTTTTCGACCAGCACTGTATCCTTGCGAACCTGTAGCACAGTGTCCTTCTGAACCTGGACCTGAACCACCGTGTCACGCTTTTCTACAATCCGCTCCACCACACGCTCAATGATGATTGGCTCCAGGGCCTTCTGGTCCGGGCAACCATCCGTATCTTCGAATCCATTGTATACTTCGGCGGCGTTGGGGCAACGATCCACATTATCCGCAATACTGTCTTTGTCGTTATCCAAATCTGGGCAACCATCCATGTCCTGGAACCCGTCAGGATCTTCAGGAACCGCTGGGCACTTGTCCTGGAAGTCGGGCACGCCATCCTTGTCCGCATCGGCCTTGCCATCGGGGCAACCATCGTCATCCTGGTAGCCATTGAAATCTTCGGCCTGGAGAGGGCACTTGTCCTTTTTATCGGAAATGCGGTCACCGTCATTGTCATAGTCCGGACAGCCGTCTTCGTCTTGGTATTTATCCAGATCTTCGGGTTCGGCGGGGCATTTGTCGTCCATGTCGACGATGCCGTCCTCATCGTTGTCCTCATCGGGGCATCCATCAAAATCCTGGAACTTGTCCAAATCTTCGGGATCGGAAACACAAGCGTCTTCGCCATCCACAACCCCATCGAGATCCTTATCTTGAGGGATCATGAACCCTGCCCACGAGAGCGTTCCCGAAATTCCCAGGGGAGCCGCAGGGCGAACCTTGTATGCGGAATATTGGCCATCGCCAGTACAGGTGGGGCAGAGGACGTCGTTTTGACGCGGACCGGGATTGGGGTCGATGCGGATTTCGGAGAGGTCTTTGCCCTCAGAGAGCGCAACATCCACCGCGAAGGAAATGGACATTCCGTTTTCTGCATCAATAATGAAGCCAGGAGTCAAGAGGAGGGGATCGTCGCCGAGGTTGAATCCATTGGCGAATTTGGACATACGGGTCTGTCCGGAAAATTCAAGAAACAGACCAAAAACATTGCCCGATGGCTTCCAGACAAAAGCGCTAGAAAGCAAGAAGGAATTATCCAAAATGGGACTCGATGTTGTGTGCAATCCAAAGTTCAAATGCCATTGCAGATTGATGTTGCGATTGAGCTCCGAAAAGTCCACCGTATTAAGAAGCAAAAAGGCCATGGTGGGCAACTGGGCGGAGTAGAAACGTGTGCCTGCGGTCGAATCCTTGGGAATGTAATACAGCTCTTTGGGAACAAAGCCCTTGGACTTGTCCCCGGTGGGCAAGGTCAAAATACCCATGAAGGCCATATCCCAGGCGGCGCTGTGTTCGTAGGGCGGGTATTGTAGCTTGCCGGCGATTTCGAGATCCCCAATTCCAATGGCAGAAGCTTTGGCCAGGGCGTCACTGCCTTCAACGGCGCTTCCCGTGAGCCAATCCGAATGGACCGGAAGAGAAACCGTCAAATCGAAGTAGTTGGATATGCCCATGGAAATATATGGACGCGCCGTCAGATCGAATATTTCGTCGATTTTGAGCGTGTCGCGGGGAACATTGACCGGACCGGCAAAAGGCGGAGTGGTCTGGTAAGCAACATCGTAGCCCACTAGGGCGCCGTTGTTCTCGAGCCTGTTCTTGTCGTAGGACCCTTCTCCCGACACGCCAATGACGAGCTTCCCGTTCCCCAGCGATTTGGCGCTGTAAGTGCGGTGGGCACCGTTCAACCCAAGCAAGGTTGCACTCGCCTGAGCGAAAATGGGTAAAAGGAGAATCGCGATGGATAGTTTCTTGCGGATACTCATGTCGGAAAAGTAGTATAATTGCCGTAATGCTGAACATCATTCAGAAAAAGGGGGTTTCAAACCCTCTGATGGGGCGCGTCCTCGTCTATGCCAGGATTCTTCCCGGCAATGAATCTCCCCCCGGGTCTTTCCCCTGGGAGGACATGACTCGCAATGGCCTGTTGGTCGTCAGTGGCGATTTCAAGACCCAGCACAACCTGGCCGATTTTCTGCGCAAGGAATTCAAAGGGGAGCTTGGGGACGGCCTCGAGGGCCTGGTGCAGAAGTTGCGGGAGCTCGGGGAGGATATTCCCGATGATTTAAATCCCGAAGAAATCCGCCGCCGCCTGGATGGCATGTCCAACATGGAAATCATTCCCGTCCCCGCCAAAGTGGTGACTTTCGATTCCGAGGACGCGATTCTCGAAGAGGTTGCCGACATCTTTTTTGTGGGCGAATTCCATGGAGTGCAACACGCGCACCTGGCGGTCACCTCCTTTCCCATCCTGTACCAGTCCATTTACCGGGAACAGCAGGCCCTGCGCACCATGACGGAGATCAATAGCTTGCTCGACCAAGCCCTGGATTCAAGTGAAGCCAAGGCAATAACGACCCCCCAGCGCGGTGACCCGGTAGTGCTCGAAATCAAGGGCACCCTCGAAACCTTCAAAGGGAATTTGCTCGAATTCCTGATGGGCCAAGTGATCCCTAATTTGATATATAATCTAGGCTACCCGGCTGAATTCAGCCTTTCCATCCAGAATTTCAAGCTCTTCATGAAGCACTACCGCTGGCCCCTGGATGTGGTCGAAATCGAAGATTCCCTCTACCGGCTCAAGGGCGGTGACCACCGACAGAACCGCCACATTGAACTATTGTGCCGCAAGATCAGCGCACTCTTCCACGAAGAGTTCGAGCGCCTGCCCGCAATTCAAAGCGAACTCGCCCAATTCAAATAGAGAACAGCCTGGAACAGGGCAAACGCCTTCAAAATTATTCCCATTTTTGTGGTGCTTAGGTTTCTTTGTCATGCACGCTGTCTTGTCATGCCCGGCACGGGCATCATCGTGCATCTACCGGAGTTCTGTGATGCCCGTGCCGGGCATGACATTTCAGGCATCCCATTTTCGTTTAAATACGCCTGCAATGCAGTTTGGAACATATTGGAACCTCCCTCCGAGTGTATATTCTATATATTCGGGGTAGTCGATTCACGGTTTCCAATTTTGGTTCTTATGCGAGATTTTGTCCGTTTTTTTCTGGTACTTGTATTTTGTGGTAGCATGTCGGTCAGCGCGCGACCGGTTCCTGCGCGGATCATCCTTTCGGACGGCCAGGAACAATTCGGCACCTTTATCCGGCTCCAAGCCGATACGGTCTTTTATAGCGCGGGCGAAGGCGACAGCCTTAAGCCTTTTGCCACCTTCAAATTTGACATCAAGAAGGTTCAACTCACCGAAAGCGATTCCTTGGTAGACCTGAACCTAAGCGATTTCGAAGTGCTCTCCGCTCCGCCTGCGGACACCACCCAGGTAGTCGTCATCCCCACCCTGAAAAAGGGCAATGCCACCCTGGCCATCAGCTCTTTCCCTCCCAATTCCCGCGTCTATATCGACCATATCCTGCTGGATGGAATCACCCCCATGACCGTCCCCGAGCTCAAGCCAAAAAAATACACCATCATGGTCCGGCAATATCTGAAGGGCGTGGACTGGTGGGGTACGGCCGAAGTCGAAGCCAAAGCGGGCGCAACCCTGGCCGTGGACATCAAACTCCTGAAACCCCATACCCAACTTAAAATCCAAAGCATTCCCACCGAAGCCGAGGTCTATCTGGACGAGCCCCCCAGCCTTTCCAAAATGCCCCAGTACCGCACCGATGCCACCATCATGGATGTGCGCCCGGGCCTGGAGCGGACCATTTATTTTTTCAAGGTAGGGTATCACGACACTTCAGTCACCATTCCGGTGGAAGCATTCATGCCAAACCTTGTCGGTGTTGACCTCAAGCCTATCACCGAGGACCTGGCAAAGCTAGAAGCCCAATTGGCCTTTGTGAAGCACCGTCAGCACAAGTGGCTCGGCCGAGGGTTGCTTTGGTCCTCCATCGCCCCCCTCCTCGCGGGTGCCACCATGATCGTACTCGCGGACAGGGACTGGCAAAAAGCGGTGGACTATAAAAATGCCTATTTGGACGCTGCCTTTGAATCCTCCGAGACCCAGCACTTCGTCTCGGAAAACAAGCGCCTCAACGATTCTGGAGACCAAAAAGCCCAGATCGCCGCTGGTCTCGGCGCTGGCGCCTTCCTGCTTCTGACTGCTGGAATTATTCTGCAATTCTAGCCTAGGTGGATACGAATATGATGAACCTAAAGCCCCTACGCTCCCTTGTGGGAACTGCCCTTGCCCTCGCGGCACTGCTTGGCTGTTCCCGGGAAAAAAGCATTGTCCAGAACCCGCTTCTCACCGCGCAGCCCGTGGTCTTCATTCTGCGCGACAAGCCCACCGATGTGCAGGCCATGCTGGACTCCATCGCGGAACTTCCGGGCGATTCCGTACAAATTCCCGACACCGTATTCACCACCGTGGACGACACCGTCTGGTTCGTGGGCCATTTTGGCGGCGTAAATAATGTCCGCGCCTATTCCTGGCAAGTCATCCATGTTCTTCCCGGAAACGCGAGCGACTCCACCAAATTCGAAAAGCGCACAAACGACGACCTTTTAGGAGTCGCCTTCCCGGACTCCGGTAACTACCAGGCCATTTTCAAACTTACCGACAACATTGGTGGCTCTCGTTCTGCAGGCATGACTCAATGGATCCGGGTTATCAATACCAAGCCACGGGTCGAGCTGCAAAGCGACACGACCCGCACCAGCTCCAAAGGCCCAGCCCTATTTCACTTTTTTGCAGTGGATTCTTTTGGCATGGTCCCCACCATTCGCATGGATTATAATTTTGATGGTACCTGGGACACCACGCTCACCTGGGATGGCACGGATTCCATTCCTTTTTCCCTAACCAAAAACACTGCGATTTTGGATTCCCTCAACAACCAGCGAGTGGTCATCGGCGTTCTGGATGATGATGGCAACGAGGGCCTGGACACCCTCACCGTCCACTTCAATTTTTCGCCAACCATTTTCCAGGACCTGCCCATCGATTCCGGAAAGGTCAGCATTTTTGACCGCTTTGCTTTTTATTGGCATTCCGAGGATTTGGACAATCCCAAGGATTTGCGATACTTTCTGCGGGTGGGCAAAGTCCCCGTGCTGACCAACACCCATCAAGTGCTCTCCAATAGCAAGGAACGCTCGTGGGAGCAGGTGGACATTGACAGCAATTTGACCGATACAACCTTGCACGGAAACCTCTACTGGCAGGTCTGGGCCCACGACGGCTTCGACACGGTATATTCTCCGGTGCGCAAATTTTTCCTAGGTGATCCAAGCATTAAATACGGCCAAATGCGCGGAACCATTCGCATGGAAGGCGCCGACCGTTTTGATGGTGTTCGAGTCACCCTGATTTCCATGCAAGACGGCTCGCGCCTTATCACCAGTACGGACGCCACTCACCCGACCAGCGGTACCTGGTCCATTCAGGATGTGGAGCCCGGCTGCTACCTCATCGATGCCCGCGACACGGTGGATCTTTTCTACACCCCGGCCAGCAAAGAAAACATCTGCGTAGAATTATCAGAAACCACTATTGTTGACACCATGACTCTCCAGGACAACAGCAGGCCACGCATCGCACGCTCGGGCGTGGTGGACACCTTGTATCGGGTGCGCAACTTAACACTCAAAGGAGTCTTTGCCGATTCTGGATCCCTCTGCAATGTGAGTACAAAAAAAGCCTGGTTGGACAATGTGCTCCTAGATTCAGCGCATTGGATCAACACCATCAACACCTCCTGGACGCTTGACTTGACCGCGCTTTCGGATGGGATGCACCGCATCAAGATTATTATCTCGGACAACGCTGGCAATGTTTCTGACACTGCCCGAATTACCTTTAAAGTCCTCGCGACCCAAATAAACTTCAGCGTAGCGGGTCCTGATGGGATCTATGGCAACGCGGTCGTGGTGCGCGGGGGAATTGGTTCTTCCGGAAACTGGACACAGGAAGGCGATTCTTTGCATTTTAGGCTTGTGGTAGACAGCATATCGCCCAACATTGATTCCGTGTATTTTGACTTGCTGGGTACTGGATTTGCTCAGTGGGCGCAAGGTGGATCAACGGCTCCCGGACAGCAGGTCTTTTCGTACCACACCGTATTCAACCAGAGTTTTGATTCCTCCCGCACGGCCTATGCAATCCTGGTGAACGACTCCGGATACCAGTACCGGGACACGGTGACCTATCGAGTTCGCGACCGTGGTAATGCAGCGGTGCTGTTCTCTGTCCCGGGCAAGGACACCACGGTCTCCCTGAACGACACAATAAGCCTCGCCGTCAGTGCGCAGGCGAGCGATGGCAATACCCTGAACAAATGGGAATGGGACATCGACGGGAATTTGAGCAATGGCTATGAGATCACCAATTTAACCGCAGTGCCGGTCAAATTTCCGGCAAACTCCCTCCAAAATTTGCTGACTCTGCGGGTCCGGGTTTCCGATTCCGGCGGTAGCTCCGCAGTCGATTCGGTCACCGTCTCCGTTCTGGCCGATCCTCCCTCCGTGGTTGTCGCCTGGGACAGGGACACCGTGAAAATCAATGGAGACATCCAGCTCAATGCTACCGCAAGCGACAAAGCCCCGGGGCAGGTGCTCAAATGGGAATGGAGCTGCAACGGTGGAGCCTTTACCGAACAGATTCCAGGCATATACACCGTGTCCGCAATGGGCTCGGCCGGAACCGAAATCTGCATCATTCGCATTACGGACAATGACGGCGAAACCGCAAGCGACACCAGCACCATTGTGGTCCGCCTCGACAAGCCCTTTGTACGGGTGCTCAAGGACTCCGCCACGGTGACCCTCTATGATTCTCTAAAAGTCAACGCCCAGGCGGTCGACACCATGGGCTCCATTGCGCAAATCGAATGGAGCTGCGGATTGCCCGGAAACGCCGGAGCCCTCGATTGGATTACGGTCTCTAAAACCGACACGGTATTTTTCGCTCCCAACACCTCGGCTAGCCTTTATTATTGCGTGATTCGCGTAACCGATGACGACGGACAAACGGCTTCCGACACCACAAAATACAAGGTTCTGCAAGATGTTCCACGCGTTTCCGCCCTAGACCAGAGCCTTACCGTGACCATCAACGATTCTCTGAAACTGGACGCAGCAGCTTTTGATAGCCTAGGGCGCATCATCAAGTACGAGTGGAGTTGCGGGCTTCCCGGCTACGCAGGCGTGAACGGCTGGAAAACCGTTTCGAGTCCCGACACCGTGCTCTTTGCCCCCAAGGTTGCTGCCGATAAATGGTACTGCGTCATCCGCGTAACCGATGATGACACACTCAAAGCAATGGACACCACCACATACAAAGTGCTTTTTGATGCCCCCCGGGTCACCGTAGTTCCGGACAGCATGACCGTCGGCATCAATACCGTTGTGGACCTTGATGCCATTGCCTTTGACAGTCTCGGGAGAATCATCCGGCACGAATGGAGTTGTGGCGCAGCTGGCGAGGCGGGCGTGGTGAATTGGAAAACCACAACATCCAGTAGTACCACAGCCAAAATGCCCGCAAACGGAGACCCCAATTACCTATGTGTGATTCGGGTAATGGACGACGACAGTAGCACGGTTCGCGACACGACCTTCATCAATGTGGAACAGGATGTTCCTCAGGTGCATGTGAAAAAGGCGTGGATTTCTACTCGCGTCAACGACGAATTCCTGGTGGACTGCGAAGCCAATGACAAGTTTGGGGTGACTGGATTCCGTTGGAGTTGCGGACAGCCGGGAGTTGCAGGCGTAAGTGGCTGGACTCCTCAATACGTTGCCTGTGGGGTCCCCATGACGGCACCCGCCACGGGCACCGCCACCTATATCTGCGTGGTCGAGGTAACCGACCAGGACAATCAAAAAGCCTTTGACACCGCAAACGTAGTTGTCGTTAATCCACCCCAATCCATCGTGACCGCCACATCCAAACTACCGGTGTGGAGTGGTGACAACGAAATTCCCGAAACAGATAAATACTGGAATCAATCCGTAAGTGGTATTTCCTCTGTGATTGGCTCGCCCTTTGGCGACGTGAACAGTCGTGAATTCTGGTGGAACTTCAGCAATTATCAACCGACCGCGTGGTTCTTGGGCCCCGAGGACGGAACCATTGATGTATCCTACGCAGATTTCGATGTCGCTTTTTTAAAACCGACCCAAGCCTCCACCGTCCGGGTGAGACTGGATTTCCGCGATTCCATTTTGCCGGTGGGCGAAACCGATTCCAGCTACATCTACGACTTCCTGATTCGCCATTTGGATTACGATTCGGCCCATGTGGAATTTGCACGCTATTGGCAAAGCCAAGGCCCGGATACCGTGATTGAAAAGGCCTCGCGGGCCACAAGCACCGTTGCTGACAACAATGGCCCCTATGTCGCTTACCGTGAATCCGTCAACGGAAGTGGTTGGGTCAAGCACTACACCGGTGGCGCCTGGGTCATCGCCGGTGCCGGGTCCTTTGGGGCAAGTGTAGATTCCGTTCGCCTTGCCCGAGACCCCACCACGGGGGACTTGTATGTCGCCTACCGCGATGCAGGAGCCATCACCATCAAAAAGTCGGTTGCCGGCACAGGCGCTTGGACCTTATACGGTGGAACGGGAACCATTACGGTGAACGGCACTAACCCCCGGCGCATCGCTCTGGCCGCCAAAAGCGGCAAGGTTGCTGTGGCCTGGATTGGTGGCGATAGTTTGGGATTGGTGATGACTTCCGTTGCCGGCGCGGCCTGGGGTTGGAACAATGTTGCCGCCGCAACAGGTGCGGCCACCAATGCGACCAAGAGCCTTGAAATAGCCATCGCCTTCAATGCGGGGGCCACCGATTCTCTAGCGGTGGCTTATACCTCCTCGACCTATAAAGCCCGGGTGCGGTTGGCGGTCGGCACCAACTTGGGAACATGGCGGGGAACACCCGATATTTTCAGCGGAAACTCCGATGCCATATCCCTGGCCTACGCTTCGAACGGAATGTTGTATGTAGGATTCAACAACCGCACCTCCTTTGGACCCCATGTGCGCAAATGTAGTTCGGGCAGTTTTGCCACCGCGGCAAATTGGTCCGATGTAGCCGGAACCGGAACTGCGTACAACATTGGATTTCATCGCGTAGGAAAGGCCACCAGCCTTGCCATGGGCAGCGACAACCAGCCCATTTTTGCCTACGATGACGACTTCTTTGCCCCCCAGATTTCGGTTTGGCGCTATACCGGTAGCGCCTGGGTATTGCAGGGCGAGAATTTGCTGCCACATTTCAAAGGGGAATTCTATACCCTGCGTAACTACTATTTGCGTGGCGGTTCTCCCGGACTGGCTGTGTCAGCAAATGGATCCCTTTACATTGGCATGATGGCCATGGATGGACGGATAAACGGGGCAAATAGCGGACCACTTGTCATGAAGTATGTACCGTAACTTCGGGTAAATGTCTCCGGGAAATGCTCCGGAGGCAAGACGCTCCGTGGCACTGCGGCCTTTGCTACGCTGGGCATCTTGACTGCATGCCCCGTATACAACAAGCTTTTTGCATACCCGACTCCAGTCGGGTGGACGGGGCATACAGATGCGATGCCTCGGCAAGCCGACCGCTCCACAAAGGCC
>CAIRAY010000118.1 GCA_903876665.1 uncultured Fibrobacterota bacterium | reverse complement strand
GCTCCACACAGTGGATCGCGCTCGACTTGATATGCCTGTTCCGCTTCAGCGGTTACAGGCACATATCCACTGTGTGGATGATATGCCGGTTTCGCCTCGGCGATTACCGGCACATATCCACTGTGTGGAAATTGGCGAAGCCAAAAGTGGCCAAGCTTTGCATAGCTGCCAGTAACCGTAACTGGCAGCACATCGGCCTTGCCGGGCATGACAAATTTTTTGTGGAAACCTAATTGCCCCCTGATAAAATGTTTTCCTGGTTTTTTGTGTTTTATCATAACCATCCTTATTTTTACTGCGATTTGTTGCAATTTGTTTTCCTAAATAGTACTTTTAGCAGTATGCCCGCATTGTGTTGTGCTCCGAGTATCTTCACCTATTTTGACTTCAGACGCTTTCTGAAGGACCGTCAACGGTGGCTTAAAGAACAAAAGCCCGTGTTCACCTTGGACCATATCGCGGCCAAACTGGGCTTGCGTAGCAAGGGGCATGTCTCCTTGATTTTAAAAGGCTCCAAGACCGTTCCCGACGCCAAAATCGAGCTGCTGGCGGACATTTTCGAACTGACCGGAAAGGAAAAGGAATTCTTCCTGAATCTGGTGCGCTACAACCAGGAACTCAGCTATCGTAAAAAGAAAGACTTCCTGGACCGAATGGTCGCCCTGATGCGAATCTCGGACAAGCGCCTGGTGCCCGACCAGTATCGCCTGGTGGAAAAGTGGTATTACCCTATCGTTTTAGAAATTTTGCGGCTACACGACTTTTCCGATGACTGGCTGGAGCTCGGGAACATGGTTCAACCTCCGATTAGCGCTCTAGAGGCGAAGGAGTCGGTGCAGGTGCTCCGCGCCATCAAGGTGATTCACCAAAACGACCATGGCTTCTGGGAGCCCACCGATGCGATTCTCACCTTCGGAGATGGCTGGAGTAGCGTGGTGGGACGCACCTTTCAATCCCATGCCATCGAAATGGCCCAGCAGGCCCTGGTAGAGATCCCGGCCTCGCAACGGGATATTTCCACCTTGACCGTGAGCATGAGCGAAGACACCTTTGCCAAAGTGCGAGGTCACATCCAACTGTTGCGCAAAGAAATCCTGACCATGGTCCGCGCCGACAATTCTGCCTCCAAAGTCTTTCAAATGAATTTCTCCCTGTTTCCGGTTTCACGCACCCGGGAGTTGCCATGAACGCCTTGAAGCTCTTGGGCCTGGTCTCATTGGCCACATTTGGATTCATGGCATGCTCCAACCCCGTCGACGACCAAAGTCGCCGAGGCGGTGGCCTCGAAATCCCCAACGGATTGCAGGCCAATGTGGTGGTTCGCCTCACCGATGGCCAGGGCGCACCTTTGCGCAACACCTCTGCCCGCGTCGTCGCAGGTGAAAGCTGGGGTGACCGGGCCTATTCCTCTAAAGACCCCACCTTGCATGTGGTCACAACCGACAGTCAGGGCCTGGTGTCCATTCCCGTTGATGAATCGAGGGTGTTTCTCTGGTCGCAGAACGACTCCCAGGGCATTTACATGCCATTGCGCCCGGCCGATAGCCTGGGGAATTCAAGGTCCAATCCCCTTCCTCTGCAGGCCCGGAACTTGGCGAGCATCAACCTGATCGACGCGCAAGGCGAACCTGTGGGAGTATTTGGAACTCCTTTTGCGTTCAATCAAACAACTCACTCCATCGCCAAAGTCCCCTCCGGTGACTACATGTTGGTCCGCAAAAACGACCTTGGACTCCAATTGGGACAAGCTGTGGAAATTTCCGAATTTGATACGGTGGTCGATGTCCGCTCCATGGTGTTCTCCGACCCCAACAATCTGATGCTCACCAATTTCCAAAACCGCCGCGTCCACAACATCTGGGACCCATTGCATGTGGGCGGGTATTGGTGGGTGGAATCCAGATTGGATACCGTTGAATCCTGGGATTATGCGGGCATCAAATTTATAACGGATATTTTGGATTCAATGGATGGGAATATTTTTGCTGGCATTGATGTGGATTTCGCGGGTGCACCAAATGGCAAGGCACATATCGGCCTTGACTTTAGAACCCAACCCGTCAATACCAACCTGAGCCGGGCGACATACGTACACTTCAAAGCCAAAGGCGCAGGGACCTGGCGCCTCTTCATCGAGACTCAGGATACCCTAGGCGAAACCCCCCGCAAATGGTTCCAAGCCATTACCCTGACAGATTCCTGGCAAGAATATCGCTTGGCCTTGCCCGAATTCGAATGCGAACTCTGCACCGGAGAATCCTGGAGTGCAGAGACCCGCATGGGCGTCAACATGTTCTGGGCCATTGAGGCCAATGGCAGCATCCGCCTTGACGACCTTGTTCTGGAAGGCTTGATGTTCCAGGACTGGGTAGATCCGTAATACCCCATTACCAAAATCGTCCTTGGTGTAATCAATGAATTGCCCGGTACGGGCATCGCAGAATATTGCTGAATGGTGCCGGGCATAACAGGAAATGTTTTCCTTTGGAATTCTGGCCTGCTCCAGCCCAATATTCTTGAAATCAGATCAATTACCGCCCATTTTGCCCACCTGCCACAATCCAATCCCTATTTGGTTTTCCTCCCCGTTTTACCCCGGTGAATTTGCTGTGTCTTTCCGCAATAGTTTTGCATTCAGACAACAACAAAAATCCTTAGGAGATCACCATGAAGATACTTCAACTCTGCCTCTTAGGCCTGGCCTCATACGGTTTTGCAGAACAGCTGTTGACCAACAACGACTTTAAAGCGGGCATGACCGGCTGGTCCACCGCAGGTAGCGGAAGCTTCAGTTCGACCCCAGGATCGGACCAATGGGGAAGCTTCATTGATTTTAATATCGCCAATGGCGGAGCGAATCCCTGGGATGTGAAGCTCTACCAGGATGGGCTCAGCCTGCAACCCGGTTACGAGTACGTGCTGGAATGGGGTGGGTCGCGTAGCACCGGAACCATCACCGTTGGTCTAGGCATGTCCGCAGACCCATATACCTCATTTCTTGGAGACGAAATCTCTTTTTCCGGGGACTATCTGGACCACACCATCACCAATGGCTCCGCAGCCACTCTGCATTATTGTGGAGCGGCCGTATCGGGTCTGCAATTGAATGTGGATATGGGAGGCAATAATACAAACGCTCGCGTTGCCTGGGTATCCCTAGGTCGCACAGCCAAGTCCTGCACGGGTGGAGGCACCGGTGGCGGATTAACCAACCCCGGCATAGGGCCTGTATCCTATTATGGCGAACTAAAAAAGAGTGGCAACAAAATCATCGGAGCGCGCACCAAAACCGCAACTCAGGTGCGTGGCATGAGCCTTTATTGGACTCTCTGGTCTGGTGAAAACTTTTACAACAAGGGCGCAGTGGATGCCCTCGTAAGCCAGTGGAAGATTGAACTCATCCGTGCTGCCATGGGCGTCAATGAAGCCGGGGGATACGTGGATAGGCCTGCGGAACAGCTTGCCTATGTTGAAACCGTAATCCAGGCCGCTATTGCAAATGACATCTACGTACTTGTTGACTTTCATTGTCATAAAGCTGAAAATTATCAGAGCCAGGCGATCACCTTCTTCCGGACCATCGCCCAAAAATACGGCAAGAATGATCATGTGATTTTTGAGCTCTACAATGAGCCCCTGGCGGTTTCTTGGTCTACGGTAAAGAACTATGCGATTCCTGTGATTGCTGAGATTCGCAAATCCTCCGACAACCTGATCGTCGTGGGTACTCCAAACTGGTCACAAGATGTGGACGCTGCGTCCTCAGACCCAATCAACGATGCCAATGTGGCCTATGGATTACACTTTTATGCGGGTTCCCATGGCGCAGAACTGCAAGCCAAGGCGCGCACAGCCATGAACAATGGCGCTGCACTGATGGTCACCGAGTGGGGCTCGGTGAACGCCAATGGAGACGGCGCCGTGGCAACGGCCACAGCAAACAGCTGGATGAGCTTTATGGACCAGTATAAGCTTTCCTGGGCCAATTGGTCCGTGCAGACCCTGGCCGAGGGTGCAAGCGCGTTCAAAAGTGGCGTCAGCAACACCGGAGAAGACTGGAATAGCACAGGCAACATGACCGCATCGGGTCAATATGTCTACAGCAAGCTGACGGGCTACGCATCCACTGCTGCTTGGCGCCTGGCTCCTCCTTCTGCCTTGCGGCCCAAGGCCTCCCTTCGCTCCCGCTTCGAGCTTTTGCGCGCAGATGCCCAGGGATTGCAATACCGCCTACCCGGGGCCAACGACCATCGCGTCGAATTGTTGAACCTGAAGGGAACCGTGGTGAGCGCAAGCCGTCAGCCCGCAGGCTCCGGAGAATACTCCTTGCAGACCGGCACACTTCCTCAGGGACTCTACTTGCTTCGTGTGCAATCCAGACAGGAAACCGCAACAAAACCCATCATGATTCACTACTAGAATCGTCAATGGTTTTTCGACACACAATGTGTTTATGGATTGTCATGCCCGGTACGGGCATGACAAAACACCGGGCAAGAATGCGGAGCATAACAAGAAGGCTGGCTGACAGGCAGGTGTCGCATAATGAACGACGATGTGAGCAACCGGCACTGCCTAAGGCTCCGTGGGAGGAATAATCCCATGCTTGAGCGCAAAGAACAGAAGCTCCGGATTATGGCGACATTTTGTCTTTTCCATAATCCGTTGCTTGTAGGTTTTCACCGTGGCATATTGGATGCCACGTTTCACCGAAATTTCCTGTAGCTTCATTCCGTTCGCAATGTCTTCCAGAACTTCCCGCTCCCTTTGGGACAAATGGTCCAAGGGAGATTTTGCTTCTTGAGAAGCACGGACAATCACTGGAACAGAGGAGAGTACTTTGCGGATGGTGCGAAGTAATTCCTCGGGAGGACCGCCCTTGTTGAGATAGGCTTTGGCTCCCATTTCGATGCAACGGTGCCCGTACACGCTCTCCTCAAAAAAAGAAAACATCAAGAATGGAACCTTGGATCCATATTCTTGCAATAGATCCAACCCCGACTCCTTATTGAGCGAAATATCGCAAAGGACCATGGCCAGGTTCCCTTTTTCGAGAAAGCGACTGGCCTCGCTGAGAGTGCCTGCCTCCAAAAAGTCATATTGGGGAAAGTTCTTTTTGAGCAAGGAGAGAATTCCCACCCGGATCATGGCATGATCGTCGACAAGAAGAATATTTGACACCTATTTTTCTCCTCTATGGATCGGAAAATTCATTTGCAAGGAAGGTCCGCCCTCTTTGCCCTGCTGAATGACCAAGGATCCACCAAACAAACGCATGCGGGCCCGGATTCCCGTCAAGCCCAGTCCCTCGACCAGCGACGGGGGAAGGGGAGCTCCGTCATTTTCAATCAACAGAACACATTGGTTCTTTTCGGAAACACCATGGATGCGGATGTGGCTGGCCTGACCATGCCTCAGGGCATTGCTGGTGCATTCCTGCACAATCCGCAAGAGATGCATGGCATATTCACCTCCCATGGCCGTGAACCAATCATCCAGATAAATGGAAAATTCACAAATGCCCTTGGACTGATAATCGTGGGCATAGGACTGCAAAGCATCTCCAAAGCGACCACTGATCATGGGAACGGGCTGGAGCCCATGCGCAAGCATTCTAAGGTCTTGCAGAATGTGCCGGATTTCGGCTGCTGGGCCCGTATCATTCATATTGTATAGCTGATATTGTAGAGCCACAAGCCGTTGGCCAATATCGTCATGGATTTCGCGGGCGATCCGTTCCCGCTCCCGATCGGAGGCTTGCACCATGGAAGCCGATAGACGATGTTCCACATCCGCAACACTAGCAAAGCGGGACTTTACCCGAAAAGCCAAGTTACCCAAAATAAAGGCGAACACCAGGACTGCCGCTATCTGAAGAACGACAAGCTGAAGGTCGGATCGAATGCACCCAACTCCCATATCGTGGAGGAAGGAATACATGATGAAAATGATGAGGGGGACAATCCCCAGCTGGATACTCTTTGTCTGGGGAGTATTCTTCTGAAAGAATAACCAAAGAGTCGGCACCAAGGTGAAGAGCATTATCAGAAGGCCCACTTCGGAAAAAACACCCCAGGCCCAAATCATCTTCACCCATGGAGCCATACGGGGCGACAAACTTAGGAACAACAAAAGAATGGAGACCACGCCCAAAAAACAAAGCACTTGGATGACGCGGAATGCCCTGGGCAAATGCACCTCCATCTCTTGGAAGGAGGCGGCCCATTGAGCCAGAAATATGGTTATGACCAAAGCCCAAACAATCATAAAAAAGCCGTTGAGCTGGGGTGCATTTGGCCAAAACAAAGGAAAGGCGTGCCCTGTGGCCATCATCAACCAGACCGAACTCGCAAAAACAAAGCCCACAAAAAGGAACCCGACACGCTTCCTCTCAAGCAATAGGGCAAGAATAATCGCGGCAACCATAATTAGGGTCAGCATACCCAGAATAAATCCATCCCAGTAACTTTTCTCTTCTAAAAAGGAAAGGACTTTTCTTTCGGTATTGATCATGTGCGGAACAAAGCGTCTTCCCATTAAATCATGCACAACCAGCTCTACGGCATGCTCGCCCGAATCCAAGTGGACAATCCAGGTGGGTAAATGAGTCCCCAGAGGTCGGGAGGCCATGGGCATAGCCCCCCCTTGTGCCTGTAGAGGAATCCCATCCACAATGGGAATCACAGAGTCCAATGCCGGATAAAGCATTTTGATGACAAAGGCGGTAGGCTTGCTCAAAGAAACGCGTTTGCGGAGCCACAGGGGACAGTCCCGGTTCTCGGGAAAGTCAAAATTTACCTCAGATCCCCGCAGTTCCCGGTACTGGGTCGGTGGTCCGGGGCAGGCATATTTAACCTCATTGACCTGAAAAGCCCATGCTGGGGCACAAAATCCCAGGGCAAGGACTACAAAGAGGAAGGGAAGGATAAAAAATCTTGTCATTTGTAGTCTTTTGGGTGACAGACTGTCCAATTTTTAAGTCTTATATTAACAACATGATCTTGAGGGATACAGGACCCTCCAGGGGAGCACACCGGGAAAAGAATCACCCCCCACGGGGGGCCGAACTTTTCCCTAATATTTAAGCAATCGTGGCATGTGACCGCAGAGTCGTGGCATGGTTTCGTATAGGTCTTTGTTCAGGCGAAGGATTCGGACCTCGCTTCGCTTGGATGAGAATTGCAACATCATCTCGAAGTTGTCCGTATTCTCCCAAACAACGCCCTGAAAAGCCATGGAATCACACTCGGCTTCGCCCGTTGCCGTTCCAATTCCGGAAATCCGGCTATTTTGGGCGAGCAATCGGCCAAAAAGGTCAAATACCGTATTGCGCATGCCCACATGGAAGGATGTGTCCCGCACCAGGACATGCACCGCAGACAATCCGTGTTCCTTAGTGAATTCTACGGTGGTTTTATGTTCAAAAGGTGGCTCCCAGGAAAGTTCCTGCCAAGTCTGGCTGTCGAGCTGTTTGAATCCGGCGATGGGGTACTTGGCGAAGAATTCCTTGGGAGGCGCTCCCCAACGTACCAAGTAATGGCCCAGTCTTTCGGAAAAAGAGCGGTCCTTCCCTTGAGTTGTCCTTAATGAATCTGTGGCCCTTTTCAGCTCCTGAGATAAAACCACCGCTTCACGCGGGTCCCGGTTGACCGCCTTGGCTTCTTGAATCCGAAGTTGAATATCTGGATATTCTTCATCGCGATCTTGGATTTCTTCAAACTGCAGGCGCGCCAAATCAAAGCTCCGACCCTTGAGATAGGCCTGGCCCAAGGCATCGCGCAAAGGGATGTTTTCTGGATATTGCCGCACCAGTGGCTCGAGAATGTCAATAGCAAGCTGGGCTTTTTCCCGGGGGGTCACCATCCCTTTGGAATTCTGGGAGCCCGGAGGGGATTTTTCACCTAATGTGCGCAAGGCAATTTTTGCTGCCAAATTTTCCGGATCGATCGCTTGCACTTTGTGGTAATCCATTTCGGCCTGGTCAAACAAGCCCTTGTATTCCAGCAACATTCCATTGATCACAATGAGGTCCATCTCTCCTGGAAAGCGGGTAAGGCCATATTCTACAACTTGTCCACAACTATCTAGACTTCCATTATCATGATAGGCGCGGGCAAGAAGGGAATAAAAACGGCCATCCGAACCTTGGCTGAGCGAAATTCCCGTGCGCGCCTCGGACTGGGCGCCGAGGGGCTGCCCACCCTCCAGCAAAACTCGCCCCAACTCCAGATGGGGATCGAGGGAGCCCGGGCTTTCGCGCACCGCCTGTTCCAGAAATTCTAAAGCCACGGTGGCTTGCCCCTGCCGGCTGGCCACGAGTCCCCGCAGGTACTGGGTAGAGGCATCACCCGGATATTTGCGGTCCAATTGCAACAAAATAGCGTCGATCTGGGACCGATTTGCATCCGAAAGTGGCGATTGCGCAACCAAGGCCAAAGCCTGACCCAAAAGTGCAGGCTTTAGGTCCGGGTATTGGAGGGAGACCCCTTTGAAAATTTCGGCCGCAACTTTCCAGTTGCCCACCCGAAGGAGCTCTTGGGCGCGGGAAACCTCTTGAATGATGGGCTGGGGGATGCCTTTGAAGGATTCCTTTTCGGATTTTCCAATGGGAATCCGGGTGCCGGCAGGCAAGCCAAAAGGAACCTCACCCACCTCCATTCTTCGGGGACCCAGAATGCCAGATAAATTATAAACCCCAACGGTAAGGAGCCCGCCTAAAATCAAGGCGAGGGCATAAAGCGAGGCTTTACGGGCGTTCTGGGGCGTGAGGGCGAAGTGACGGGACATGCCCGATCATTCTCCCAGGAAGTCATTCAGCTTGTCTTTGTTTTCCTTGGACTTCTGTAGCTTGCGCAGAGTCTTGTTCTTGATCTGGCGGACCCGCTCGCGGGAAAGTTTGAGATCTTCGCCGATGTCCTTGAGCGTGGTATCCTCGACAACCCCGAGACCATAGAACATGCGAAGGATTTCTTCTTCACGCTCGGGCAACACGGAGAGAGCCTCATTGATGGCGGTCCGGAGTTCCATGCGCTCGTACTCGATCTCCTGGTCGCCTTCTTTTCCGAGGACATCCATAAGGGTCGAAACCGAATCCATGCTGGAGGAATCGTCGCCGATGGGCGCGTCCAGGGAAACATCGACAATCTTTTCCATGACTTCGACGATATCTTTTTCGAAGGGCTGAAATTCAGGAAGGGCAATGGTTTTTTCGTAATCGCCCTGATTTTCCACTAGAGCCCGCTTGAAGCGGTTGACCAAGGCCAGCTTATTCGGCGGAATGCGTACCGAGCCGACTTGTTCGAAAAGGGCCTTTTGGATGGACTGGCGAATCCACCACACCGCATAGGAAATAAACTTCACGTCTTTTTCTTGGTCGAAGCGACGGGCTGCTTTGAAAAGACCCAGATTGCCTTCGTTGATCAAGTCCAGGAGGGAGATTCCACGGCCCTGGTATTTTCGGGAAACGCTGACAACAAAACGCAGATTTCCACGGATCAATCGCTGGAGAGCGGCACGATGGATGTTGTGGCGAGTGTCGTCTTTGAGAATACCAAGAAGCCCCTGCTCCTCGGAAGGAGAGAGTGTGGGATATCGGTTGAGATCCCTAAAATACAGTGCTTCGTTCGG
>CAIRAY010000117.1 GCA_903876665.1 uncultured Fibrobacterota bacterium | reverse complement strand
TTTCCACTTAATAGTGACCGTTCCGCCCAGGCGGAATACGGGAACTTATACACCCCTGTGTATTCCACTAGCCAACCTTCCCAGTGACCCCCTGCCTTTCACTTTCCACTTGTATCCCAGTTCCCCCCGTCCCCTAACGTTCCACTTTCCACTTGTATTCCCCCGGACCCCCATGACCATTCTTGATGAAATCATTACACACAAACACCAGGAAGTCGCTGCTGCCAAAAAGACGACTCCACTGGTTGCATTTTTAGAGCACGTCAAAAATCGTCACGACTTTCGTGGCTTTAGGCGAAGCTTGGACACCCCCGGAGTGCGATTGATCGCGGAAATCAAGCGGCAGTCTCCTTCCAAGGGCGTGATTGCTGAAAATCTTGATCCGGTTGCCCTGGCTACTGCCTATGAAATCGGGGGCGCGGCGGCCCTGTCAGTTCTTACGGATGCGAGGTTCTTTGGTGGATGCATGGATGACTTGCTGGCTGCCCGCAACGCCACCGACCTCCCGGTCCTGCGTAAGGAATTCATCATTGACGAATATCAGGTCTATGAGTCTGTGGCCTATGGTGCCGATGCTATTCTTCTGATCGCACGGATTTTGGACGATGCTCAAATGAAACGCCTGTATGGACTCTCCATGGACCTTGGGATTGATGTTCTGCTTGAAGTCCATAATGCCCAGGATTTTGATCGTGCAGTCAAGATTGGAGCCCATTTAATTGGAATCAACAACCGGAATCTCGCGGACTTCCATACCGATCTGAATGTATCTATGGAACTTGTTGCCAAAGCCAATCCCAATTTAGATTGGACTCCAGTCGCTCTGAGTGGCATTGCTACCGTGGATGACATTCAAATGAACCTAGGAGCAGGAATCCGCCGTTTTCTGGTGGGAGAAAGCCTTGTCAAATCACCCAACCCTTCGGAATTAATACATCAAATGTGTGAAGTTCAAAGGCCCAATAAATGACTCCTCAAATCAAAATATGTGGATTCACCCGCGCGGACCAGGCTCTCGCCTGCGCCCAGGCTGGCGCAGACGCCATAGGACTTGTTTTTTATCCACTCAGCCCTCGTTTTGTTTCCCTGGAAACAGCTAAAGAAATTTGCACTGTTTTGCCCGCAAATGTTGCTTCGGTGGGTGTTTTTGTCGATGAGCCGGTGGAATCCATGATTAAAATTGCGCGGATGGTCGGCCTGCGTTCCATTCAGCTGCACGGCAACGAAAGCTCCTTTACCGTTCACATCCTCAAGTCCGCAGGCTTCCATGTCATCAAGGTCCTCCGTTTTCAAGGCCCGCAATTGCTCATGGAGGCGGCCGAATATGCTCTGGCGGATTCGCTCCTTGTAGAAGCTTCCAAAGGCCAATTACCCGGTGGCAACGGAGCAGTTTGGCAATGGTCTGGTGCGCAGCCTCTTGCACACAAACGTCCCATTATTGTCGCCGGTGGACTCCATGCAGAAAATGTGGCGCAGGCCCTGGCCGAAAGCGAAGCCAGTGGCGTGGATTTAAGTTCCGGAGCGGAATCCGGACACGGACACAAAGACATCATAAAAATCAAAGCGATCATTTCTGCGGTACGCGCATTCACCCCCGTATCGCCCATAGGAGAAGTATTTCCATGAATGAGCAAAACAAAATTATTGGCGCATACCCGGATTCCCACGGTCATTTTGGACAGTTCGGGGGCCAGTATGTGGGCGAAACCCTGATGCCCGCACTGATTGAGCTGGAAGAGGCTTATCAGATTGCCCGCAAAGACCCGGCCTTCTGGGCCCAATACCGTCTTATGCTCAAAGAGTATGTCGGACGCCCAACATCCATTGATTACGCAGCCCGCCTTACGGAAATGTGTGGTGGCGCAAAAATTTATCTGAAGCGCGAAGACCAGGCCCACACCGGCGCCCACAAAGTCAACAACACCATTGGGCAAGGACTGCTCGCCAAGCGCATGGGCAAAAAGAATGTGATCGCCGAAACAGGCGCAGGCCAACATGGAGTAGCCACTGCAACCATTGCGGCCCGTCTGGGAATGACCTGCAAAGTATTTCAGGGAGCCGAGGACATCCGTAGGCAGGCACCCAATGTGCAACGCATGTTGTTGCTCGGAGCCGAAGTGGTCTCCGTCAGCTCGGGCACAGCGACGCTTAAAGATGCCATGAATGAAGCCATGCGTTACTGGGCCGCGGCCGTTGAAGATACTTTCTATGTAATCGGAACGGTGGCCGGGCCCCACCCTTACCCCCTTATGGTCCGGGACTTCCAGCGCGTCATCGGTGACGAAGCTCGCGAACAGTTCCTTGCCCGCGAAGGCAAGCTCCCCACTGCGCTGGTTGCCTGCGTAGGTGGAGGCTCCAACGCCATGGGACTCTTTTATCCCTTCCTCGACGATAACTGTGAAATCCTGGGTGCAGAAGCCGCTGGCGATGGAGTCGACACACCCCGCCATTCCGCCACTCTCACCAAAGGCCGCGTAGGCGTTTTGCATGGCGCCAAAAGCTACATGCTGCAAGACGAGTTCGGACAGGTGGTGGACACCCATTCCATCAGTGCCGGCCTGGATTACCCAGGCGTGGGTCCCGAGCACAGCCTCCTTAAAGAACTGGGGCGCGTCCAATATTCCGCCATAACCGACCGCGAAGCCCTAGTGGCCTTCAAGACTCTCGCCCGCCTAGAGGGAATTATCCCCGCCCTCGAAAGCTCCCACGCCCTGGCCCTTGCCATGAAGGAAGCCGCCAAACGCCCCAAAACCGAATCCCTGCTGGTATGTCTTTCCGGCCGTGGCGACAAGGACCTGAACCACGCACTGGAGGCGATCGAAAAGATGGGGATATAAACAGCCTGCATCTCTGCACGACACCTTAGTGGAAAGTGGAAAGTGGAAAGTAAACAGCCCGCGTCCCAGCACGAAACCTTAGTGGAAAACGGAAAGTTTCGACGAAACTTTGCAAGAGGAAGTACCACCCGCAATTTTCCACTATAGCACTTTCCACTCTCCACTTTCCACTAACCAAGCTCTCCTGCGACCCGTGCTGTTAACTTTCCACTTGTATCCCAGTTCCCCAAACTTCCCCCCTTCCCCCCGAGTCCCCTATGAATCGTATTGCTAAAACATTCGCCGCACTGAAAGCCAAAAACGAAAAAGCACTGGTCGCGTATTTGACCGCAGGTGATCCCAATTATGAAACGAGTCTCGCGGTCCTCAAAGCAGCGTGCGACGCCGGAGTCGATGTTCTCGAAATGGGCATGCCTTTTTCGGATCCGACCGCCGATGGCCAGGTCATCCAGGATGCGTCGCTGCGGGCCCTTGCCCATGGCATGAATTTGCCCAAGAGCCTGGCCATGGCAAAGGACCTCCGCAAACACAACCAGAGCGTACCCATCATCCTGTTCAGTTACTATAACCCCCTTTTCCAGATGGGCCCCGAAGCGTTGTATGCCGCCTGCATGGATAGCGGAATTGATGGTATTCTGGTGGTCGATTTGCCTCCGGAGGAATCCGACGAATTCACCTTGAAATTCCCGGATCCCAAGGCATTGCCCATTATTCGCCTCATTGCCCCCACCACGCCCCTTGCCCGCAAAAAGGCAGTCGCCGCCAAAGCCGATGGGTTCCTGTATTTGATCACCCGCACGGGCGTCACCGGAGTGGGAAGCCTGGATGTGGGAAAAATTGCCAAGCACGCCACAGAGCTCCACAATGCATCCAACGTTCCTGTTTGCCTGGGATTTGGAATCAGCACGGCTGAAGATATTCGGCAACTGGCTCCCTACGCGGATGGACTCGTGGTGGGCTCAGCCCTCGTCAAAACCGTGGCGCAGAATGGCGATTCCCCCAAGCTCCTGGAATTGGTGACTCAGCAGGTCAAGAAATTGAAAGCCGCCTGTTTGGGGTAGACACCGTTTTTCAAGATTCTTTCATTTCTTCGTAACACCCGGACACAAAGCGTGGGGTACAGATGGCCAGGAACACCAGGTCCTGCAAGCCCGTATTGGTGATGCGCTGGGCAACCAGGGGAGGAATCAGGACCACGTCGCCTGGCCCGACTTTTTGCGGTCCCGTGGATTCAAGCTCCACCAACCCTTCGCCACTGAGAACGACATAGCGCTCCGTGGTGCCACGCAGAAAATGCCAGCGGGTCGTTTGTCCAGGTTCTACGCGAGCCCGCGCAATGGAACATTCAGGATCCAATTCCGAATTGGCCCACTCGCTGATATGGCAGCCTTCGCGGAAGAAATACTCCGGAGGCATGTCATTACAAGGAGAAAACAGCACCCACGCTCACCACGGGGCCACTGGTTTCCAGCTTCCCTTTGAAGCTGGCCGGGGTGGTGGTGGTGGGCTGCACAATGGCTGGATCGGAGAAGTTGATTTCCTTACTCTTCTGGGTGTTGTTCACCGAAATCGTAGGTTTTCCCATGAGTCCGTACCGGTACCCCAGGTGAGCGACTAAGCCGAAAGTGGGCGTGATGGCCATGGTCGGAACAATATCGACTTCGGCAAAAACTCCCATGGAATTTCCTGCCAAGGTATCGCCTTCATTGATGGTGTAATTGTCCGTGATCACCGGCGGGGTTTTTCCGGGAAGGACCTCGGCCTGGGTGGGAGCCAACAGTGCGTAGGAGTACCCAACCTGGGGCTCGATGCTGATGGAAAAATCATCATTCTTCACCAAAGCAAAGTTGAGGCCCGTGGCCACGCCCACAAAATACGCACCTGCGTTGTAAGCAAATGGGACGCGCAAAACAACCCCGACCCGGTCGGCAATCAAGTAATTGCTGCCCAAGGATCCACCGATTCCATAAGGGGTTTCTGTGTTGCTTTCCGAAAGGGGCAAAGACATCCGGCCTTCTACGGTTCCGGTTCCATAACGTTGCCAATCCGAAACCTCCACATCAGTCATGCCATCAATGTTCAGAGGATTGGTTCCTAGCTCGAAGGTGTAGGTGAGACGCTTGCTGGGAGTCTGCGCGAACACGGCAACCGCAGCCAAAAGAAGCGATAAAACTTTAATTCTCATAAATATCTCCCGTGAATTTTTTAAAAGATACACAATCACACCCCATAACGGGGCAATTCCAAGCCGATCATCATGGGCCACTGTGCTGGATTCGTCACCATTGGGTGGACGTATATATGCAGAAAAGCGTTTGCCTGGATGGCTGTGCGTCTGCCCTGGGCCTTGATCCTTTGGCTTCCGTTTCATTTCCTCGCCATTTTACCCTTCAAAATCAGCCAGCATCCGGGCGGGACCCGCAAATTCCCGCATCCTTCTCCCATACATCTTGTATATTTATGGCGTGGAAGCGGTACCCATATACATTGCCTTGGGCTCAAACCTGGAGCCTCGCGCAGAACACCTCCAAAAGGCGCGCGAGCTCCTGGCGCGCATCTCCGAAGGGGAATGGCTGGCCAGTTCCATTCACGAGACCGAACCCGTGGGTCCTCCAGGCCAAGGTCCCTATCTGAACCAGGTCGTTTCCTTTCTGTCAGGCAAATCCGCCCTCGAACTGCTTCATTTCTGCAAGGGCGCCGAGGTTATTCTGGGACGCAAGCCCCGGGGTCGCTGGGAATCCAGGGAAATCGATTTGGACCTGCTCTACTGCGGAACCCAAGTCATTGAAACAGCCCATCTGCAAGTGCCCCACCCTCGAATTGCCGAGCGTAAATTCGTGCTCGAGCCCTTGTGCGAAATCGCTCCCGGCTGGATGGACCCCGCATTCCTACGGCCGGTAAGCGCCCTGCTTCATGACCTTCGATTTTCTACACCTTCAATCCAGGAGGCGAAGTGAGTCTCGATGTCGCCACCGAAATCCCTCTCCGCGCCCTCCGGCTGCCCGATGACGTCCGTTACTTGGCCATTGAAGGCGTAATCGGAGTTGGCAAGTCCTCGCTGGCGGGAATTATCTCCCAACGGCTGTCCGCGGAGCTCCTGGAAGAGCCATTCACGGAAAATCCCTTTCTGGAAAAATTCTACGCCGACCGCGAGGCCTGGGCCTTTCAGACCCAGCTTTGGTTCTTGCTTTCCAGACATCGCCAGCTTATGGAAACCTTCGCCCAGGAAGATCTATTCCGTAGCCTTGTCATCTCCGATTACACCCTCGACAAGGACCGGATTTTTGCCCTGCAGAATTTGTCCGACAACGAAATGTCCATGTATGACACCGTTGCCAACGCACTGCAGCGCGACATGGTCAAGCCCGATTATGTAGTGTACCTGCAAGGGAGCGTTCCTACCCTGCTCGAGCGCATCGGCAAGCGGGACCGCGCCATGGAGAGGGGAATCGAGGGCAACTATCTGCGCGACCTGGTGGACCGCTACAATCATCATTTCTTCCACTACGAAGACACTCCCGTCCTGATCGTAAATACCGACCACATCGATTTTGTACACAACGAGCAAGACCGCGAGGATTTGCTAAAAGCCATCGAAGCCTGTCCGCCAGGCCTAACCTATTACGCACCCCGCAGTCGCTCCTTGGGATAAAATGAAAATCTTAAACACCATCACCGATCTACGCACCGAACTCGCCAAAACCCGCAAAGCCGGCAAATCCATTGGCTGCGTGCCCACCATGGGCGCCTTGCACGAGGGCCACATGGCCCTGGTAAAAAAGAGTGCCAGCCAAAACGACCTGACCGTGGTCACCATATTCGTGAACCCCTTGCAATTCGGGAAAAACGAGGACTTGGACAAATATCCCCGACGACTCGACGACGATGCAGCCTTGTGTGAAAAGCATGGAGCAAGCATTATCTTTGCCCCGACCATGGATTCGATGTACGACACAAACCACCAGACCTTTGTAAACAATGAGGCTCTTGAGGGTCTATATTGTGGCAAATATCGCCCCGGCCATTTTCGCGGGGTCCTCACTGTCGTGGCAAAACTATTCCTGGCCGTCCAGCCCGATGCCGCATACTTTGGGCGCAAAGATTACCAGCAAGCATTCCTGATCAAAAAGATGGTCTCCGACCTGAACTTCCCGGTCAAGGTCGTGCTGATTCCCACCAGTCGCGAAAAATCAGGCCTGGCCCGTAGCTCGCGCAATGAATTTTTAAGTCCCACCGAGCGCACCAACGCAGCCTCCATTTATGAGGGCCTCTGTGCAGCACACGAGGAATACGAAGACGAGGAGCGTAGCGCTGAAATTTTGCGCACCATTGTTTCGGGCTGCATCGATCACGCAGGCGGAAAGGTCCAGTATGTAGAAGTGGTTTCGCAGAAAACCTTGTTGCCCTTGCAAGGCGAACTCACCGAAAAAGCGACGATCCTGGTGGCCGCCCATTTCGGCACTACCCGACTAATCGACAATCTCGAGCTGTAATTTAATCGGCGCAATGCCTCGGAAATGTTCGTAAGCCCGCACCAGATTGGCATCAAAGCGGGCAAACATTTCTTCTATCAGCTCATCACGGAGCAATGCCTGCAAGGACTCGCTTTGCAGACGCTTATACAGCTCATTATTTTCTCCGGCATAGCCACGTTGTACTCCGGCGCTGAGCATCATTTCAAAATAGGCAATCGCACTTTGGTCTCCATCGTTCATGCCCACAAAATCATGGTCATCCAAATACACCGCATCAAAGAATCCAGCGGTCCACTTGTAGACACAAGGCATCACGATTAAAAAATCCTGTGACCCGCAGGCCCGATAAAACATTGCCAAAGCCTCTGGGCGCTTATTGTGCAAAACTTTGTCCGTTAATTCCCATTCCTTGACCAGGGGCGTAACCACCTGCATCAGCTGGGTTTTGGAATCAAACTCCCCCGGCTGTCCATTCCACAATAAATGGTCCAACCAATCGGATGGCACCACCGGAACCGGATTACATTGCAGCCCGCAAAGAAACCCATGAGCATAGATATCGCCATGAAGACCATGCTGAGTTCGGAGATGTTGGATGAGAAGAGGGGTCATGTGGGGGACGGGGGGAACTGGGATACAAGTGGAAAGTGAAAGGCACGGGTCGCAGGAGAGCTTGGTTAGTGGAGAGTGGAGAGTGGAAAGTGCTATAGTGGAAAATTGCGGGTGGTACTTCCTCTTGCAAAGTTTCGTCGAAACTTTCCGTTTTCCACTAAGGTTTCGTGCTGGGACGCGGGCTGTTTACTTTCCACTTTCCTTTTTTCTCTATTTCTCAAACGCTGCGTAGATCGATTGGATCGCCTTGTCGCAATCCGCCTGGTCCACCCCGACGATGATGTTGATTTCGGAGGCACCCTGATCAATGATACGCACATTGACATGGGCATTGGCTAGCGCCCCGAATAAGGTCGCGGCAACTCCAATGTGGTGGTTCATTCCATGGCCCACGGTGGCAATCAATGCAAGATCCTTTTGCACCTTCACGCTATCGGGAGACATTTGGCGAACAATGGAGTCCATCACGATTTCTTCCACATTCTCAAAAGACTTCTGCTCCACCACAATGGACATGGTGTCAATTCCGGTTGGAGAATGCTCGAAGGAGAGTCCGTTTTCCTCCAGGATACCCATGATTTTCCGACCAAAACCACGTTCCTTGTTCATCATGGATTTTTCGATATGCAACATCGCAAATCCCTTGCGCCCGGCTACTCCGGTGATCACCTGTCCAGCATGGCTCGAAGGTGGGCCGATCAAGGTTCCCTGATCCAAAGGGCGATTGGTATTGCGGATATTTATGGGAATGTTTTTTTCGCGACATGGGGCAATGGCTTCATCGTGGAGAACGCTTGCGCCAGAATAAGCCAGCTCGCGAATTTCCTGATAGCTTACCGATTCCATGGGCTTGGGATTGGAAACAATTCGCGGGTCTGCCATTAAAAGACCGGACACATCGGTCCAATTTTCATAAACGCCGGCGTCGCAACCGTGTGCGAGAATGGCCCCCGAAATATCGGAGCCACCGCGTGTGAAGGTCTTCACCTTGCCGTGGGAATCGGAACCATAAAAACCGGGAACCACATACAGACCGGGGCCGCTGAACTCTGTGGCCATGGCCCGGTAGCTTTCAGGGAAAACCCGGTGCATGGCATCAAATTGGATCAGGGGGTAGGCATCCACGAAAGTTGCTCCCAAATATTCGGCCATGATTCGGGCACAAAGGAATTCCCCTCGCGAAACCAAATAGTCCACCGTGATGTCCTGGGGAGTGGTGCGGAGTTGGTGCTCCAAATGATCCAGGTCAGATCCCACATTGGATTTCAGCTTCAGGTCACGCACGATTTCCAAATAGCGTTCACGGATCAAAACCCAGGGAGCGCTGAAATCCAACCCTTTAAGAGCCAAATCATGGGTCGAATAGAGGAGGTCCGTCAGCTTGGTTTCTTTGGAATTTCGCTTTCCAGGAGCAGAAACCACGATAATCCGGCGCCGATCATCAGCATTCACGATCTCTTTGATTTTGGCGAACTGGGCAGCATCAGCAACGGAACTTCCACCAAACTTGCTCACGATTCTTTTCGACATTGTGCAATCCTTGAAAAATGGTGAGCGAAAAATAGAAAAGCATGCGATTTTTGTAGAACTCCGGGGAAAATCTTGCTATAATTGGTTTTATGAAAAAGCGCACTATTTTTGCAATGATCTCCGTCGCTGTCGCAGCTATCGCTCTCGCCGTGTTCCGGTTTAAGCGCAAGTCACGTCAGTAAAATTTTCACAAGCTAACAGAAGCCTGCTCTACCCTGAGCGGGCTTCTTGCTTTTTGGGTGCAAACTCGGATTATTCAAAAAAATTTCTCAAGCAGACTGGATTTCTGCCGATATTCTAAATAGGTCTTTTTCCGTCTGCAAGGATGCAGGTATGCGTATTGAAGCGCTGGTAGCAAATTATTCGCCAGAAACTCTGCGGAGTTCCTCTGGAGAATCCCGTTCCGCAAAGGCACGGGGCACCTACGGCAGCGTACCGACCAGAAGGACCGATTCCGTGCAAATTTCCGATGAAGCCCGCAAGCGCCTGGACCAGGTCCAAAAGCGGATCGAACAGGGTTTCTATAATTCATCGTCCGTTGCCGAAGACATCACCGACAAGCTCGGTCGAGTCCTGAACGACATTACCTAAGTCCTTAGGCTTGCCGGGCGAACAATTCGCTCCATTCCTCCCAAACACCCCCACCTGCATAGCTTGAATGAGCTATCTTTGCTGGCTAATCCCTGTTTGGAGCACAAATGAATATTTCCTTATTGTCGATGATTACGCTCATCCTCTCCCTTGCCTCGGGTTTGTCGGCACAATCCAGCCCGATCCCAGCCGATACCGCAACCATCCAGGCTCCGGTTTGCCCAATCATTGATTCCCTGCGCTTGGCCAAAAAACCGGCACAGATCAAAGCCTTGCAGGAACAATCATTTTCGGTGGCCATGTCCTCACCCGAATGCCTGCCTCTTTTAAATAAATCCCTCGGAGAAAAAAGCAAACCCTGGGCCAAGATTCGCAAGGCGCTGCCCGAATCCCAACCCGGAGCCATGCTCCAATTTTACGGGATCAAAAAACTCACCCCTGACGAGCAAAAGCGGATTTTCTTTTCTAAGTCCCTTCAGGACTCCTCCACCTGCATTTCCCTTGCCGATTCCATCGGCCTTGACGCTCTCGGTGGCAAAGATTGGATGGCCAAAACAACTCCTTGGGATACCAGCGAATTTTCTTGCAAACACGCCTTGACTGCCCGAATTCTTCCCTTGATCGAGGCCTTGGCAGACACGGCTAAACTGCGGGACAAGCTCCTTGCCGTTTACCCGGACATCTGGTATGACCGCTTTGGGGAAACGTCCTCGGATTTGGAAAAGGTCCGCTATGCCCTAAATCCATCACTCCAAGATTCTACCCATTGCGCACTTGCCGACTACGCCAATGCGGAGCAGCTCATGAAATACGGAACCCCGCCCAATGGATGCGCCTCCTATGTCAAGGAGCGCTACGGCGCCCCACTTCTGCGCATGAATTTCCATAAGAATTACAAACCAGCAACTCTTGCCCTGATCAACAAGCGCCTAGGGGCAGTTAATCCCGCGACGCTCGACTCGGTCAAGGGAATCCTCGATACCATCCAAGTTCTGCTCGGCGATGGTGAATCCATGGAAGTCCTCGACTCCCTCGAAGCGTCCGTGTTGCGACTCCTCGAAAGGAACCCACAGGCCTTGCAACTGTTCAAGGATCCAACGGGTCCCATGATGCTTGTCGCTTTCAATTCCCAATTGACGCTTATGTGTAATTACCCCGAAATCACCGACCGCATGTTGATCAAACTCTTTAATGACCGCATGAGCGATGAGAAGCCCTTGCCGAGTGCCGAAGAAATCCAGGCCTTGTCCAATTGTTTGAAGCCAGAGCTTATCAGCATTATCACTCGGCTTTTATCACAATTCCAACCGAATTGAGGCACCATGCAGGACGCCAGCATCGAGAAAAACTATAGGGCCTATCTTGCCGGAAATGGGATGCTTTTCACCAAGGAACGTGCTGTGATCCTCTCCTCGGTGCTTTCCCGCGAGGACCATTTTAGCGCCGACGATCTGTTATTCCACATGCGACAGGAGGGTCTGGAGGTTTCCAGGGCGACGCTCTATCGCAATCTCAAACTGCTTTCCCAAGCAAATCTGCTCGTGGAAGTCGATTTTGGACATGGCCACATCCATTACGAAAAATGCATTGGAACCGCACCCCATGAACACTTGGTGTGTAAAGCCTGTGGCACAGTCATTGAAGTGAACACATCCAAATTTTCTGAAGCGGTTGAAAAGGTGGCGACCCAGGCCGGATTTATGGTGGATCATCACCAGCTCAAAATTTTTGGAACCTGCCAAAAATGCCAGGCCGGCAAAGCAGAAAAAACAAACCCCTAGTGGGCCACGCGTTTGGGGATTTTCATGTCGGCATCAAGGATGTGCACAAGGAGCCAGTCGACCATGAATTCCTGGAGTTTTTCACCTAGCTGATTTTCATTCACAGCCCCTTGGAGTTCGGCAATCTCCGAAAGGCGCTCAATCATCTTGTCGTGCATGGCCCGATGTTCGATGAGTCCGGCATATTTGCGCCGCGCCATTAAGGACTCCTCATCTCCAAAATGCTCCCGGACATATTGAAACAGCTGCATGATCGCCCGGGTAATCTCTTCGGAGTTTTGAGTGCGTAGAACTTCATTCGCCAAGGTGAATAAATGTTGATGCTGTGAATCGATGATTGGATCACCGACCAAGTATTCTGCTTTCCATTCCAATTCCCATTCCGCTGCCATAGGATCATTTTATCCAATCGCCACGCCCTGCGTCAAGACAAAAAAAGACGCACTCCGAATCCGGAATGCGCCCCAATTTTGCGAGATAATTTAGCGGCTGTAGTATTCCACCACCAGCTGATCGTTCAGCTTGACGGGGATCTGGTCGCGGGTAGGCATGGAAACGAGCTTGCCCTGCATCTTGGTCTTGTCCACTTCGAGATAGGCTGGAGCTTCTGGAGCAGAGCCCAGGGCTTCGACGATCTGGACATGGGACTTGGAGCGCTCGCGCAAAGTGATGACATCACCAGCCTTCACGGCACGGGATGGAACGAAGCAACGACGGCCGTTCACAAAGAAATGTCCATGGGCGACATACTGACGGGCGGCGAACATGGTACGGGCATAGCCCATACGGAATACGATCGCGTCCATACGGGTTTCGAGGGACTGCATGAGGCCGTCACCTGTAGATCCGTGGAACTTGGATGCACGCTCGAAAGCGCGACGCATATCCTGTTCGGAAATGTTGTAGGTGAAACGCAGACGCTGCTTTTCGACCAATTGTTGTTTGTACACCGAAGCAGTCTTCTTGCGACCGAGACCATGCTGTCCAGGTGGGAAGTTGCGACGGTCTAGTACTTTGGCAGTCTTTTGGGAGACAGAGTGGCCGAGCGAACGGGCCACTTTGGCTTTTGGGCCATGAAAAGGCATGTGAACCTCTGAATCAATTAAGCTCCTTACCGATTAGGGTCTAAGGTGGTGGAGCTTGACACACCAAAAACCAAGTCCTTAAGATAGAAATCATCCCAAAAGATGACAAGGGCTAGGAGATTTTATAGATTTGGATCCAGATGACGGCCCTCCGTATCGGCCACATTCTCCAATCATCCCACATTTCCCACTGCTGACACTCTCAAGGAGTGAATCTTGCTGAATGAATCCCACGACAATATGGACGATTTCACAGGCGCCCAATTGCATGTAGCCCCGCCTTCCCTCGCTGACCAAGCCGAACATGCCCCGGCTGTAAACCCCAACCTTGCCGCACTTGGCGACCTCGCCAAGGACATTCAGTTTCCCGAGAATGCTCCGGCTCCTGGCGACCAACCCCGGCGCAATGGACGGTTTCGTGGGGACCGCAACAGCCGAGGTCCGGCCCGCGGTGCCGACCGTAACACCGAACGGGTAGTGGAGCGCGCGCCCGAGCCTTCTCCCGAGCAAGCTCCAGAGCCCTCTTCGGAACGTGCTCCGGAACAGATTCAGGAACGCCCGCCCGAACAGCAGGTTCAGGAACAACGCCCCCAGCAAGAGCGCAACCCCCATCGTGGACAGGACCGTGGCTATGACCGTGGCCCGGATCGTGGCGGTGACCGGGGTCAGGAACGCGGACAAGACCGCGGACAAGACCGTGGCTATGACCGTGGTGGCGATCGTGACTTCCGCAATAAGAAGGGTCGCAACAACAATAACCGTGGCCCACGCTTTTACGAGCCCCAGATTGAAGAACAACAAGGCCCTCCTCCAACGCCCGAAGAAATTGCCGAGGCGAAGGAACGCTTCAGCGACCTGCGCAAGCGCCCCATGTTCGAGTTGCAATCCAAGGCCATTGAACTTAACATTCCCGATTTCAAACGCCTGCGCAAGCAAGCGCTCATGTACCGCATTCTCGAAGCCACCACAGGTCAAGGTGGATTCATTTACACCGAAGGCGTGCTCGAAATTCTGAACGAAGGCTACGGATTTCTCCGCAGCCCGGATCACAATTACCTCTCCGGTCCAGACGATATATATATCAGTCCGCAGCAAATCAAACGCTTTGAACTGAAGAGTGGCGATACCATCGAAGGACATGTTCGACCCCCTTCCGAAGGCGAAAAATATTTTGCCCTCACCCGCATCGAAAAGATCAACTTCCGCCCCCCCGAGGAAGCCCGTCGCCGGGTTGGGTTTGAGCATCTTACTCCGCTCCATCCCTTCGAGCGCCTCAATCTGGAATACAAAAAAGACGAGTTCTCCACCCGCATCATGAACCTGTTCACGCCCATCGGAAAAGGCCAGCGCGGAATCATCCTTGCGCCTCCCCGCACGGGTAAAACGGTTCTTTTGCAGAACCTCGCCAATGCCATCGCCAAAAACCATCCGGAAGTCATCCTGATCGTTCTCTTGATCGATGAACGTCCGGAAGAAGTGACCGATATGCGCCGCAATGTCAAGGGCGAAGTCATCAGCTCCACTTTTGACGAACCACCCGAGCGCCATGTGCAAGTGGCGGACATGGTTCTCGAAAAAGCCAAGCGTCTTGCAGAATACGGCAACGACGTGGTGATTCTGCTGGACTCCATCACTCGCCTCGCCCGCGCAAACAACGTGGTCATTCCCCACTCCGGAAAAATCCTTTCGGGCGGTGTGGACGCCATGGCCATGCAGCGCCCCAAGCGCTTCTTTGGTGCGGCCCGCAAAATCGAAAATGGAGGCTCACTCACCATTATCGGAACTGCGCTGATCGAAACCGGAAGCCGCATGGACGAAGTGATCTTCGAAGAATTCAAGGGAACCGGCAACAACGAACTGGTGCTTGACCGCCGTATCGCCGAAAAGCGCATCTATCCCGCCATCGACATTTACAAGTCGGGCACCCGCAAAGAAGAGCTCCTGCTTACCAACGAGGAGCTGCAGCGCGTGGTGATTCTGCGCCGTTACCTACAGGATATGACCCCACCCGAAATCATGGAATTCATGCTCGACAAGATGAAGGCATTTAAAACCAATGCCGAATTCCTGGCGATGATGAATAAGTAGGAAAAGTGGAAAATGAACAGCCCGCATCTCTGCACGAAACCCCAGTGGAAAGTGGAAAGTTGCGGGCATATGTCCTCAAAAAGAAATGATTTTCCTCAACTTTCCACTTTCACACTTTAGAACTTTCCACTTGTATTTAATTGAGGCAAACATGAATCTTGGCAATATTCTCTTTCTTGGCACCGGCAACATGGGTGGCGCCATTCTGCGTGGCCTTTTGGCCAAGTCCGTGGTGCCTGTTTCCCAGATTGCCATGGTGGAACCCGCAGAATCTTTCGCAAGTGATTTTGTGAAAAGTGGCGTACAACGTTTTGCTTCCGCCGATGAAGCGTTCGCTTGGGCGGATGTTGTGATGTTATGTGTAAAGCCACAGGTTTTTAAGATTGTCGCGCCCGAATGGAGAGACGCCTTGCAGCGCTCCGGCCGTCGTCCTGAATTTATTTCCGTCATGGCTGGAATCCAAACCGGCATCATTCAAGAAGCCCTTGCGAATTTATTGACAATCAATGTCCTTCGCACCATGCCCAATCTGCCCATGGCCATTGGCAAGGGCACCGTTGCCCTCGCAAGCGATCACGCCCCCGCAAGCCTGGTAGAAAAGGGCCAAGCCATTTTTGCCCCCGTCGCCAATACCACCGTGGTCATTGAGTCACAGCTTGATGCCGTAACAGCCCTCTCAGGGTCTGGCCCCGCGTGGGTGTTTCAGTTTATCGAAGGTCTGGTTCAGGCAGGCGTCAAGGTAGGCTTGTCCCGGGAATCTGCGACGGCGATGACGCTTTCAACAATCGAAGGATCCGTGGCCATGGTGCGGGAATCCGGAAAATCAGCAGCCGACTTGACAGCTGCAGTATGCTCTCCTGGAGGCACAACCATTTATGGGTTGCAGGCCCTGGAAGAAGGCGCATTCCGCGCCACACTGATGCAAGCGGTGGAAGCCGCATGCAACCGTTCAAAGGAATTAGGAGCCTAAATGTTTCTTGACGAAACCATTATTGAAGTTATTTCGGGCAAAGGCGGAGAAGGCCTCTGCAGCTTTCGTCGCGAAGCCTGCGTTCCCAACGGCGGTCCCGATGGTGGCGACGGCGGGAAGGGCGGCTCGGTCTTTTTTCAGGTTAACGAGCAGTACTCAACGCTCCTGGACATGGGAAACAACCGCAAATACAAAGCCGAAAACGGCGTCAAAGGGGGCACATCCAAGTGCTCCGGCAAATATGCCGAGGATCTTTTTGTTGGAGTCCCTGCAGGCACCTTGGTTAAGGATGAAGAAGGTCGCATTTTAGCCGACTTGACCGAGCCTGGGCAAAAATGGCTTGCAGCCCAAGGTGGACGCGGAGGCATGGGCAACCAGCATTTCGCATCTCCCCGCAACCAGGCTCCCCGCAAAACGATTCCACCCCAGCTAGGCGAACGGAAAATCCTGCACCTGGAGCTCAAGCTCATGGCTGACGTGGGCTTGGTGGGCTTTCCCAATGCGGGCAAATCGTCCCTGGTCAATAAAATCTCGAGTGCCCGCCCCAAGATCGGAGACTACCCATTCACCACTCTCGAACCCATTCTCGGAATTGTACAGATGGGCGCCCGCAGTTTTGTGATTGCGGATATTCCAGGTCTTATTGAAGGAGCTGCCGAAGGCAAAGGCCTCGGGCATCAGTTTCTCAAGCACATTGAGCGCACTCACACCTTGCTCTTTGTGATCGATGGCTTCGAAGACGACGCTTATAAAAAATACGTCAAGCTCTGCAAAGAGCTCGCAGCATTCCACCCAGCCCTAGCCGAAAAGCAACGGGTCATTGCGGTTAATAAGGCGGACATTGGCGTCGAAAAAGCGGTCAAGGACTTCAAGAAGCACAAGCTCGATGTCCTTGTCGTATCCGCCGTCACTGGCCAAGGTTGCAAAGAACTGGTGATTGCGCTGACCAACAAATTACCCGCCCTGCATCAAAAAGGCTGGCACTAAAACCATTATATACAAACGAAACACCGCTAGAGACATCTGGCGGTTTTTTTCATAATGCCTTTCGGCCGAGCGTTATGCGCACGAGGCCATATCCCACCATGGCAGCGAAGATCGATACCAGAAGGCATCCCCAAAGATAGCGGGTCAGCGTTTCTCCGCCAAGCATCATGATACCCGACATCGATTGCATGGCAGCACGGATTCGGCCAAGATCTACGCCCCCGACATAGGCGCTTAGCACGATCCATCCCGTACCAATTGGAGGAACCACCGACAGAGTTCCAGCGAGCAAGGCTGCCGGAACATGGAACCGGAAGTAACGGGATATTAAAATGGTCAGTGCAATCCCAGCTCCAAAAGTGGGAAACACCCCGATGAACACGCCCACCGCAGTGCCACGCGCCACATCAACCGGATCCGCTCGAAAACGCTGAAGCCGGCGGAAGTCTGCGGACAATTTTTGGAAAAAGCGGAAGCGAGAGTTTTTCATGGATCATTCTTTATAACAAAAAAGGCTCCGTCATACAACGGAACCCCAATCGTCGCGCTTAGGCGATTCTTAGTTTTCGCGATTCTTGGTTTCAAGTTTTTCGCGGTCTTCGGTATGTTGAAGGTACTCGCGGAAATCGCGGTTGATGTCCACGCCACCAAAGCTTGCCGCATCATTTTCAAGCACGAACACGGCCGAAGGGTTGTCCAGCCAGCCCACAACGTCGACGCCTTCCAAATTCATGGATTTGTCGCCAGCAGCCGCAGCAACCATTTCAATATCGGTGTTCTTAACCCAGCCTTGGCAATTTGCGGCAGAAGACTTGACCAGGGAAAACTCCCCTTCTTTCTTCACCAAGGTGAGATTCTCATTGAAGTCAGCGGTGCAGACAGCATCGGAACCACCCTGGGCCTTCATGACTTCCAAGGAACCAATTTTGGACTTGACTTTGCCAGCGGCAAAGGAAGCAACGGCAACAGCCAATAATACGATCAAAAGCCTTTTCATGGGCAAACCTCTAAATGGAATAGCGTCACTAAATATATCCTCTTCCCATTAAAATACAAACATCTTTTATATTTTTCCCACAATATGAAAAAACTCCTTTATTTGCTGGTTTTCGCCATCGGAGACCTTCTTGTAGGGTCCGCCCTGCACATGTGGACCCAATGGCAGAAGCCATCGCTTAATCAAGTCCCCGTGGTGATCGAGGTCCCCAAGGGCGCGAACCTGCGCACCATGGGCAAAACCCTCCAGAATACGGGAATTCTCCAGTCCGGAAGATACTTCCACTGGTATTGCCGGATTACAGGAAAAGGCACCAACCTGAAGGCCGGCCATTTTGAGATTCCTCCTCAGAGCACCATGGCCCAGATCGCCCAGATTCTTACCAGTGGAATGGAGGCCAGCATTCGCGTCACCATCCCGGAAGGGTGGGCATCTTGGGAAATATTCGCCGTTTACAAGGATCATTTTCCCGATTTGGACAGTGCCCGGTGGGATTCCCTTGTCAATAATCCAGATTTTGCCAGCGAACTCGAGGTTCCCGCAACGAATTTGGAAGGATGGCTATTCCCCGATACCTACCCCATTCCACTCCAATCCAGCGAAAAAGCCATCCTCACTCAAATGGTGCGAGCTACAAAACAGGTTCTCGAATCCCTGGACGCTGGCCCTAGCTCGAAATTTTCCACGCTTGGTGGCTGGCAACAGGTGCTCACCCTAGCCTCCATCGTCGAAGAAGAAACCGGAAAAGCCGATGAGCGCGCCCATGTGGCCGGGGTATTCCACAACCGTCTACGTCAGGGAATTCCTCTGGGAGCCGACCCCACCGTGCGCTTTATTTTCAGAAATTTAACCGGTCCGATTTTCAAAAGTCAGCTTGCCAGCGAAAGCCCCTACAACACCCGCCGTTTCGCCGGGCTTCCCCCCGGACCCATCTCCAATCCGGGCAAGCGCGCCATTGATGCGGCCCTTCATCCTATGGAAACCGAAGATCTTTACTTTGTAGCCAAGGACGACGGATCTGGAGTGCACTTTTTTGCAAAAACGCTACAGCAGCACAATGAATTCAAGGATGCGGCGGCCCGGAACCGCGGGGAATAAACCGATTTAGGTTGATTCAATGACTGCGATGCACCATGGCATTGCAGACTTCAGCCAAAATATTGCGGGCAACGCCTGTGGGCAGGCGGTCCAAAATACCCATAGCAGCCTTCATGTGCCCCATGGCGGACTCCAGCACCCGGTCAAAAACTCCATGCTGGTCCAGAAAATTTTTGGCGCTCTCAGCGGCACCCGGTTCTTCCCGGCCAGCGCTCTGAAGTAGCTCGGTCATTTTGACTCGGTCCGCAGTGGAGCAGTCCGCAAAGAAAAGAACCAAGGGAAGGGTAATCACCCCATTAGCCAAATCCGAGAAGGTGGCCTTGCCCAAATCTCCCGCACCGACTCCAAAATCCAACAAATCATCCACAATTTGGAAGGTAATGCCAAAATGGCGCCCCAACTCACCGCAAGCATCCACCAAGGGGGCGTCGTGCCCAGCGAGAATGGCACCACAACGGCCCGAAGCTTCGAACAGGGATGCGGTCTTGCCTTCGATCACGGCCTGGTATTCTTCATAGCTGGCATCCAGTTTTCCGGCCAAATCCATTTCTAGGACCTCTCCGGCGACAAGACGAGAAGAAGCCTGGGAAAGAATGGCGGGGATCCGACGATCCGGCTCCGAAACCACCAATTCCATGGATTTGGAGAGAATATAGTCCCCCACCAAAACCGCCATTTTGTTGCCCCATTCGGCATTCGCTGTGAAAATTCCACGGCGTAGCTCGCTCTCGTCGATCACATCGTCATGAACGAGGCTTGCCAGGTGGAGCATTTCGAGCCCAGCTGCCACGCGGGCCTTACGCTCCAGGGATTCTGGAGTTTCAGTCTGGATCCCGGTATCGGCGATCAGAAGCATCATGGTAGCCCGGACCCGCTTGCCCTTGCGCCCCATGATGTGTTCCAAGCGCGGACGTAGCTGACCCGGTGCGGTTACGGCAATCTCCTCAACAAGCAGTTGACAAGTGTTGAGGCCCGGACGCACGGCTTCACGCGCCTGACTCAGAACGGTTGGGAATAAATCTTGTAGGTTGTTCGTCAAAGTCCCGCAAAGATAAAAAGTTTTTCCAAACTAGTTTTCCTCGTGGCTTCGCTCCACGGACTCTCGATCCACGGTTTGCACCAGCAAATCGCGGAAATCCCTGTCAATCTTGACCATCACGGCAGGATCCAGGTAATTCTCCAGCACAATTACCGAACCTGGGTTATCCGTATGACCGAACACTGAATAATCGTCAATCACAAAACTTTTGTTTTTGGCTGGCGCAGCAAGGGCTTCAATAGCCGCAACGGGAACCCAGCCCTTGGCGCAAATCGCCTTGACCAAGGCATAATCGGCTTCCTGCTTCAGGAGTTGCAATTCCTCCTGGAAGGGTGCGGAACAAATGACTTCGGAACTACCCGCCACTTTCATTATGGCCAGGTCACCTGATTTGGATTTAACCCGGTCAGGCATGGCAAAACTCACTACGGTCAAGGCAAATACGAGAGCGATTATCTTTTTCATGGGAACCCCAAGGATGAAGAAATTGTTCTCCACCACGGAGAACCTACGCACAAACTACGCAAGTCCGAGAATCCAAACCAGTCAAAGCCTAAACCAACCTGGATTAAGGAAAGAAATATTTTTCTGGGTTTTCTGAATCCAGATTTGTAGAACAACACACTTGCTCCCTAGGTTCTATATTGGTGCAAAATTATTTGTCACAGGAATCACATGCACCAAGTCGACATTTGGTATTCCGCCACCGGGCATTGTCCCGCAGAAGATTTCGAAATTGTCAGCTACGAACTATTCGAAGCCGGAATCCAAACGCTAGAAGAACTCGACACCGAAGTCCCCGAAGGTGGCGTCATGCCCGACCACCCCATGGCTATCGCATTAATCCACGGAACCGAATACGGGCCTGCCCCCACCACCACACGCTTTCGCTTCTATACGGACGACATCCAATTGCGCCAGCGCATCGTCGAGGAATTCCCCCACTGCAACTGGACTCTCGACGACGAACCCGCCAAGGATTGGGATCAGCACTGGCGGGAAAGACAACACCCCGTCCATGTCAGCCCCAAACTTTGGGTTCGGCCACCTTGGGTCCCCTTTGAGGCCCCTGAAGCCGACGCGACCGTTCTGGTACTCGAAGCCAAATCCGCCTTTGGGACCGGAGAACATGAAAGCACAGCCCTGACCGCAAGCCTGATGGAAAACATCCCCCTGCAGGGAGCGACCGTTCTCGACATCGGGACAGGAACAGGAATTCTGTCCATGTTCGCCGTCAAGCGAGGGGCAAAAGGCGCGGTGTTCACGGAAATTGACCCCCTCGCCATTCCTTGTCTCACCGAAAATTTCTTGGTAAATAATTGTGGAGACCAAATATCCGGCTATCTGGGTGGCTTGGAATGCCTGGACGGCGCGGAACGATTCGAGGTGGTCGTCTGCAACATGATCCGTAGCGAAGTTTGGCCCCTGCGCAAAGATATTGATCGTCTCCTAAAAAAAGGCGGCTACTTTGTATTGTCCGGTCAGCTATTGGTCGACCGGCACTACATCGCGGACTGGTTCACCGAATGCGGATTCTCCATCCGCGAAGAAATTGTGAAAACCGAATGGTGGTCCGTGTGCGCGCAAAAGAACATCTCATAAAATCCTCAACACTATTGCGACATAGTGGATCCCTTTTTATTGTCATGCCCGACCGTCTTGTCATGCCCGACCGTCTTGTCATGCCCGGCCGTCTTGTCATGCCCGGCACGGGCATCACCGCACCATTTAGCAGTATTCTGTGATGCCCGTGCCAGGCATGATGACAGTATCGGCCGACTCTGGGGCCCCTCCTGATTCTTATATTTACCTCATTCAACAAGGAAACCATTATGCTTAATGCTCTCGACGCCATCAAAGCCCGCCGCTCCGTCCGTGAATTTGAATCCACCCCCATCCCTATGGATGTTATACGCAATCTGGTAGAGACTGCCGGAGCGGCCCCCAGCTCCAAAAATACCCAACCCTGGCGCCTTTACCTGCTCCAGGGAGCCTCGCTCGAAGCCCTGCGCACTGAATATCTCGCAGCCTTTGACGCCCAAATTCCAGCCAAGGCTCAGTATTCCTACTCCCCCAATCCTCTCCCCTTGGTTTGGACCAACCGCGCCCGCGATTGTGGAATGGGAATTTTCAAACACAAAGGCATTGGCCGCGAGGACAAAGAAAAGCGCCTGGCCCATGATCGGGCAAATTTTGAATTTTTCAATGCACCCCAGGTCTTTTTCCTGGGAACCGACCAAAACGCTTACAGCCACGGGACCATCATGGACTGTGGCTTTGTCTACGACAATCTGATGATCGGCCTGGCCGCCATGGGCTATGGCTCCTGCCCACAATTCAGCGCGGTCATGTACCCCGAAATCCTGAAGAAGCACATTGCCGGAAGCGACGACACCCTATTCATCGCCGGCCTGCCTTTTGGCACCCCCAAAGCAGGAAGCCTCGTAAACGGATTCCAGCCCCCCCGGCTGCCCATCGACGAGTGGTTTAAAGTATTTGGGTGAGCACCATCACCCCAGCCAACTAAACTCCCCACGACCTACCCCCAAAAGGCTATTATTCCGCCCATGAACACATTGCACCGCCTTTCTCTTTTTCTGCTTGCGCTCCTCCTCCTGGGGAGCCCTACCCTAGCCAACAACAACACCTCCGTAATCCAAATCGCGGTCTCGGACCTGGAGGCCCGCGGGGTGGAAACCAATGAGGCCCTGATCATTAGCGACAGGCTACGTCAAGAATTAATTCAAACTGGAAAATTCCGGGTAATGGAGCGTGAGCTGATGAATCGCATCCTGTAGGAAAAGGGACTTGCTCAAGCTGGTCTTTGCGACGGAGCCAACTGTGGAGGCGAAACAGGAAGGCTTTTGGGAGTATCCGTTCTGCTGGTTGGTTCGGTCGGAAAAATTGGTTCCCTCTACACCATTTCCGTTCGGCTGATCCGAGTCGAAACCGGCGAGGTCTCCTTTACCACCAATTTTGATTACAAGGGCGACATCGAAGACCTTTTGCAGAAACCGATTCAGACTCTTTCCAAGCGCATTGTCGATGCCACTCAACCAGCCCCACTTCCTGCAAAAGTCGAAGCAATCCCAGCGAAACCCCAGCCCCCGCCCTCCGTTTCTGTCCCCATGAGTGGCAAAACAAAGTGGCGCCTGAGTCTGGGAGCAGGTACACTCCTTCTTGCCAGTGCAGCGTTTTATTACAACAGTCGCGTACTGTTTCATAACGACCAGGCTATGAAGCTTGATCCTCTTTACCTTGCTGCAGGAACCAGCGGAGATGCAGCTCAAATCTATGGGCAAATCAAGGACCACAACGACCAGGCCACGAGTGCAGCCCTGATTCGGACAGCCACCGGAGCCCTTGCCGTCCTTTGCGCTACAGGCTTTTCCCTCACCTTTGCATTCTAAGGCACTCCATGAACACCCCAATTCTATTTCGCCTTGCTTTGACTTTGACGGCCTCCATCGCCCTGTTCGCCTGTACCGAAGTCCGCCCCCTGCCTGGACATACCAATCCACTGGATCCTGAATTTGTGGCGGTAGCTTCCAGCTCTTCTCAAGAAACAGCCTCATCTTCGGTGGCAACAGCCCCAAGCTCCAGTTCCGCCTCCATTGCTCAGGGAACAGGCGATCTGTGGACTCCAGCCCTGGGAGGGCAGGTTGCCACCGGAGGATGGTGGTGGTCTGGCGACGACCAGGCGGGTTCCTCGGTTACCCCCTCAATCTTTAATGGCCCGACCCTCGCCACCACGATTGCGGATTGCGGAGGAAACTCCCTCTGTGCCACAATGACCCTGGCAAGCCTCGAATTCTCTTCGCCTGTTGCAGAAATGGGCATCCTATTTTTGGATTCCCCCGCATCCTATGACATGGGAAACAAGGGGATTTGCGTGGCCTACCAATCTGACCAACCCCTCCGTCTCAGGTTTCGGTATTCCGCAGGAATTGAACAAACCATGGAATACGATACGCCCGGCTGGAACCTGCCTCAAGCCGGTTCCTGCAATAAATGGTACCAGACGGCGGCATCAGCGCAAACCCTGGGAACCGGTTTTCAGGTTGCCAACAATCTCAGCATAGTCCAAGGCATCAGCTTTCAATTTACAGGTGCGATGGGCGAGGCCAGTAAAATAGCCCATCTAAATATTTTTTCCCTGGGCTTCGGAGTCTCCTGTACCTGTCCTTGATTGGGCGTTTCATTTGCACACAAAGCATTTTATTACTATCATAAGTGTCATGACGAACAAATCCATCCACTCCATTGCACGACTCACCGCCTCATGGCGCGTGTTTATGCGTTGCAATCCGTCTGGAGCGAGAATCGTCTAACCACCATGGCTAATCATGCCTGCTGGCCCGCTCCCCTAGGGATCGGGCCTTTTTTTGTCCGTATTCCCTGGCGAGGCGAACCAGTCCCACCAAGGAATACCAGATGTCAAATGAAACTGTACCTCAATCCAGCGACACACCCATTATTCCCTTCGCCATCGCAAGCGCGATTCTCGCAAGCATTCTGTTTTCGGGGAAGGGAATTTTGGCCAAGGCGGCCATGTCCCACGGGAGTAGCGCCATGGGAATACTTGCCCTGCGCATGGGATTTGCCGCCCCCATTTACGCCACCGTACTTTTCTGGGCCCTACGGAGACAAAAGGTTCCAGGCAAGCTTCTGGGCAAGTCCGCGGTTCTCGGCTTACTGGGATGCTACCTCGCCCCAACCCTGAACTTTTATGGACTCGGGACCGTCAGCGCAAGCCTTGAGCGGGTATTGATTCACGCCTGCCCGGCGCTGATTCTGGTTTTAGCATGGGCTTACGGTCGGCAGAAGATTACTCGGCTTGTTGCCCTTGCACTTGCAATCAGCTACCTGGGGGTGGCCATTTCCTGCCTCGGGCGGGACGGAGGCAACACGTCCGCGAACCCGACTGGAGTCATCGCAATATTGACAGGATGCATCATCTATGCATTCTTTGTCGTCCATTGCGTAGAAATTCAGAAGCAAGTGGGAACCTTGATTTTCACGTCTACGGCCATGCTGGCCAGCGCCCTGGCGTGCCTGGTTCAGACCCTCTTTTCGGGAACCCTGACAGCGACCTTGCACCCTCCCAGCGGAGTAATTCCCATCGCCTTGGTATTGGCGGTATTCTGCACCGCTGCGCCAGCTTACCTGAGTTCCTACGGAATGATGATTCTGGGCGCAGGTCGGTCGGCTTCCTTTTCCATGATTGGCCCCTTGCTTACGCCGTTGGCAGCAACAGCTATCCTGGGAGAGCGCATGTCGGTACCTCAAATCGGAGGCTTTGCACTTGTGTTCACTGGAGGATTATTGCTTTCCCGCAGAGGTTGACTTTGACCTTGCAAAATGGCATAATCCTTTCCCAGGGAGGTCATCATGCAGAGTCAAGTGTTTATTGGAACAAGTGGATGCGTTCTGTGCCTATCTGCCCATTCAGGGCAGGAATTATGGCGCACGCCCTTGGAACATTCTGCCCTCGGGGCAAATGCCCACAAGGATGTGACGGTACTCGACGATGAGGACCATGTGTTTGCAGGCAGTTCCGGCCACCTGTATTGCCTGGACGCCAAAACCGGCGAGATCCTTTGGAAAAACGATCTCAAAGGCCTCGGATTTCAGAATATAAGCATATCCATAAACGGAAGCGCCATTGAAATCCTGACAAAAATTGAACCCATGTAACCCAAGAGCACCCATGGTCATTTGTTATATCGCACAAAGTTTAGATGGATTTATCGCCACAGCGGATGGGGGCCTGGATTGGCTACCGACCCCCGATCCCCAGGGAGAAGACTACGGATACCAAGGCTTCCTGGATTCTGTTGATGGATTATTGCTTGGGCGACGCACCTTTGAACAGGTAATGACAATGGGCCCCTGGCCCTATGCGGATAAAGTATCCAGGGTATTTACACACAACCTACCAACAATTGTGGATAACATTCCCAACAACGTGAGCCTGATCACACAAAGCCCCTACGAAGTGATTCATGGCCTTTACGCACAAGGTTTAAAGCGCCTATGGTTAATCGGCGGGTCCAAATTGATCACATCCTTCCGCGAGGCCATGTTGATCGACCAGTATATCATCACGACCATTCCCGTCAGGCTAGGGCAGGGCATTCCCCTATTCCAGCCCAGCAGTCGCCGGGAATTCTTCTGTTGCAAAGCCTCCCAGACCTACGCCAACAAAATCACCCAGAGCCACTTTGAACGCGTTTAGCCCGACCGGGCGCACCAAAAAAAAGGCCACCCGGATGGGGTAGCCTTGAAAATATTTTTGAAGGGCAGAGTTTTTAAATCGTACAATCAAGATCTGCATTTCCTTGACGACCATCAGTGCAGGTCTTGAGGCCCACAAGGGAATCATTATCGTAGATCGCAGTTCCAGCCAGCTCCCCGGACTCGGAATAGATCATTTCTTTTCCTTGCTGTTTGTCGTCGACATAGGGCGTTTCGACCTTTAATTTTCCGGATTCGTAATATTCCTTCATGGTTCCTTGCTGTTTATCATCGATATTGTGAGACTCAAACCATAAGGCCCCGGACTCGTAATAGCCCTTTTGCGTCCCCTGAGCATCACCGTTGACAAAGGGCGTCTCCACCATCAATGCGCCGGACTCATAATAGCGTTTGCCCATCCCTTGCCGTTTCCCAGAGACAAAGGGAACCTCCCCAATTAGCGCACTGCCTTCGAATTCCTGGGAAATCGAATCGCAAGCGCAGGCTGTGCCATCTTTGAATGTGGGAGACGAATTGCAAGACACAAGCACAAGTGCCAGCGCAAAACCCAAAACAGTCAGGATAATTTTCATCGCATTTCCATGGATTGAGTGAACATATATATTCAATGATAATCAATTAATGGACCCCCAAGGTAATTCCCCCCGTCCCGCGAACATCCGAAGGATGCAGCGTTCCCCCCGTCCCCCGTCCCGCGAACATCCGAAGGATGCAGCGTTCCCCCCGTCCCCCGTCCCGCGAACATCCGAAGGATGCTGTGTTCCCCCCGTCCCCCGTCCCGCGAAC
>CAIRAY010000116.1 GCA_903876665.1 uncultured Fibrobacterota bacterium | reverse complement strand
GTCCCGATAATCTTCAGTCGGATCGTGATGCGGATGTTGGCCAAGGAACCTACTCAGCGCTACCAGACTACCCTTGGCTTGCAACACGATCTAGAGGCTTGCCTAGAAAAAGACATGGCAGAAAGCGCTTGGCAGAATTTCGAACTAGGCCTGTGGGATGAGCCGGATCGGATAACCTTCCCAGAACGTCTCTATGGCAGAGAAGCCGAAACGGAAAAACTCTCCACTGCTTTTGCGCATCTGGAGAAAGAAATGCGCTGTTTGCTCGTTGTTGGTGGCTATTCGGGGGTCGGAAAAACCAGCCTCACACATGGCATACGCCCGTTTATTGAGAGTCATCATGGGTTATTCCTCGAAGGAAAATTTGATCAATTTCAACGGCAATTACCCTACACGGCCCTGAGCGAAGCGTTCAACGGATTTGTCGATAAGCTGCTCGCCCTTCCCGAACAGGATTTTCTGGTTTGGCGTCAAATGTTGCAGAATGCCGTTGGTGATTTAGGGCAACTGATCCTGGAAATCATTCCCACTTTGGAGAAAATCATAGGACCCCAGTCTCCCGTCGCTGTGACAGGAACCCAGGGGGCACAGAACCGGCTCAACTACTTGTTTGGGCGCATGGTGGCTGCAATCGCCTCGAAAGAACGGCCGTTGATCCTATTTTTGGATGATCTACAATGGGTGGATGCCGCATCTCTTAACCTGATCAAGAGCCTTCTGATCAACCCAGAGATCCAGGGCATGATCATCCTTGGCGCCTACCGCGACAACGAAGTGAATCGTAGCCACCCTCTGGGTCTCTTCTTGCGGGAATGCGAAGCAAGCGAAATCTCCTTTCGTAAAATCGAACTGACCGACCTGTCCCCAGACGCGGTTCAGCATTTTCTTGCCGATACGCTTCACCGTTCCTCAAGCGATCTGGCAGATCTGACCCATTTGGTCTATCGGAAGACCTCAGGCAATCCTTTTTTCCTGCGTCAAATGATCCAAGGGCTTCACAGGGATGGACACCTGCATTTCGACAGGTCCACCTCAGGTTGGACTTGGGACACCCATTCCATCGAGGAGCAGTCATTATCTGAAAATGTCGTGGACTTTTTATCTTCGCGATTGCGGTTGTTATCACCCGACCTCACTATGATGCTCGCCCAAGCAGCCTTGATCGGTCGTACATTTGAACCCCTGGATCTTGCTGACCTCACAGGAAACAGCTTGGAAACTATACTGATTCTGGTTCGCCAGGCAGTAAAGGAATCGATCTTAGAGAATTCAGGACAATCTGGATATTCATTTACTCACGACCGGCTACAGCAGGCTTCTAGTGATCTGATGGACGAAACCGATCGTCAGCATTGGCACCTCAAAATCGGGTTTCTAGGTCTGGAGAAAGGTCTTGAGCGCATCGATTCCCGATGGACGATGCAGACCGCCGATCACCTGAATCAAGTGGAATCCCTTATCACGGATCCCGAAGAGCGGATTCGCATGGTTCGCTGCAACCTAAAGGCAGCAGAATATGCCAAATCTGCCTCCGCTTTTGCCGCCGGATTTGCCTATGTCCAAGCTGCGGAAAAATTCTTGCCGGCGCAGTGCTGGCAAGCACATGCTGAGCTAAGTCTTCAGGTCTACCTCTTGGCCTGCGAATTATCCTATATGGCAGGCCATTTCGAAGAATTAATCACCTATGTTGCTGTGTCTACGGAAAATGCACCATCGGCAATTATTCGGGCTCAGGCCAATTGCTTTCTGGCACTTCGGTACTCCAACCTGCAACGTTTGGATGATTCCCTTGAACTTTCCTTGAAAAGTCTGGAAGACCTTGGGGTTGTCATTCCCCACAATCCAACGTGGGGTGATGCCGTCCAGAGCACGCAAGAACTGCAAACGAGGCTGGCGGAATTTGATGATATCGGAAATTGGAATACTTACGAAAAAAATCCGAATGACTGGTTTG
>CAIRAY010000115.1 GCA_903876665.1 uncultured Fibrobacterota bacterium | reverse complement strand
CAAGTACTTCGATGATCTTGGCTTACCAAGGCTAAGTAAGGTGAAGTAGCCTAATCTCTTCGAACCGCCGTATGCGGACCCGCTTGTACGGTGGTGTGGCAGGGGAACGCGGAATCTTCATTCCGCGCCCCTATGCCGATCAAATAATACCGCGGTTTAGGTCTTGTCTTCGCCCCGGGCCATGATCACCTTGCCCGTGCGGATGAATTCGATGATGCCAAAACGGGTCAGCATGATTTTTATGGCATCGATCTTTTCCGATGCGCCATTCACCTGGATAACCATGGAGGACTCGGTCATGTCCAAGGTAATGGCCTTGAAGTGATTCGCGATTTGCAGAATCTCGGTGCGGGAATCAGAAGTTGCCTTGACTTTAAACAAGGCAAGCTCGCGCTCCACAATGGATTCTCCGGTATGGTCCTTGGCCTGGATCACATCGACCAGTTTCTCCAGCTGACGAATGATTTGCACCAAGGTGTCCGGGTTGCCTCGCGCAACAATGTTCATGCGGGAGAAGTCATCGTCAAGCGTAGGTGAAACCACGAGGGAGTCGATGTTGTAGCCGCGCCGGGAGAACACAAGTGAGATGCGCACCAGCACGCCAGGTTTGTTGGCTACGAGAAGGCTTATGGAATGGGCAGGTTCTAGTGTTGACATATAAGAGACCTTTGGGGAATGAATACCAGTGGAAAGTTCTAAAGTGTTAAAGTGGAAAGTAGGGGGAATGAATACCAGTGGAAAGTTGCGGGATTGTGGGTGTTGGGGAAACAAGCCAGAAACTCTCCACTATCCACTAACGCCTCGTTTCGAGATGTCCGCAGTTCACTTTCCACTTGTATCTCCCATTAGGTGCTTCCGGTAGGCTTTTCCAGTTTGGTTTTGGGTGGCTCGATGATCATGGCACTCAGGGGGGCGCCGGGTGGGATCATGGGGAACACATTGTCTTCCTGTTCGCAATCGCAGTGGATCAGAACCGGGCGATCATTGATTTCCAAAGCCCGGCGGATCACCCGCTCGGCATCGGCAGGACGCTTAATGCGCATCCCTTCGATTCCATAGGCTTCGGCGAGCTTTACGAAATCGGGATTGCCTTCCAAATCCACGCCCGAGTAACGCTTGTCGTAGAACATGTCTTGCCACTGCCGCACCATGCCCAAATAGCGGTTGTCCATCACGAAAATTTTGATGGGCAGTTTATGGATGGCTGCAGTCGATAATTCGCAAAGGGTCATTTGGAAGCCACCGTCGCCCGAGATGCTGATCACCGGGTGTCCGGAGGTGTTGCCAAACGCAGCACCAATCGCCGCTGGTAGGCCGTATCCCATGGTTCCGGCCCCACCGGAGGAAATGAAGTGGTTGGGGTATTCGGGCACGATGAATTGTGCGGCCCACATTTGGTGCTGGCCCACGTCGGTAGTCACGATGGCCTTGCCTCCGGTGATTTCCTGAATGGTATTGAAGATGTGTTGCATCCTCAAACCACCCTGTTTGGCGTAATTGAGTGGATACCGCTTTTTCCAGCTATCAATGGTTTCGATCCAGTCTTCCGTAGGAAGGCGCTGCATCATGGGGATCAGCTGGTCCAAAACCAATTTTGCATCGCCATGGAGGAACACGTCGGGTTGGATTACCTTGCCATGCTCCGCCTTGTCAATATCCAGATGGATTTTGACGGCGTTCTTGCAGAACTCCTCCAGCTTTCCGGTGATGCGGTCATCCCAACGGGAGCCAATGGAGAAAATGAGGTCGCAGTCCACCACGGCCTTGTTCGCATAAACGGTGCCATGCATGCCCAGCATTCCTAAGGAAAGCGGGTGGGAGCCCGGGAGGGTTCCCAGTCCCAGGAGGGTGCTTGCCACTGGAGCGTTAAGCCTTTCGGCCAATTCGCGCACTTGTTTGTAAGCCCCGGAAATCATGGCGCCATGGCCCACGAGGAGCAGAGGGCGCTTGGCTTTGGAAATCAGGCTGGCTGCTTTTTCCACATCGGCAGTGGCTGCTCGTGTGGGGATCACATAGCCGGGAAGATTCACCGTATCCACAAAGGGAGCCGTGCAAATGCCGGTACTCACGTCTTTGGGGATGTCGATCAGAACTGGACCAGGACGACCCGTCTGGCAAATGTGAAAGGACTCCTTCATCACTTGGGGAAGGTCATTAGGGTCTTTGACCAGGTAGGAATGTTTAACGGTGGCGAAGCTCATCCCGGAAGTGTCGCACTCCTGGAAAGCGTCTTTGCCCAAGTTCGGAGTGATGGTCTGGCCGGCGAGCACGATGATGGGAATGGAATCCATTTGTGCTGTATATATACCGGTCAGAGTATTTGTGGCGCCAGGGCCGGAAGTCACCAGGGCAACGCCGGGTTTGCCAGTTGCGCGGGCGTAGCCGTCGGCCATGTGGGTGGCGCCTTGCTCGTGGCTGGTGAGCACCAACTTGATGGGCGAGTCCAGAATTGCGTCGAAAATGGGGATCACGGATCCGCCTGGGTAACCGAACACCACTTCTACGCCTTCGCGCTTGAGGCATTCGATGATCACTTTGGCGCCATTTAAATGTTGGGAGGACATGGTACCATTCCTTGTTGAATTACGTCTAATACTAAACATAGGAAAATTCAAAGGCATGGAGTGGTTTATTTTGAAAAAATGGCAATGTTTTTGTTGTTTGGCAAGTGAAGTTCAAAAACTTCAAATTAAAACAAGTGTTTTATTGGTATTGTTTGTGTTGAATTTGGTTGTTTGTTGAAATTGATGAAATGTTTTCTGTCTTGTCGGTGTTGTGTTGGGGTGAGTGTCGTGAAGATTGATTGAAATGCGTTAAATTGTTTGATGTGGTGGTATTATGTTTGAAAATGTTGTTAAAAAATTACCAAGAGACAAGATATTTTCAGGAATGCTGTCTGAACTAAGTGATTCTGAATTGATTGCTGTGATTTTGGGGTCAGGGTCAGGGAAAAAATCGGTGTTTCAGCTGTCGGGGGAACTTTCGCTATTTCTGAAATCTTGTGACCGAATGCCGGGTTTGCAAGCTTTGGAGGCTATTTCTGGACTCGGTCGGGCCAAATCCTGTCAAATTTTGGCTTGCCTGGAGCTTTCCGGGCGGTTCCTGCTGGGAAGATCCTCTAAAGCTATATCCAGCCCACTGGACCTGATTCCTCAGCTTGCCTTTCTTAAGAATTTGCCCCAGGAGACCATGGCGTGTGTTTGCCTGAATGGCGCAAACCGTGTGGTCGGAATCCACACGTTGACGGTTGGGCTGGCGAACCAGACCCAGATCCACCCGCGGGAGGCTTTTACCTGGGCCATTCAGGATAAAGCGATTGCTGTGATATTTGCACACAATCACCCCTCCGGATCATTAAACCCCAGTCAGGATGACATTCAAGCGACCGGACGCCTGATTGAGGCAGGGAAGATCCTGGAAATCCCCGTTTTGGATCACCTGATTTTGTCCTTCGAAGGGTGGAGGAGCATCAAGGGAAGCCACCCCGGTCTCTTCTAGGTTATTCTTGTTTGGATTGTTCTGTAAATTGAAGTAAATTTCCTGTAAATTGTGGAAAGGAGAACCCATGAAAAGACTGATTATCCTAGTAGCGTTTTTCGCTGTATGTGCGATGGCGCTAAACAAAGACGGACTGAAGGGCGTTAATAAAACGAACTCAGCCCAAACCTTGGGTCACTCCAAGTTTGGAATCGGCTTTACAGCAGATATTGCCACCGATATGTCCGTGATCGGTGCGGATTCAACAGGGATAATGGTTCGCCAGTACTATTCTTCCGCTGCCGTGACCGATACCGTCAGGACCGATGCCACGATCACCAAGTTCACCGGAGCAAGCCTTTACCCTTTCATGTCGATTGGTCTCGGGCAGGTGTTCGACTTTAGCGTGATTCTCCCGATCTATTACGAAGGCCTTTCTAACCAAGTGGTGGGGACTTCCCATCCTCTAGTCGCACAGATCCCGATCAATGGCCTTACCAATTCCGGCATGGGCGACCTTCGCCTGAACGCAAAGTTCCGTGCCCCTATTCCCGAAGACGAATACATTATGGATTTGGCCTTGCTGGCCGGTGGCTCCATCAATACCCATTCCGGAAATGGAATGTGGGTTCGTGAGGCCGAATATCTTGGCGACTCCACCCGCGTGGTCAATGCTTTTGGAATCCCTCAAAACGAGTGGAAGGTTGCGGGCCTTGGAACGGTGGATTTCCGCCGCTTGGAAAGCCCTGTGCCCATGTTGTTCCATGTGAACGTGGGCTACCGCGCTCCTTTCGCGAATTATTCTCCGGTCCTTTATTATAGTGGTGCAGCCGAAATTTATGTGATGGATTTCTTTAGCCTGTGGGCTGAAATCTACAAGGAATCTCCCAGCAAGGCTCCAGCAAACGAGGTCTCCGTAATGGAAATCTCCGCAGGTGGCGCCATTCATACCGAGCTAGGTATCGAGCTCTATGTGGCTGTTCATTCCTTCATGGGAGACGAAGGCAAATATGCGACGAACCTGCAGACTCTCCAGTCCCAGGAACGGGTGATTCAGTACTCCGGCCGCACAAGCCCCGCATTGTATGGCATGGTGGGTTTTTCTTGGAGCGGTTATTTGATTCCACAGGATAGCGACAAGGACGGCGTTCTGGACAAAAATGACAAGTGTCCCGATCAGCCCGAAGACGAGGACGCCTGGGAAGATGAAGATGGTTGCCCCGATCCAGACAACGATAAGGATGGCATCGAAGACATGTCCGACAAGTGCCCCATCGATCCAGAAGACAAAGATGCGTTTATGGATGAAGATGGTTGCCCAGATCCCGACAATGATGGTGATGGCGTGATCGACATTCAGGATCGTTGCCCCATTGATCCAGAAACAGTCAACGGAATCGAAGATAGCGATGGATGCCCAGAATCGGACAAGGACAACGACGGCGTGGTCGATGGACGCGATGGTTGCCCTGATGATGCGGAAGACAAGGATCAGTTCATGGACATGGACGGTTGCCCTGATCCCGACAACGACAATGACGCGATCCTTGATGCCACCGACAAGTGCCCCAATGTGGCCGAAACCAAGAATGGTATCGAAGATGCCGATGGTTGCCCAGAAGGCGATGTGGATGGGGATGGCATCCTGGACGACAAGGATGAGTGCCCAACTCAGGCCGAAGACCGCGATGCGTTTGAGGACAAGGATGGTTGCCCTGATGAAGACAACGATAAGGATGGCATCCTCGATATGGATGACAAGTGTCCATTGACAGCACAAGGCGTCGGTGGTGTTGAAGGTTGCCCATTGCTTGACTTTGACAAGGATGGAGTCCCTGACGACAAGGATGAGTGCCCCAAGAAGGCCGAAGATGTCGACGCTTTCCAGGATGCCGATGGTTGCCCTGATCCAGATAACGATACCGATGGAATTCTCGATACTCTCGACAAGTGCCCACTGGAAGCCGAAACCAAGAATGGCATCGACGACAAGGATGGTTGCCCAGAGCTCGACACCGACAAGGACGGCATCTTTGACGACAAGGACGAATGCCCAACCCAGGGCGAAGACAAGGATGCCTTCCAGGATACCGATGGTTGCCCCGATTTGGACAACGACAAGGACGGAATCCTTGATTCTTTGGACAAGTGTCCGCTCCAGGCAGAAACGGCCAACGGTTTCAAGGATGAAGACGGTTGCCCCGATGAAAAGGTCAAGCCCATTGAAGATAATGTGACTCTTGATGGAGTTAACTTCAAGACGGGTACTACCGAGCTGACCTTCGAATCCAAGAAGGTCCTTGATAAGATCGTCGAACAGCTCCAAGCTTATCCAGAAGCACAGGTCGAGATTCGTGGCCATACCGACAACCTTGGAAAGCGCCCCGCTAACCAGAAGCTCTCGGAAGGTCGCGCCAAGGCGGTGGTGGACTACTTCGCCTCGAAGGGTGTCGACATGAAGCGCATGGCTTGGTCTGGTTTCGCCGATACTCAACCTATCGAAGACAACAAGACCGCTACGGGTCGTGCCAAGAACCGTCGCATCGAGATGTACAGAACTAAGTAAGCGACATTCAAACTTTTGAAAGGCCCTCGTCCAAATCGGATGGGGGCTTTTTGTTTTAACAACTAATCCTATATTTGGACCCAATCACAACAAATGGAGAGCTCATGCTGAAGTCATTATTATTGTCCGTGGCCACCCTTGCAACCATTGTCACGGCAACATGTCCAACCTATGTGGGTCGCGCCGCGGCTTACCCAGTGGGAACCATCATGGCATACAACGGTGCTAATTATGAAGTCACTCGCGAACTCGGCAATGGCTGGATTTCGCCAAGCGACCCTTGGTTCTGGACGCTGAGTACCAACACCTGCACCGCTACCACCACGCCCACCACCTCCACCGATCCCACCATGGTCGGAGTGTTACAGCAGATTCTGTCCGAACTCACTGCGGTGAAGAATGTGAACAATCAGATCCTTGCCTCTATGGGCACCACAGTGAATGTGCCTACGGAATTCACTGATGCCCGTGATGGCAAGGTATACCCAATCGTCCGCATTGGCGCAGATGTGTGGATGGCTGCCGACCTGGCCTATGCCGAGGGTGGAATTTGTGAAGTAGCTGGCTGTCGTTATGATTGGTCTACCGCCAATGGCGTTTGCCCATCGGGCTGGCATCTGCCAAGCCACGATATTGCGCAGGCACTCTTGGATATCGGTGGTGAGGAGGGTACCCAGTTACGTTCCACAACTGGGTGGATCTCAAAGGCAGGCACCAATCAGCTTGGCTTCAATGCGCTTCCCGTGTTGAGTGGTGGTGGTGGCGGACAAACAGGGTACGCCTTTGCGCAATATACCAAGTATTGGACCGGAAATCTTGGGGTGAATACGGCAAAGGCGAACGCTTTGGGTATCTCCCTGACAAAGTCCGTGAATACAATCGATCAGGTCACCACCATAGTGGGTATTGCACGTCTTTTGGAAGAACAAAAAACGACACAGAACTCGGTGCGCTGCGTTCGACAATAAGCGATCTACGCATTTAAGAGTCCTGAAAGCAGGGCTCTTTTTAT
>CAIRAY010000114.1 GCA_903876665.1 uncultured Fibrobacterota bacterium | reverse complement strand
CACTCAGGGCAATGTCGGTTGGACTGCGGTTAGTCAAAAAATCCCAAGTGGTAGCCGCGGCAATGCCTGCAAAATTATTGTTCGCAAGGTCCTTGATTGCGCCGGCATCCACTGTGACATAATAGCTGTTGTCAACCACCAGGTTGGCACTGGGAATCACGGTCACATAGGTTGAACCGGCCTTTTTGATTCCAACATCATCTACATAGTATGTGCCCACTGCCGAAAAATTCAGCCCATAAGAATTGATCAGGCCCGGCGCCGATGCGCTACTGACGGGCGAAGAAACGCGGGTCCAAGCATTCTGGGTCAGGTTTGTATAGTTCCCGTCAAGCCAAGTATCCCCAGCACCACTGCGGGTATATTGCGCAACCGTAGTTCCCGCAAGAGCCGTATAAACCCAGGTAATGACCGAATCATAGGCACTCCAATCTTGACTATTGGGGGCATACCTCGCCTCGGCTTGTAGCCAGGTGCCCGTAGTCACAACCTTCATAGAATAAGTCCCGGAATGTGCCTGGGCATTGTCCCGAGTCTTGGTGGTTCCAGTTCCCCAGGACCATTCTTCTGTATTCGTTTCAAAGCCATGCAACAAGGCGGCATCGCCCACAGATACTTGACTAGAGGTTACGGCAATCGCTTCGACCGTGCTGTTGTCTGCCTTTTTTATCGTGATATTTCCTGTCCCCTTTTGCACCGCCTCATCAAATTGCAAGCGCAAAGGCTGGCGACTATTCAATACATGAATGGAATTATCTGCGGGAATTAGGGAGCTGACCGTGGGCGGGGTGGTTTCTGCTGGAGCGGCATCGGCCCAGGCAGACCAGTCGAAAAGACCGTAGGAAGCGTATTCAGAGTAATGCGCATAGCCCACTTTTCCTGTGGGATTCGCATTTGTCGCATCAGTAAATGTGCCCAATTTTGTCGCAGTAGAATCGTAAACATCAATTACATTCCCCGTAATCACAAATTTTAGGTAGAAGGTTCCGGCCGAGAGCGTTTTTCCGGAAAGGGTCGTGGTTGGAGTAGCCAAATTATTGACATAGAACTTGATATCAACCGACGCAGCATTTCCCTCCAAGAAACTGATGTAGTAGTAATTCGAAGTCGTTGTATACCGTAAAATCACGCCATTCCTATCCATCCATTGGCCAGGATTAAAACGAACTTCAAAGGTTCCGTTATTGGAACAGCCGAAATCATTGATAAGGAAGCCATCGGTCCCGACCGTCTGGTTATGGGATTGAACTTCAGTAACGGACTGACTCCATGTACGCGCTCCACTTGCAGTCCATCCACTGATCGCCGTTGTATGATGGTCCGAATACCCCGCTCCGGTGACTGTGGTAAAACTCCATGCAGTAGTGGAGGAGGGAATTCCGTCATAACTGTTACCCGAGGCATCATCAAAAGCGGTTCCATCAATGAGCACATAGTACTCTGTTCCATAGGACAAGGTCGAATTAGGATTGATGGTGATGGTCGATGTCCCTGTTCCGGTAACCAAGCCAGAACCCACTGCGATAGTTTCGACTGTGCTATTGTCCGAGGTCTTCTTGATGGTAATATTTCCAGAACCTACCACCACCGCTTCATTAAAGTTAAGGACCAGGTTCGCAGTGGTGGAAACACTGGTGGCATTGTCTAAAGGAGATAGGGTGGAAACGGTTGGATTGGTCTGATCGAGGCCCGTACCTTGGATGCTGTAATTGTATGGATTTTCGTCAAGGTCGTCGTTGACAATGCTCAGAGCAGCAGACCGGGTGCCAATCGCGCTGGGATCAAAAGTCACCTGAAAGGTTGTGGTTCCACCGGAAGCCACCGTCGTTGCCGGTTGAACATTTACACTATAATCTGCAGAATTGGTCCCCGAAAGAGAAACCGCATTGCTTCCCAGATTCAAAACACCGGGTCCAGCATTTTCAATGGTAAAGGTACGCACCAAGGTTGTGCCCACCATATTCACGATTCCGAAATCCGTGTGATCCGTGGCGCTGGGGGTCGCATCACCATCCACAATGGACACCGTATTTCCCTTGACATTCATCTCGGGAACGAGGCCCGTGCCCTGAATGTCAAAGTTGTAGGGATTTTCATCGCTGTCATCATTGGCAATGGTGAGGGTTGCCGAGCGAGTCCCGGAGGCCGTTGGATCAAAGGCGATATTAAAGGTCCTCGTTCCGCTTGCCAACACGGGGCTCGTGGGAACCGCTGTCAAAGAAAAGTCCCCCGCATTGGTTCCACCAATCACAACCTTGGGAGTTCCCGATAATGTCAAATTGCCCACCCCACTATTTTCGATCGTAAAAGTCCGTACCACTGTGCCGGTGGAAACATTCTGCGACCCAAAATCCGTATGATCGGTAGCGCTTGGGGTTGCATCCCCGTCCACAATGCTCACCGAATTTCCGGTGACATTCATCTCCGGGCTAGTGCCACTTCCTTGAATGGAAAAGTCATAAGGATTCTCATCGGCATCGTCATTGGCAATGCTGAGGGTTGCACTTCGGGTTCCGGTGGCCGAGGGATCAAAGGTGATCTGAAAGGTGGTATTTCCACCACCAGCCACAGGACTCGTGGGTAAAGCAGTCAAGGTAAAGTCCGCGGCATTGGCTCCACCGACCACAACCTTGGGGGTGCCCGTCAGCGATAAGTTCCCACCGCTCAGGGAATAAATCGTGAAGGTGCGCACCACCGTGCTGCCGGAAATGTTCGCATCACCAAAATCGGTGTGGTCAGTAACGGAAGGAGTTGCATCGCCATCGGCAATGGAGGTTGAATTGCCCTTGACATCCATTTCGATGGTGGGCATATACTCGTAGGCACCGATGTCCGTAGTGGTGTTGTAGGGACGAGCGGTGCCGGCAATGTCTGTTGTGGGCGCTCCGGTGTTGGTACCCAAATCCTTGGCCGCCGCAGTGGACGTCAGGTTGAAATCAGATACCAAAACTGAAGCAGGAGTACCCGGCAAAAATCCGCTACCATTTATGAACCCAGGGGTATCCGAATACACTGATCCAGTTCCCCACCCTGACTGTGCCGTTGGAAATAAATTATACGTCCATCCAGCCTTGATATTCGTATTTGCGCCAGAACTGATTGTCGTATTATTAAAAAAGATACTGTTCTTTATCGGGAGATACTTGTTCGCAGTAAACTGAGTAGCATCGGGGTTTTGCGAACTCACTACATAATTATTGTAAAAGGTGGAATTATAAACTGCACCATAGGGTCCATTGTTATTAAAGTTACCCGGAGGTTTGAACAGAATAACACTACTGTTGCTGTTGTTCATGAATACGCAATTATTGATGTACAAATAATTGGCACGGTCCACCAAGTTGAAAAACACGTTAGTATATCCGCTAATCACCATCTGATCGAAGTACCATGTACCACCATTATTATCAGGAGTTATTGCAGGTGAATTATAGAGGTTAATCCTTGAAAAACGGTGAACTGCATTGACATTGATATCCCAAGTGCCCCATGTCGTAAATTTCACGATCGGATAATTAGCTGGATCGGTCTGATTACTTGTGATTGTTAACGCATTCATACTTGCTGGAAATGCTTCTGTATAGGATTGAGCGGCAGCACCTTGCAAGTAAATCGTGTCACCGGTCGATGACGCAGTCACTGCACTACTAATCGTCGTGTACGTTGCACCCGATGTCGCTCCTTTATCCACCGTTCTTTTGGCAGCAAACGTATTCCCCATCCCCACCAACAACAACAGAAAGCACGCGCGCCATAGCACGCGCACCAACACTTTTTGTTGTTGATGCAGGAGGTTCATATTAGATAAGTATATATTCGCAGACTCTTTTTGTATGTAGTCCATCGACGCGAAAACTCTTCCACATTGGAATCTTTCGCAATTTCCACAATCTAGCGGGTCAATTTTTGTCTTTTCTCTCTCATTCCGGGAGATTGATGTCCGGAGGGGCAATATTCTGGGAATTCGGGCTACTGCCCGTAGTGATCCAGATCACCGCCCCACCTGCGGCCGCAGCACCTAAACCCACATAAAGCCATGGCCGTTTCCAGAAAGGATTGTCTTTTGTCACCGCATTGGGGAAGGTCACACGAAAGGAATTTCCCTTCCATTCGCCCTTAAAAACGACATCGCGCATCACGAAAACATTTATACGTAAAACCGTATTTCCTAAATCAGATTCGGTTTGAACGGTCATCCATTTGGGCATGGATTCCGGCTTCACCGACTGAGTATCCACCTCGGCATTTAAAAACGCGAGCATCAGAGACTTGACTCCGGCGGTGTCGGCAGTCATGGAAACGCGGTATTTTTCGGGTAAATCGCCGGCAAAGTGGAGCGTGACGGACATGGAATCCCGGGCCTGTTCCCAAGTCAGGTTCTTGAGCCAGGAAGAAGTGCTTGCCATGGCCTGAGAGAACCCCAAAAGGAGCCCGCAAACAGCCCAAAGCCACATTCTCATCTTTGCACCTTCTTCTCGCGCTTGACGCGGAACATTTCGGCATCGGCGCGCTGATAGAATTCTTCGGGAAGCTCAATTCCATTGTACTCAATGATTCCAAAAGAAATCCCGGTCATGTTTTCGGGAAGTTTGATGTGGTCGTACATTTCTGCGATACGGACCGACTGCTGCCGGGCAATGTCAACGCCGACTCCCACCAACAAGATCACAAATTCATCGCCACCCACGCGGTAGGCGCGGTCCTTGTCGCGGATCTTCTTGAGGATGCATTCGGCCACATCTTGCAACGCTTTATCGCCCGCCTTGTGGCCCACGGTGTCGTTGAGCACTTTGAACTTGTCCATGTCGAGCATCATCATGGCCAGTGGCATGGGCGTTTCCCGGGCCACGCGGAGAAGCTCGGGGAAGTCTTCTTGGAACTGTCGCTTATTCAAAAGCCCGGTCATGCCGTCGGTGGTGGCTTCGCGCTTGAGACGAATCCGGTCATCCAGGGATGCCATCAAAGTTCGGGTCATTTCGTTGAAGGCGTCGCGCACATCGCCGAGCTCGTTGGCCGCCTTGAATTGGATTTGAAAGTCCGCCGTTTTGGGAAGAGCCGGATTGAAGCGCTTTCCAAATTCCTCCACGCCCTTGGTCAAAAGCTTGACCGGGCCCGTGATTTTAACCACCAGCATGACCACCAAAAGCATGCCAACACCCACCACGATGGCGGTGATGAAAAGCAAGCGTAGCAAGGATTCGCGGATTCCTTCTTCGATGCCCTGGGAGCTCAGGACCATGCGCGCCACACCAAACTTTTTCTTTTCGGTAAAAATGGGCGCATAAAATTCAAAGCGCGGATCTCCCTTTTTCAGCGAGGCAAATACCCCCGATTTGGGCGCATACAAAAGCCGTGGAAAAAGAGTGTCGGGACTCGGCGCACCAGCCCTTTTAGGATCATTGGCCATGAGGATTTTTCCATTTTCGTCCTGCACGAAAATTTCCACCACTCCAGCCTCGTTCTTCATGACATCATCCATGAAATCATACATGGAAAGCTCCACCGTCTGATCCCCGGTGACAATTCGCTCCCGCGAAAGTGCAGCCCAGGAGCGCAACACCGCCATACCGCGCATCTTGCGTTCTTCAATCAACCCGTCGCGCTGGGCCTGGGCAGAAAGAAACGCGCTCACGCCCGTGATCAGAAACATCAGCATTACGGTCAAAGAGATAAACTGGACACGAATTCCAAAAAACCTTTTTTTCACTGCACAACTACCTTTCCAAAAGATTCCATGCCCTGTTTGACATTCCATTTTCCGTGGTCAATGTCCTTCCAAATGGGCACCAGTATCAATTTACCAATTGGGAGACGACACATTTCCTCTGCGTCAAAAATTTTGTTGTATTTGGCGACCGCCATGAACATTTCCCGGTCACCGTAGAATTTTTCTGCAATGAGGCGTAGGGTTTCTCCTCGCTTCATGGTGTAGCGGATAATGAATGGCTTGTCGACCGAAACGGCCTGCACAACAGCTTCTTTGAGGGTTGGACAAGGGGGGGCGTCTTTATAAACAGTATCCACCCGGACAATCGTTGCCGCTGCAGCCTTGGCTTGATCATCCATGGATTGCACAATCCGGGAACGCTCATCCAGCATATATATCTCAAACTTGTTCTGGGAAATGTTTCCCGCTTCGTCCTCTACTGCGATATTTATGAAATTTCGGCCATTCTGCAAATCATGCAAAGTAACGATCAGAAGCGAATCGGAAGCATTGGCAACCACCTTGTCCGCTGGCTCTGCCGTGATGGACTTGAAGTGGGACTCCTTCATGGCCATCTGCCAGTGCAACGAAGGCTCGGTTACTGTATCCTTGGTCGCAGGCCAAGTGATTTCCGGAGGCGCATTATCAAGAACCGTTTGCATGGGGAAGCGCACCTCGTTTCCTGCCTGGTCCCGGGCCACAATTTCAAAAGAATTCATGCCAGGCTCAAGCTTCACTTTCGCCTCAAATCCACCTTGGGCATCTAGAACGATTTTGCCACCCTTAGGAACGAGCTCCAAGGTAGAAAGTGTCTTTTCCAGCACATTGCCCCGCACAATTAAGGGGGTTTCGCGCACAAAGGGAGGAATGGCATCCAGATCCAAAGTCGGCGGGCTACGGTCACGATACATTTGCAGGGTTCGCCTTTCGAGCAAATCATTGCCCTGTATGGTGGCAATTTCTACCACAAAGCGCCCCACCGCATCGTCTGGCAACTTGACCAGCCGTTCCTGTTCGGCAGTGCCTGGGATCGCCTCAAGAAGCACCACGGCGGAAGGACGTTCCGGGAACCAAATCCTGACCCCGACCTTGGCATCTGGCGGGAGGGTGTCGCCTTCTAGGCGGAACGCAAAACCCTGGGGCAGGTAATCCAGCGAAGAGGCCCCCAAATAGCCCTTGGGCCAACGAGCCCAAATGGTTCCATTGTTTTCGCCTCCGGTCACCAGAATCCCATCAGAAATCGACACATCACCATTGGGAAGTAGCTTGTCCTTAAAGGCCTGATCCTGCGCCTTCAAGGTCGTTCCATCCACCACAATCCCACCATCCAAGGTATTCAAAAACAACATCCCGTTGAACTGGGTCATATAGGTGATAATCCAGGTGGAATCGACCTTGCCGGCCGACTCGCTGACCAAATCAATTTTCCCAAGTCCGTTGGTGGTGGCAATCAACACTCGATTGCCAATTAACTCCAGGCCAGTGACCTGACCATCCGGCAAGCCGTCAAAGTGGTCAAAACCCTTCCAGGTTCCACGCATCAAATCCAGAATCCGAACGCCCTCGCCCTCGGTTCCCACGTAAACCCAGCCTCCAAGCACAAGGATAGCCTGGGACCGCCCCGAGTTGCCAGGAACCACCCAGGTGGATTGCAGTTTCTTCTGCTCGAGGCTCACTTGGGCAAGCTGGTTCAAGCCACCAACCCACAGGTCGGCGCCGCGCAATCCCAGGGAGTATGCCCCTTGCTCCTCAAACCCCAGTTTTTTTCCACTCAGATGGACAACCATCTGCTTGCGTTGCACATCCCAGACCGAGAGTCCGCCTTCGGAGGCCACCAAAAGCCAAGACTTCCACCAGGCCAAATCGTTGATGCGGCGCTTGGGCCCGAACTCTGGCAAAACCAGTGAATCCACCCGGGTCCCATCTTTTTTAAAGAGCAGGATTCCGCCCTTGGAATAACCGACAGCCACCATCTTTTTTCCAATGGAAACCGCACTGACTTGCCGGTCTTTGGCATTGGGCACCACCGACTTCCAAGGCAAGGGGGAACTGGATACTCCCGCAACCCCTAGTGCAAGTAGGGCCACTAGGATTTTTGCCAACATCCTCATTGCATCCTCGCAAGTTTTTGCTTCACATTGGCGACATATTTTTGCGCCTGTTCATGGTCTGGATTGAGTTTCAACACTTTGTTCCATTTTTCCAATGCTTCCTGGTAATCACCGAGCCGATAACTGCCAATTCCTTCAAAGAACAGGTCTTGAGCCTTTTTGTCGTTCTCCGGGGTCCTGGCATACTCGGCTTCGCGGATGGCGCGTTGCACCTGCTTGACTTCCTGGTCGACTTGCTGGGCACCCGTCAGGGAAAGGTCTACTTTTTTTGCCGACTGGATTTGCCCGGCCTTCACAAAGGCATCAGCCTTCTGAATTTCCTTGCGCTTGGCATCTTCGGTTTCGACCTGCTTGGCTTCTTCGCGCTTGACATCCTCAAGCATTTGCTTGGCCACAGGGCTTTTGGGATTCATGCCCATGGCCGCTTCGAGGGCGGCCTGCGCCTCGGCAAGCTGACCATCCTTCATCAAACGGCGCGCTTTTTCCAAGGTATTTTCAAAGTCACGCTGAACCTGCAACCGGGACTTGAGGGAATCGAGGCCCTTTTCCTTTTGGGCAATGTCGTCTCCAGCGGCTCCGGTGGCTTTCAAGTTTTGTAGCAAGGAGGTTGCGAGACTCGTGTTTCCGGTTTCGATGGCCTGGGTCAGCTCCTTGCTCAAGCTATCGGCCAAGGCGACTTTTTTGCTGGATTCAAGCTTGGCCCGAGACTGTTGCAATAAGTCGACGACCTGAGGTTCGCCCGGATAAGACAGCAAGGCCTCGCGCAGCCGCGATTCTGCTGAAGCAAATTGGGAAGAATCCATCAGGGCCCTGCATTCTTCGAGGGTCTTGGCCAACATTTCCAAACGCAAAGTGGTCAAAGAGTCCAGGGTTCTGCGGAAAAATTTTTCACTGGGGAATTCCCGGAAGGCCCGTTCCGCAATGACCGCAGCCTGGTCCCGGTCCCCTTCGGCCAGAACCTTGGCAAGACGTCCCTTGTAGGTTTCCCGGAGTTCCAGCTGCCGGGATTCCACCAATTTGATACGACTTTGCAGGTATGGATCATCCGGTTTAAAAAACAGAGCCGCCTTGAATTCTTCCAAGGCCTTAGCGAATCGGCCCTGCTTCAGGAACACTTCGCCTACTTCAATGTGGTTCTGCGACATCAGCTCCACCTTAAGGCGCAGGTCCTGGTAGGCTTTTCCGTATTCCTTTTTGGTAGGTGCTTTGTTTGCCAAATGACTAAAAATCCGTTCAGCGATTTCGTAATTCTCACGGTTTTCCAAGGTTTTTGCCACCTGGAACAAGGAATCAAAGGCACGTGGTTGCACATCGGCCAGGCGCAGCTTGTCGACTTCAATCCAGCTGGAAGTGGCGGCATCTTCCGGAGAGACCCAGTTCCCTAGGCGCACATGGCATTCGCGCATTTTTTCGTCGATGGAAACTTCGGTGGGACTCAGGGCCCGCGCCTTGGATAACTGCACCAAAGCCTTCTGGTATTGGGAACGTTGCATGTAATCTTGGGCGCTTTGGATGTATTTGGCTTGCTCCGAATTGACAGGAGCACCCACAACGGGGCCCCACGCAAAGGCAAAAAGCAAGATTACCAGAATTCGCATCATTATAGAGTATACCTCAATAAATCAAAAAATCAAGGCTTTCATGTGGAACAGCGTCATTTTCTCGAATGGCGCAACTCTTCATTTTTCAAGGAGTTAGGAGTATTCCATTGTAAACTACTATAGATTGTGTACATTTCCCCCATTATGCCCCAAGCGTCCCCCTTGTCTTCCATCCTTTTAACCTGGCCTGCAGATGGCATTCGCCTGTTCGAATCCATGATGCCCCTGGGAATTGCCTCCTTGGGTGCCTGCCTGGAGCAACACGGATTTGGGGTCCGCATCATTGATTTCAATCACTATCTGGATGATTTCCGCTTGGACCTCCTCCGAAGCAAACCGAAACTGGTAGGCATCGGGGGTACTACGGCCACAAGGGAAGGAAGCTTTCTGACCGCTCGTCTGGTCAAAGAAATGCTCCCCGAATGCGTGGTGGTCTACGGTGGACCGCACGCCACCTTTGCATTCGAAGACACCCTGACCCATGTGCCTGCCATCGACTACATCATCCGGGGCGAGGGTGAGCTCAGCCTGTTGCGGTTGTGTCAAATCATCATTTGGGGCACGGATTTCCGCATTGAAGAAATCCCCGGAATCGCCATGCGCCACCAAGGGAAAATCCTAACCCGGAGTCCAGAACGGATCAACGATCTTTCCGTTATCCCGGCACCGGCGAGGCACCTTTTGGGTCGCGAATACCCCATGACCATTGACCACACCCACATTCCCGCTGACTTCATCGTGACTTCGCGCGGTTGCCCGGTGGTGTGTGATTTTTGCTCCGCTTCGCGCATGTTCCCCGGAGGAGTCCGGTTGCGCCCCATGGATCAAGTGCGCGCAGAAATTGAAGATATTTTGATTAAACGACCTCAAGTTCGCGGACTCAAGGTCTTCGACAGTACCTTCACGGCCCAACGCGACCATGTTTACCAGTTTTGCGACCTCACCGAAGAACTCGGACTGAAATGGGAATGCGAGGTCCGGGCTGATACCGTAGACTTCCCCATGATGAAGCGCATGCACGATGCAGGCTGCGTATTTGTTTCCATTGGATTTGAAACCACCGACGCAGAACTCTTGCGGCGCATGGGCAAACGCATTACCAAAGAACAAGTGGACCAGGTCCTGGACTGGTGCAAAGAGCTGGGGATCATTGCCAAGGTTTTTTTCACCTTTGGCCATCTTGAGGAAACGTATCAGGAATGCACCAAGGATTTGCAATACTTGCGCACCAACCGGAAGCGTATCGGATTTTATGCCACCACGGTCGGAATTCGGGTTTACCCCGGAACGGTGCTCGAACACAAAATGATCAAGAATGGCCTGATGCGAAAGGATTTCAGTTGGGCCAAATTCCGCGCCCCCTTGCGCAACTGGTGGGTGCTTGAGCCTGCCAACGTTATGATTCTGGAACAAAAAGGACTGGGCCTGCCCAAACTGGGACTTGTCCTGGCAAGACTACTCCTGCAAGGAACAGCTCTTTCTCCTCGCTATCTACTGAAAATGATTCCGCAAAATATTTCCATGCTTTTTGAAGGTTTGCGCCGCAAGGTCATTTTTTTCCGGCACAAGCTCCATCGACGACGGTTGGGCCTCTCGAAATGAAGCTCGGGGACTATGCTTCCCGGCATTTATTGGCGTATTCTGTCGGCTTTGGATTTTTGGCCGGTGCCTGTGCCATTGGAATCTGCTGGCAGGTAGCCACGGCTCTAAACCTCATTGTGCACGGGCACGCTACCGCAACCTCTCTGCTCCCAGGACTCGGAATAGCCATTGCCTTTGCGACTGCCCGCGCCGGATTTTCTGCCCTGCAGGCCCGCTATTCCGTACAAATTTCCGCCCAGGCCAAATCTCAATTGCGCACAACATTTTTCCCCCAATCCGCTCCTGGCATTCCTTTTGCAAGCTCGCTTTCCCTCTGGCACCGGGGCATTGAGGCCTTGGATCCTTGGTATGCTTTGTATCTGCCCCAAAAGTTTTTGGCGGGCCTTGTTCCCCTCCTCATTCTCGGATTTGCCTTTTGGGCGGATTGGCTTTCGGGAATTGTATTTCTGGTGACGGCCCCCCTTTTGCCGGTATTCCTCATCTTGATTGGAATGACCGCCCGCGACAAATCCAAAAAACAATGGAAGCTACTGGCGCAACAGGGAAACCTGTATCTGGAAACCCTGCTGGGCCTGCGCACTCTCAAGCTGTTTGGCCGGAGCCAACACTGGAAGACTACTCTTTTGGAAAGCGCAGAAACCTTGCGCCACGCAACGCTCACCGTGCTTCGCCTCGCGTTTCTTTCCGCCTTTGTGCTAGAAATGGTGGGAACTCTGGGGACTGCGATTGTGGCCGTGGAAATCGGTCTGCGCCTACTCCGGGGAGGCCTCGAATTCCGGGAGGCATTCTTTGTGTTGCTTCTCGCTCCGGAATTCTATTTCCCCTTGCGACAGCTGGGACTGCGCACCCATGCCGCCATGGAGGGAGAATCCGTTGCACAGAAACTATTCCAGGTGCCTGTGTCCTCAGATTCCCAACCCGCCAACGACCCATCCTTGCCCATGACGCCCTCATCCCTTTTGGAGCTGGATAGTGCTTCCGCACGGTACCCAGGCCAAAGCAAGGACGCCTTTTCCGCCATGTCCCTGAAGGTAAATCCCACGGATTGCATTGCCATCACGGGTCCCTCCGGGTGTGGAAAATCGAGCCTAATGGCCACGCTATTAGGGCAATTGGATCTGCGCGAAGGAACTCTGGCTCGGCGTCCCAATCTGCGCCTGTTATGGATTCCTCAACACCCGCGCGTTTACCACCGTAGCTTGCGCGCCAACCTCTGGAACCTGCCCCAGGTAGAACCCACTCTTGCCGGGGACCACATATTATTTGGCGCGCTTGAAAAAGTAGGGTTGGATTTGTTTGTGCGTAATTTACCACTGGGCCTAGACACCTTGGCAGGAGAAGGAGGAACCCGGCTTAGTGGAGGCCAAATCCGCCGTCTTGCCTTGGCCCGGGCGTTTATTCAACCCGTGGACATCGTCCTTCTCGATGAGCCCGATGCCCACCTGGACCAAGCTTCACTGGATGTTTTGGACCTTTCCATTCAAGCTCTGGCCACGACCTCGGCCTGCATATTTGTCACCCACCGCGACGCCTCGCTTGCCCTGGCAAACCAGGTGATTCGGATGGAGTCACCCCCATGATGCAGATCTGGAAAATGGCCATCCCTGAATGGCCCAAAATGCTGCAGGCATCCTTTTGGGCATTCTTGACAACAGCAAGCTCCATTGGCCTTCTGATGTGCTCGGGATTCATCATCACCCGGGCGTCTTTTCACCCTTCGATTGCCGTTCTTTCGGTGGCTATCGTGGGGGTCCGTTTTTTTGGGATTTCGCGGGGAATCTTTCGCTGGCTTGACCGCATGGTTGCTCACGAAACTGCCCTGCGCCTGCTGGAACGGTTCCGCATTTGGTTCTACGAAAAGCTCGAACCCCTTGTTCCCATTGGCGTGCGTCACATTCGCAATGGAGAACTCTTTCACGCTCTGGCTCGCGATGTGGATCAGCTGGAATACCTTTATGCACGCGTGGTCGCTCCGCCCCTGGTTGCCCTCTGGACGGCCGTTCTCATGACCATTCTGCTATTTCCGGTCAAGCCCGTATTCCTGGCCGTATTCATCTGCTTCCAGTTTCTGGCCATTGGTGTTTCCCTCAGCCTCTCCCCTGCCCTACGCGCTTCGGCCAAAACCGCCCAACGCCTGGCCAGTGAATTGCAGGGGATTTTCCTGGAAATGCAACAAGGGCAGGCCGAGCTGAAAGTTGCCGGAACCTGGAGCCACTGGCTCCAGGAATGCCAGGAAATGGAAGCACGCCACAATCGCTCCGTGGCCCGAACCAATTGGCTGGTGCATTTGGGAGAAGCGTTCATTCCTCTGCTGGCCTTTTTGGCCGTTGCCACCACGCTCTACCTCGGCGCTCAAATGGTTTATGCGGAGGCCCTGAGCGGCGTGGCTCTTGCGACCATCACGCTGGGAATCTGGGCCTCCTTTGAATCGGTGCAAGCCTTCCCCGCCCTGGCCCACGCGCTTCAGACCAGCACCGCCTCCGGAAAGAATTTGCTGGCGATTGCCGAGATTCCCTCGCCCGTGGCACCCGTTCATACCCCTCCAAATTCCCAGGCCATTCTTTTGCTCCAAAATATTTCCTTCACCTGGCCCGATGGCGAAACTCTTTTCCGGGATTTTTCCTTGCACCTGGAACCCGGTGATGCCGTCGCGTTGCTTGGAGACTCGGGAAGTGGAAAATCAACTCTGGCAAACATTATTGCAGGGTTTTTGGCGCCAAGCTCCGGGCAAGTGCGCCTTGGGGCGGGCAAAATCGCTATTTTAGATCAATTTCCACAAATATTTACAGGATCCCTGGCCGACAATCTGAAAATCGCCCAACCCTCCACCGACTTGGTGCGCATGCAGAAAGTCTTGGAACAAGTCGGCCTGTGGGATTGGGCCCAGGGGCAATCCCCCGAGAATCCTTGCGAGGCCTGGGTCGGGGAACAGGGCGCCATTCTAAGCGGGGGGCAACGACAACGTCTGGCCGCCGCCCGCATATTGCTTTTTGATGCAAAACTGGTGATATTAGATGAACCCGCAGCTCATTTAGACCCTGAATCCGAATCTGCTTTGTTCGATGTATTTTTGGAAAATACCGCCCGCAACCAATCCGCGCTGATTGTTATCACCCATCGCAGAGAATTTCTCCACCGTTTCAATCGCATTTGTATTATTGGAGTATGATGTCTAAAGATCTGATATTTTATTTCGCCTACGGCTCCGACATGTCTTTTCGCCAAATGCAACAGCGCCTAATCGAAAATGAAATTATTTTGGATGAAACTTGTCGCAGTTCTGGCAAGCTGACCGGCTGGGAACTCCGCTTCGACAAAGCCGTTCCCCATCATCCCGAAATTGGCATGGCTTGCATCCACGAACACCCCGGAAGCATCGTCGAAGGCATTCTGTATCAGATCCCTTCCCGCGCCATGGACATCATCGATACCTATCAGGATGTGGCCGGTGGCCATTACACCCGCATCACGTTAGAAGTGGACCTGCATGGTCGTGGCCCCGTCCAGGCCCATGCCTATGTTCCTGTTCACGACCACATCAAGCCGGGCCTCAGGCCCAGCCGCAACCATCTTTACCGGCTTCTTGCCGCCGAAAAATTCTTGAGCCCCGAATACTTTGCCAAGCTAAAAAAGACCGAGTCGCTTAAAGTTCCTGTGGATGACAACGGTCACCCGCACGCCCCGCGGAACGAAGCAAAACCAGATCGCCCGAAGTTTTCCGCACCACGCGCTAAAACTCCTTGGCCTGAATCCTAACATTCCCGCAGTTTGTCTGAAGTGGTCAAGCTTTGCATCAAGGGGTCAACCACGGAATCCTGTCACCGCCTGCCTGTTTGCCTGGCCTAAGCGAGGATCAAGGCAAGGGCTTCACCTGGCCATCATCCAGGTCGTAGTAGCCTCGGACGATTTTTACTTCGCCACTGGCCAGAGCCTTGCGGATCAGAGGGGATGCTGCAATTTTATCGGCCACATTGGCCACATTGTTGCGAACCGCTTGGTCCACCAGGTCACCACCGCCTTGGGCTTTGGCTTTGTCAACGGCGGGCTTGATCAACCCACAAATCGATCCGATGCTTCCAGGAGCTTCGCCACCATCCGCAGTGGCTTTGACTGCGCCACAACGTTCGTGCCCAAGGACCATGATCAGGGGACTGCCCAAATGTTCCACGGCATATTCAATGCTTCCAATTCCCACCTCGGTGACCACCTGCCCTGCCGAACGGATTACAAACAAATCACCCACGCCTTGGTCAAAAAGGACTTCGGGAGGAACACGGGAATCCGAGCAGGACACAATGATGGCAAAGGGTTTCTGGGACTGAGCCACATCTCCCCGGCGTTCCCCCGTCTGGTTCGGATGTGCCATGGTCGAATTGACATAGCGCTGATTTCCGGCAATGAGGCGTTTGAGAGCTTCGTCGGCGGCAACCTTTTCGGGTTCCTGGGAGTGCGCCGCAGGTGCAGCCGTACCCGCAGGGGGTGTGGCCGCTTTAGCTTTGGGAGCGCTGGCGGCAGGAGCCTGCTTATGCGCGGGCTCGTTTGCGCATACAAGGGTCAAGGCAGATAATGCAACGAAGGTAAATGCTTTTATCCGTAACGACATAGAAACTCCACATTCTGAATTTTAGGGCTTATGGGGTATGGTATCAATTCCCTGCCCAAAATGCAAGTCATTAACTTCCGAAGTAGCGGCTCACCAGGGACCGAGCAACACTCAAATCTGCGGTCCCATGCACCACCACGCGGGCATCGGGAAAAATCACCAGACGCATGCCTTCGACTTCGAATTCAAGCACCTCGCGCCGACGGACTACTTTGCCAAGGGATTCCAAAGAATCTGCTAGTTTGGCCAAGTCAAGGCATTGAGGCTGCGCAGGGCTGATTTGGACGGCCTGACGCCCGCAAAGGGTGGCACTGCGGCTCGTGTTATTTGCCTCCAGAAACAAGAATTTACTTTTGACGCAACAAAGGCATTCCTGATGGCGTTCCACCAAAATCGACTGGGCCATTCCCGTCCAAGGGTCCACACTGACCAGGCGAACATCATTTTCGCGGCCATCACCACCCTCAACGATGATGCGAATGGCCTGGGACACCTGCAGGGACGCAGCCACTGCCGGGGAGGTGTTGAGTACTCCCGCCACATCGCAGGTGGGAACAAGCCCTTGCGGAGGTGGTTCGGGAAACACACACTGCAGGCACGGCCCCACTCCCGGAATAATTGGCATGGCGAGTGCGTTGGTTCCCTGAATTCCACCGTAAATCCAAGGAATCCCCATTTTTACACACAAGTCGTTGAGCAAATAGCGGGCTTCAAAATTATCGACTCCATCAATCACCAAATCAATTCCCTGCAAAAGGGATTCAAAATTCTGGATGGTGACATCCATGACCCGCGATTCTATGGTGATCCTGGAATTGATGCGACGCAACTTTTCCGCGGCCGCAGTCGCCTTGGGAATTTGCTCCTCCACGTCCTTTTCTTCAAATAGAAATTGCCGGGGCAGGTTGGACCAATCGGGAATGTCCCGATCCACAATGCGCAGGAACCCCACGCCGGCACGCGCCAATAGCTCGGCCTGAATACTACCTAGCGCGCCACAACCGAACACCAGCACACGGGCTTTGGCAATTCGTTCCTGGCCTGCAGGACCAATCTGGGGAAGAGAAATCTGTCTGGAATATCGGGTCATAAGGGTATACAAGTGGAATGTGAAAGGCAAGGATCACGGGATAGGTTGGTTAGTGGAGTACACAGGGGTGTATAAGTTCCCGTATTCCGCCTGGGCGGAACGGTCACTATTAAGTGGAAAATTGCGAAATGTATTCTCTTTCAGAGAAATTCGCCCGCAATTTTCCGTTTTCCACTAGGTTGTCGTGCAGAGATGCGGGCTGTTCACTTTCCACTTTCCACTTATCTTATCCATCCACCGCCGAGCACTAATTCTCCTTGGTACATTACGGCACATTGTCCGGGGGTAATGGCGTGTTGGGATGATTCTAACACAATGGAGGCCGTTTGTCCAGCACCAATTATCGCTAGGGCTTTTACGGGCTCTTGACGGTAGCGGGTCTGCACCTCGCAATGGACTTCGCTTCCGGGCTCGACTTCGCGGCCATGCCACACCAGGTCACGGACCTGCAGAGTATTGGAATAAAGGGCGTTTTTGTCGGTGGTGATCACCACGCGCCCGGTTTCCGCATCGATAGAGCGCACAAATGCCGGCTTGCCTAGAGCCACACCGATTCCCTTGCGCTGACCCAGGGTGAATTTGTGAATGCCGTCGTGCTCACCCAAGACATTACCTTCGTCATCGATCAGCACTCCAGGCTTGGAGAGCTCGCCAAAGCGTTGGCGCATAAACTCCGGAAACCCACCATTGTCCACCGCAAAGCAGACATCCTGGCTATCTTGGCGATTGGCATTCACATATCCGCGTTCGGTGGCCATCACCCGCACCGTGGGCTTGGAGTAGCCTCCCAGGGGCATGAGGGCGTGCGCAATTTGGTCTTTGGTCAAGGCAAAGAGAAAGTAGGACTGGTCCTTGCTTTTGTCCTCGCCACGCCAAAGGCGCATGTCACCATTCGCATCGGGAGCAATGCGGGAGTAGTGCCCGGTGGCCACATGACTTGCGCCCACTTTGTTTGCAAAATCCATGAGCCAACCAAATTTGATATGCCGGTTGCACAGCACGCACGGATTAGGGGTCTGCCCGATGGCGTATGATTCCCAGGAGGATTTGAGCACATTTTCCGTGAAGGCATCGTGACAATCGGCGGTATAATGACGAATCCCGAGTTGGCCTGCTACGGCCCGGGCTTGGGAAACGCCATCGAGACCGCAGCAGCTACGGCGCTCTCCGGATTCGGTGCAGGGCAGCAAGCGCAGGGTGACCCCAATGACTTCGTACCCCTGTTCGATGAGCAGGGAAGCGGCCAGGGTGGAATCCACGCCCCCGCTGAGTCCCACCACCACGCGTTGTTTTTCTTCAGCCATTAATGAACTCCTACCGAGGGGATAGTGCTGCGCAAACGGGGAACAATGCGGCTCATGACCGTGAGGGTTCTTTCGATTTGTTCCGCCGAGGTTGCCAGACCCAAGGAAAACCGCACCGTGCTGAGGGCTTCCTGTTCGGTGCAACCCATTCCCCGCAACACATGGGAAGGCTGATGGTCTCCGGCGCCACAGGCCGAGCCTACGGAAACCGCAATCCCCTCCAGGTCCAGATTTAACATGAGGGTCATCCCATCGACCCCAGGAAATCCTACACACAAAGTATTGGGAACTCGGGGCGCCAGTTCCCCATAAATCCGCATATCGGGGAACAAACCCAAAAGACCTGTCTGCAGAGCATCGCGCCCAGCACTACAATGTTGTGCGTAATGAGGCAAATTGCTGCGAGCACTTTTTGCTGCCGCACCTTGACCCGCGATCCCAGGCGTATTTTCGGTACCGGCCCGCAGGCTCAATTCCTGCTTCCCACCATGGATGAAGGCAGGCAACTTCTGTCCGTTACGCATCCACAAAGCCCCGCTGCCTTTGGGTCCATAGAATTTGTGCGCCGAAAGGCTCATCAGATCCAATCCCAGGGTTCGGGGAAAGACGGGGATTTTTCCCACCGCCTGGGTGGCATCCGAGTGCACCAGTACGCCCTTTCCATGGGAGTACTGCACAATTTCTTCCAGGGGCTGAATGACGCCCGTGTCATTGTTGGCAAGCATCACGCTCACCAAAATCGTATCCGCTTCAATAGAAGCTTCAATCTGCCTAGGATTCACCCGGCCATCCCAGCCCGCAGGCACATAGGTCACGCGCAAACCTTTTGCTTCAAGCTCCGCGCAAGGCTTCAGCACCGATTTGTGCTCGATGGCGCTGGTGACGATGTGCATTTGCGCCAGGGTGCGTCCTTGGGCGAGAAATTTCTCCACCACTCCGAAAATCGCCATGTTGTTGGCTTCGGTGGCGCCACTGGTAAAGGTCAATTCATCGGCCCGGCAGTCAAGAAGATTTGCAAGGTTAGTACGGGCATTATCGACCGTGCGCGTGGCATCCTGGCCTGCCCAGTGTTGGCTCGAGGGATTGCCAAAATCGACGGTAAGCGCCCGCGTCACCGCCTGTACCACCTCCGCAGAAGGGGGAGTGGTGGCATTATGGTCGAGATAGAGGCGAGAATTCATGGGAGTAAATATAGGTCGCGGATTCGCCTACTTCCAGGGAACCTTGACCCGGTCCTTCCAATTACGCGGTTCGGGGCAGGAATTCTTCAGCAGGCTCCACAGTTTGCGTTCTTCGGCAAAGGCTGGATTGGCTGGAACCTGCAAGGGGGCCTGGGCATTGGCTTCTTGGTAACGCTTAAGCCGTTCCCAGGATTTGGGATGGGTACTCAACCAGACCATCCCTGAATCCATGCCAAATTTTGTCTCGATGCGCACCAACAGGTTTCCCAGTCCCAGAATGGGAAGCTGAGCATGGCGCATGCGCCGCAAGCCCTCCAAGTCGGCTTCGCGCTCGAATCCGCGGGAATAGCGCAGAACGAGCAAAGTCGAGCCAATCTCGCTCATGGTCTCCGCATTCTGTAACATGTCGAGGCCTTCCACATCGGCGCCAATCAACATGGACGACAAAAATCCGATTCCAATGGTGCGCCCGAGCTGTTGCACCCCGTGGCGCATTTCTACATGTGCGACCTCGTGGGCGATGACTCCCAGAATTTCGTCCGGTGATTCGCTCTCCTCCAGGATTCCCCGGAACACATAAATTCGTCCGCCCGGAAGCGCAAAGGCGTTTACCATGGGATCGTTGATGATGGTGATGTCATGGGGAAAGCGGTCCTGGGATGCTCCGAGGACTTGCAGGGCCTTCTGATGAAAGGCGACCAAAGCGGCGGTGGTGCATGGCTCCAAGAAGTCCTTCATCTGGCCATCGACTTTTTCGCCGATGTGCGTGTCATAGCGCAGGGGCACAAAGCGATAAATCTGCGCAAAGCCCAAATAGATCAGCGTGCCCACGGCTAGGCCAATGCCCAGCCCCAATAGGATTTGCTTGGGAAGTTTTTGTAGGGACCACTGCAAATGCCACCTTTTGAAACCCTTTTGCTGGGCGCTCCAAAGGGGAAAAGCCTCGGCCATAAAGGCCACATCGTCCGTGATGACGAGCTGGCCTTGGATTAGCTCAATGTGCCAAATTCCCGCGACTTTGCGGATTCCCCGGATCTCGGCCCATAAGATGCTCTTTCCCGAAAAATGAACGCCTTCGGCATGCACCGAAGGCGAAACAATTTGCGGATCCGAAGTGATTCCGTCAAAGAACTCGGTCATCGCTTACAGGAGACCTGTTACAGCATCCAAAGCGTCGGCAGCCTGTTCTAGGCCCCCGGCAAAGGCCGATGCCTCATAGTCAGGCTGGGCCATGATCCCCTGCAGAATGGACTCGTCCGAGTCCAGTTCGAGCGAACCAAAAAATACGCGCATCTGGCGGTTGATCGCGACTGGAAAGGCCAGACCGAAGGTGCAAAGGACCAGGAACAGGTTGCCTAGGATCAGCTTGAAGAACTGACCACCGCTCACATTGCAGCGGATGGGCTTGGAGGCAAGCGTGGTATTGCCCATCATGTAGCGGGTGACTGTCGCAAGGAACCAAGGATAATAGATGCCCAAGGTCACCATAGTCAAAAGGAATCCTTTGAGGTACATCCAGAACAAGTCCTTGCCCGTTCCATGGTACTGGAAGCGTGCCTGCCCAATGGAAGCGTGATCCGTCATATATTTCTGGAAGTTGGTGATCCAGAAAGGCAGGTAGAGGCCCAAGGTCAAAATGGAGAACAGAACCATTTTGGCGAACATTTTCAAGAGGGGCTTGTATTCTCCGTCGAAGCGGAAGCGGACATTACTCCAGCTGGTGCGGGCGAGCCAGAACTTCATTTTTCCGTACATGATGAAGGGAACCACAAAGAAATAAGCGGGCAAAATGATCACATATAGAACAACCATTCCCACCGTCGCACCGAGCAAGGAAATCAGTCCAAAACTGAGCAGGGAAAACACAATGGCCACACCGATCACAATCCCCATTCCCTTTAGAAAGCCGATGAACAGCTCCTTTCCGGTGGCATGGTAGTTGAACTGGCGGCCATTGAAAAACAAATGCTGGTAGATGTACTGGGTATTCTCTACCTTGGCCCAAAAGCTATAGATGCCCATGGTGACCATGGTTAAAATGATATTCTTGAAGTAGATCCCGAAGAAGGTGCCGTTGTCACCCTTGTATTCGAACTTCAATGGCCCGGCATTGACGGCCGCGAGTTCCGGTGTGGCTTCTTGCATGGTTACTCCTTGGGGTAGTGCGAAGATGGTTTGTGCGTCAAGGGAAGGTATTAAAAGGGGGCCGGCCCGTAAAGGGGCTAATCTCTGCGGGATTTTGGTATATTCCCCCTCATGACCGCAACCCCACGCCCTCGGGCCATCCTGACCATCGACGACGCCCCCTCGCCCCAAATTGGCGAAGTGCTCGATGTGCTGACCAAATGCGGCATCAAAGCCATCTTTTTTTGCAGCGGAGAGCAAATTGCGCCCTACCGGGAATTCTTGCTCCAGGCCTTGCGGCAGGGCCATTGGCTTGGAAACCATGGTTGGAACCACCGAGCCTTTTCGAGCCTTTCCTTAGCGGACTGCGTGACCCAGATCGAAGCCACCGAAGCCGTCCTGAGCGATTTACGAACCGAAGCAGGGTGTACCAATCACCCGCGCCTTTTCCGCTTCCCATACGGGGACAAGGGCTTTGGCATCGGTCCTGGGCGGGTTCTGTTGAGCCGCCTTCATCCCAAGGTTCGGGCCCTGCAAAAATACCTGCGGGTCCATCAATTCCGCTCGACCCTGGATCTTGGCATACAAATTCCTCGCCCACGGTTTCCTTACACCCTGACGACCCTGGATCAAGACTGGCTTTGGGGGTCTGACTCCCGCGACTGGTTTTTTTCCAAATCCGGACAGAGCCCCGGAGCCTACACCCATTGGATGTCGGAAAATTTTCCCGCAGTGCCGCCTAGCGATGAATTCCGGGTATTTCTATTCCACGACCATCCCGGGCATCCGGCCTATCTGCAGAGCGTATTGCCGTTGCTGGCTGCGCGGTTTTCTTTTGTTCTCCCCAAGGAATCCCCGTGAAACTACTCCGCATGGCACATAATTTTCTTTCCCGCTTCACCGGCAGCGGCCTCGACTTGCGCAAAGAAGACTGGGAGAAACAATACCAGCAGGGTGACTGGGACTTCTTTAAAACCGAAGAGAATCGCTACCAGGCCATTGCCAAGTGGATTCAAGCTGGCTCCGTGCTGGACCTGGGTTGTGGCGAAGGCTGGCTGCGCCGCTACATTCCCACACAAGTGCACCTTACGGGAGTCGACATTTCCTCCTTCGCCATCGAGAAGGCCCGGGCACAGTTTCCGTGGAGCGAGGGGAATGAATGGATTGTGGGGGATGTGAGTCAAATTGAGATTGACCAGACTTTTTCGGTGGTCCTCTTCAACGAATCCCTGAATTATTGCACCCACCCCATGGAGCAGGTGGCGCGCTGGCTCAAACAGGTTGCCCCGGGTGGGATTCTCCTGCTGTCCCTTTATGATTGCCAGCAAAATCGCAGCATTCTCCGCCAGCTCGATAAACGCTGGCCCGCCAATCAGAAAGAGCTTATTCGGGAAGACGAAAAGAAGTTCTGGACCTTGGTGGTGATCAGGACTTCGGTATAGATCGCTAGGAATAGACCGTCGGCATTGATTAAAATACATTTGCCCCCAATCAAACCACAAAGGAAGTTTTTTATGAGAAACCTGACAATTACCGTTCTTTCCTTGGCGCTTGCCTCTTTTGCAACTTGCCCGCTTGGTTCTGCAGATGGTACAGCATCGTTTACGGACCAAACAGGCACGGTGCGCACAGCGACTCGCTGTAACCTGACTGGCCATATCACTTCAGTTGCTTATAATCAGGCGGGAACAAACGACTTGAACTCTGCCCCAGCGGTCGTCATCACCCTTGATGTTGGTCCTACTTCCGTCGCGTACTTTCCTGGCGAACCATTCATGGGGACCATGGAACAGTCAAAGGCGTTTTTGGCCATGGCGATGTCTGCTCAATCAGAAAACCGCTCAATTAACGTGGTCTTTCTTGATAATTACCTCGCAAATGTTACACCAGAATGGCGTGTAAACTTCCTGTTGGGTCTTGGCGTTGGAAATTAAGATGGTGAAAAGAAACCTGCTCATTTTGGCGCTTTTTGTCTCGAGCGCATTCTGTTGGAATCAAACCCGTTTTGCAATTGGGGCCTACAATGTCCCTTGCGGAACCCATTATTGGAACAATGTGCCCACGCCAGGGTGGACTACCTATGAAAATTTCCTCGAATTCAATACTCCAACATTCCAAAAATTCAAAGAGGCTGGTTTTAATCTTGCCGCAAATTGGGAAAGATGCGACGATGCTGCTCCAAGGTTAATTGGAACCTACATCTCCACCATAAGATTGTTGAAATGGGGGGAACTATTTGATTTCGACGTTATTTATAGCGGTAAAGGTATTTTGCATGCTATTGGGAGTGCTAAGTCATGGGAAGAGGCAAGAGCCAACTTTGATGCCTGGGTAGTGCCTTACCTTGTTCAGGACCGTGTTCCCCCAACTTCCGTCTTCCTTAATTGGGCTCCTTTGCCTCCCGACATCCAGGAATCCGACAAAAAACGCCTCATAGGCTATGATATAATAGACGAACCATCATGGGCAGCTTTTCCTGGGGCAATCTCCGATGCAGCGAACCCCAATGGCGCCGAAGACGAAACCCAATACGCTATTGATTATATGAATGCGGCATCAGTGGCCGACCCCAATCGTTTTGTTCGGTTTAATACGCTTGCGATGGGTGAGCCATGGGCAGCATTTCATGCTGGCGAACCATGGAGGACTCGCCAGGAGCTATGGCGCACGCTCTATAGAAGCAGCCTCAGTAAAATTGTGGCCTCCCCAAATTTAAAGGTCCTTTCGACAACAATATATTTCCAGAGAGACCTAGGGCTTGATCCAGCCACCTATCATACCATGGAGCAGGTCGCCTCCGCCCTAAAATCACGGCCGGATGTTCCATGGATGCCTGCGGTCCTTGCCTATGGTGCCAATATTTCGGATTTGCCGACAAATCCACAATACCCAAGTTTGGCCTATTCTTCTTTGCGAATTGAGGATTTCTTTCATCGAGTTTCTGCAATGCTTGTCTATGGAGCCAAAGGGATTAATTGGTTTACGTATGAAAACCAGTTCGCCCAAAAAGGCTACTCAATGGTCGAAAACGATGTTGTTTTCAATAATGTAAAAGCAGTAAACAACATGCTCAAAAAAATTGGGCCAATTCTTCTGAATTTGACTTGGTTGCGCACAATGCATTCAAGTTCCGTGAACAACGAACTCCAGACTCCGTTCTGGGATTCGGAATCCGAATTGCAGCCAGGGGAAATATCCCGAACTAGAGGACTTCCAAATCCTCTGGAGTATCCAGATTCGTACCAATATAAAGTTGTTGGGTATGAATCTGGCCTGCCCATTTTTACCCCTCTTTTGGGGTCGCCACTCGAAGAAGTCCTTCCCCTGGACAATCCAAAAGTTTGGGCCGTGGGAGAATTCTCGGGCAAGGACAATGCCAACTACTATTTAATATTCAATAAGGATCGATTTCAATCTCACTCCCTTAGTCTCCAATTTTCTGAAAACACCCAATACCAAAGATTTGATATTGAAGGAGGTGATTGGGGACCATCCAGTTCGCACTCCTCGTCTCCCGGCGTATTTACCGCCACTCTTGACCCTGGTCGAATCGGCTTAATCCGGGTTGGCAACAATAATCAAGCTAATCTTGGCAGACCCAAATTCGCCATTTCTTATCTTTTGAGCCATACAGATCCTAGCGTTGCTGAAATACGGAATCAAGGTTGTGCACCTGGAGCAACAGTATTCAACAGTTGTTCAGAAAATATGGGCACGGGCTCCGTATGCGTAAAATACCACGGTTCATTTGACGGCTGGAATGCATTCAATTCAACAGGACGGTTGGTTAAAATCAATCAAGGACCCTGGCTCTCTTTTTCCGCAAGTCAGAATCAGCCTGGAATTTCAGAATCATCTGACGGCAACTCCTATCTGCAATTCACCCAAGGGACCAATGCTTCATTTGGATGTGCACAATGGGGTTCCATCCCGACACCCACCGTAAGCAGCTCAACCCAGGCAAGCTCAACCTCTAATGGTTATTGCGCCCAGAACTCAACAGTTGTCACCCAATGTGGACAAAATCTTGGAAAACAAGCCGTCTGCGTAAAGCTAAACCAATCCATAGGTGGGTGGGTCGCAAGTAATGGAGATGAGCGCCAGTATCGAGTGAATGGGGAACCTTGGCTACCGTTAACATCCACCACCAAACCCTTGGCTTCCCCCTCAGCTGATGGTTTTGTTTATCTGAACTTTACATCGGGATCCAATAGTTACTTTGGATGCACAACCTGGGGTCAGGCAACATCAAGTTCCCCTGCAACAACGTCAAGCAGTTCAATCCCTGCTCCAACGTCCTCATCTTCAGGATCTCAAATTAGTTCCGCTGGTCCTGGTCCGTGTTCTGCTGAGGCTACTGTTATCATGGGGTGTACGTCACAAAATTTTAATACAACTGGATCTGTTTGCATAAAAAAGAATTCTGCTATTGCTGGTGGTTGGAATGCCTCAAATACAGGCGCTAGAAGTTTCCGGGTAAATGCCGGGTCCTGGATTTCCGCAGGGGGAAGCATCTCTAACCAGCCTCCGGTTGCTATAATGAATGATGGCTTTTCTTATATTGAATTTACAGCAGGGCAGCTTGCGTATACAAGCTGCTCAGCCTGGTAGTCAATGAAGTCAAATGCGCTCTGAAGAAACCGGAAAAACCGCAATAAACATCAAGAGGTGGGACTCTAAGAATCCCACCTCTTTTTATGCAACTCCGATGAACTTGGCAACCCTCAACAATGGCGACCGGAGATGGCTCACTTCAAGGACCGTGGCGCGCTTTCCACCGAGACTTTCAAAAAAAGAGTCCACCGAGGGAATCATGCTTCCCAGGAAATCAAACCGCTCCATGGTTCTCTGCATTTCTACAATCGCATGGAACAACACCAGCGAACTTCCATTCATGTTGCGCAAGTCCGGGTCATTTCCCCCCAAAAGATAATACGCTGTCGATTGATCATTAAATATGGCCACGGTCGAGCAATCCCGCCGGGAAACTGGATCGAAGGCGACCCATGCCCGAAGACAACCTCGGCTTTCCCCCGCCTGGAAAAGGCTCCGATAAACTGCCTCAGGAAATGGAACCGCAAGATTTTGTCGCTCAAACGACATTTTCAATAAGACCCAAACTCGGTCCGAATCCTGAGTTTCACAAACCTGAAGATTAGCTTTTGCTTTTTTAAGGGAGGCTCGAGCCCGGGGGAGCATCTGGGTCTCGTTCCATTCCTTTAAATCCAATATGCAACGAGTATGCCGTTCTTTTATTTCCCAACCCTTTTGCCCGGGTAAAAAAAGAAATTCTAGGCCTGGTAAAATATTTTGACAAAAAACATCGTATTTTGGAAAGGACTCTTTGAGTTCTTCCACCAAGGGGATAGATAGACTTGGCATCCAAGGCCCTAGGTAGTCAGTCAAATGCAACATCCCGGCAACCGTAAAGGGGCCTTTTTTGCGCAAGGGTACGGGCCAAACCCCTACAGGAACCCCTTCGTGCAACACCACAACGGGAACCCAATTCCCGTCTCCGGAAGCCGCGTCAAGCCACCAGGGCTGAAGGAATAGGGGCAAGCTTGGACAGTTGCGGGCAAAGGCTTCGTAGTGTTCACGTGAAATCACTACCCGAATGTACCAAATTCCTTTTCATTCGGGCCACAGTCACATCCTCATTTTCTTAGTTTTTAGACATGCTGAATCGTTTTCTGAAACTTGTCCAACAAACGCCCGTCCGAGAACTCCCCCAACGCCTGGAACGAGCCTTCCGCCATCATGTATTCGCGCAACCCGACTTCCTGCTTCTGCAGTGCATCTCAGCCTGCAACCTGAAATGCGAACACTGCTTCCTCACGGATTACGGAAAAACCATTCCCGATGGACAAATCAAAATTTTGCCTCTGATCGAAGTGGAACGCAGACTACAGCTCCTGGCACCCATGGTAAAAAAGGTGAATGCTATTGCTTTTTCAAGCTTTGAGGCACTCCTGCACCGGGATCTTTTTAAAATGATGGATGTGGCACTTGCCATCAACCCCCGCCTGAGTTTCCCCCTGCTGACCAACGGCCAGCTTGTCACACCTGAAATCGTTTCACGCCTTGAAAATTACTGACTTTCCACGATTACCATTTCCCTAGATGGCGCACTCCCGGAAACGGTAGAAGCCTTCAAAACAGGGTCGAAATTTGCAAAGACTCTGGAAGCGATTCGCCTCTTTACCGCATCCAAACACCAGAACCTGGTGGATCTTGTTTTTGTTGCCCATCGGGACAACATTGCCGAACTGCCACAGTACATGGATTTGGTGGCCGAGCTCGGCGTTAAAAAGGTTTCAGTTTCCAATTTATTGACCTTCCGGGAAAACCTGCAGTCAAAAACCCTGTATGGCTTGACGGAAGACCCTAAGGTCCGGGCCATCTTTCAGGAGGCCAAGATCAAAGCGCATCGTCATGGGATTGAGCTTGGGCTTCCGCGACTGACACCCCGGGCCATGGGCTGCACTCAGTCGGAATTCATCTTTGTGGATATCGATGGGAATGTTGCCCCCTGCGATTTTTTGGCCGTGCACACGCCCTTCTATTATATGGGAGAAAAGCGTGTTGTTCGCCCCGTAATTTTTGGAAACGCACTTACCGGTGATCTCGCAAAAATATGGAACAGCAAGGCCGCCCGTAGCTTCCGCAAGTCCCACCGAGAAGGCGAAATCCCTAACCCCTGTTCCCATTGCATTGATGCCTACGGCATGATGTGCAGTCGCCGGGAACTAGATCGGCATAGGGGCGCGGAATGAAGATTCCGCGTTCCCCTGCCACACCACCGTACAAGCGGGTCCGCATACGGCGGTTCGAAGAGATTAGGCTACTTCACCTTACTTAGCCTTGGTAAGCCAAGATCATCGAAGTACTTG
>CAIRAY010000113.1 GCA_903876665.1 uncultured Fibrobacterota bacterium | reverse complement strand
TGTATTACCGATGGCGAAGCTCATCGTGTATTACCGATGGCGAAGCTCATCGTGTATTGCCGATGGCAAAGCTCATCGTGTATTGCCGATGGCGAAGCTCATCGTGTATTGCCGATGGCGAAGCTCATCGTGTATTGCCGATGGCGAAGCTCATCGTGTATTGCCGATGGCGAAGCTCATCGTGTATTACCGATGGCGAAGCTCATCGTGTATTACGGATGGCGAAGCTCATCCGCCCTCCCGAGCCCCCAATCGACCGCTCAGAAGCAAGTCAGGCGAGGCGCGAAAGGCCGCCGCATAGTACAACTATGCAAGGTCCTTGAGCAACGAAGCATGGCGAAGCTTATCAGCGGTCGATCATGGCGAAGCTTATCAGCGGTCGATCAATCCTTCAAAACCATTCCGCCGCCCTGACTCGTTGCATCCTCCAGCAGCTTCTCCGCCCTTCTCACCAATCCAAGGGACGCCTCTTCCGGCTTCAGCTGCACCACGGCCACGGTAAGGCTCATGCGGTGGCGCTCTGTTCCCACCACGAACTCAAGGTCATGCAGGCGATCCTGGAGGCGCTGGCCGACTAGGGCTGCACCACCCGTAGGGGTTTCAGGTAAGAGAATGGCGAACTCGTTCGCACCAAAGCGGCATCCCATGTCTGAACGACGGAGGTATCCGAGGATCGACTGGCCCATGTCTTTGAGGACGCGATCGCCTTCTCCGTAGCCATGCTTGTCATTGTATTCGCGCAAGTGGTCCGCACGGATCAAGACCAGGGCAAGCTCGCGCCCGTAACGACGCACGCGACGAATCTCGTTCTCCAGTTCCTGGTAAAAATACCGGGTATTGTACAAACCGGTCAGACTATCCGTGGCACTTAGGGTCCGGGACGACATGTCGTCGCGCCTGCGCTCCATGCTCCAGATCACTAGCCCAATTGTCACCATAACGACACTGAATATCCGCTCCAAATCAAAAACATTCATCATGAAGGGATCGATCTTTCGGATCAACAACATCCATTCGGTTCCATTGGCCAAGAACATGGCTCCGAAGCCCAGGAACAAGGGATAGAACACTCCGGCGGAATTCGGGGTGGACACTAAAATGACCACCCACGCCAAAACTAGAATGCTACGAATTCCAAGGGAAAGGAACCCGACATCCGATGGGGCTGTCACCAAAGATTCACCGGCGAGGCACGAATAGATTTGCCAACCGGCCAACACCAGAAGCAAAATGAAAAGAAGTGGCTTAAACACAACTCCCTTCGCTGAATCAGACATAATAACCTCCGCACAGGGGCACAAACGCAGTCATAATGACATTATAGCAGACTTTGGGGTATAAAAACCAAAATATTTCAATCCCGACCATTCCAGTGCCCCAGAAAAAAGAAATCCCCGCCCAAGGGCGGGGACGCACATAGGAGGGATCAATGTTAAAGTCCGCGGACTTTGTCCACGAAATTGCGGCTGACGGGAAGCCCGCTTTTGGATTTATCGTTCAGCACCACCTTGAGTCGCCCACCGAACTGTCGCTGAATCTCGGCGATGCGGGTGGTATTTACCAGATGGGCACGATGAATCCTCATGAACTTGCTAGGGTCCAGCCGGGCTTCGAGCTCGACCAGAGGCGTGTCGATCACATACTTGGATTCATCCGTATGGACGGTGGTGTATTTATCCTCGGCCTCGAAGCGGATGGTCTGGTCCACATTGAGGAGCAGGGTACGGTCTCCGATCTTGACCTGAATCCGTTGCAAATATTTTTGGCTGGGACTTTGGGATTCCATGAGCTTGCGCACAGTTTCCAGCAAAGCCGGACTCGTTTTTGCCGAAATGCGATCGATTTTAGCAATAGAGGCTTTGAGCCGATAGGCCTCGATGGGCTTCAGCAAATAATCAATGGCGGATTCCTCAAACGCCTTTATGGCAAACTCATCGAAAGCGGTAGCGAACACAATCCAAGGGATTTCGCCATCCTTGAGCTGGGATACGACCTCAAGACCCGTCATCCCAGGCATTTGGATATCGAGAAACACCAAATCCGGTTTGATGGTGCGGATTTTTTCGAGGGCGGTCAGGCCATCCTGGGCTTCACCCACAATTTCGATCTTGTCAGAAAACGGTTCAAGAAGCTTGCGCATGCGCAAACGCGCCAATTCTTCATCATCGACGATTAGAGTACGGTACATGATCCCTCCACTGGGAATGAAATATCAACAACGGCGCCTTCACGGTTATATAGTTCCAAAGAACAACGCCCACCAAAGTAAAGATTCAAACGTTCACGGATATTTGCAAGTCCAATACCACCATCACGGCTTTTTTGTGTCCACCCCACACCGTTGTCTTCTACCACAATTCGGCACCGGCCCGCATCCGCAATGGCAGAAACACGGATAACGCCACCGCAGACCTTACGAGAAAACCCATGCTTGATGCAATTCTCCACCAGGGGCTGGAGCAACATGCCGGGAATACACACCATGGAGACATCGCCTTCCACTCTCAAATCATATTTGAGGCGGTCCCCCAGACGGATCTTTTCCAAATCCAGGTAGGTGCGTACAATTTCGAATTCCTCGGCAAGCTGCACCACCCGCCGTTCCGAAGAACGCAGAGAAAAGCGCAGAAGCTTGGAAAGCATTTCCACTGCGGTCTCAGCCCGCTTGGGATCAATCGTCACCAGGCTCGCAATGGTATTGAGGCTATTGAAGAGAAAATGGGGATTGATTCGGGCTTGAAGTGACGAAAGCTCGGCTTGGGTTTTGAGCCTCAGCAGGCGCTGCTCGGTCACTTCCTTCTCTTTCAGTTGCTCCAGTGTCTTTTCCAAGCGCTGTCGCATTTGCTCATAAACAACCATGAGGCCAATCACCACCACCGTCATGAAAAGATTGAAAACCAAGACCTTGGTGACCACATCCCAAAAGGACCGTCCCAACATGTCGGCAACAAAAACCACCGCAAAATTGGTACCCAGAAACACTCCCAGAATCACACCAATGATCCCCAGAATATGCCTTTGAATCCGGCTAAGCCTGACCGGGGCATTGGACCACATTCCCCACATGACCAGCAAAACCGAGCCAATGGAATAGGTAAAAACCGCAGTGATGAAAAACGCCCTGCCAATAGCAACAAAGGTCATTGGCAATGTCAGTGTTAGAATGAAAAACAAGGTGAGAAGAATTGCAAGAAGGGTACTGGGCAAAAAGCACATTCGCCAGTAGCGCTCGCGGATCCAGTCCTTGAGGACCAAGAAGAATTCTTGCAGTGGGGATGCCATCTTGGCAACAATACTATGAAAGAATTCGGGTCTCGGGGAGAATCCCTGGATGAAACCCACGGGAAAGCGGACAGAGCGCGAATTCTCCCGGAGGCATGACAGGCGTTTACTAACCTCGTCAATGGTTTTTGCAGCATTTAAAGTGTTTATGGATTCATGCCCGGCACCCCTGTTCCGGAGGCAGGCTCATATCACCGTGCATCTACCAGATTTCTGTGATGCCCGTGCCGGGCATGACAAAGATAGCCGGGCATGACAAAGATAGCCGGGCATGACAAAGATGACAGAATCATGTCGCATAATTAACGATTGTACAACAAGTTACCGACAGACCACCAGGCGGATTGCATCCAAACGAAGTTGCGGAGTCTGCACCGCCTTTTTGCGTTCAACAATGCTCTTGCGGAAATCCACCAAAATGGCGGAGTCCTCGGCCTTGCCCTGGAGGGCTAGAAGATACTGGGCGCGCTGATATTCGCGTTCGAGACGTTCCCCCACTTTTTCCATGGCTTTTTGGGCCAATTCCTGAGAAATGGCCGTGGCGATCTTGCGGGCACTGGCGAGACCATCGGTCGCAAAAAACTTCATCTTTGCGGTTAGGGCGGACCCTTGCGGAAGGGCGCAGGTCTTGAGCTCCAAGTCCAACATGTCTTCCAGGAATTCCGAAAAGTCTTCGCCTTTGCCGTCGACCAGCGCATGGACCACTGCCGGGCCGGCTAGGTCGCCCAAGCCCCAATCAGGAGATAAAACCGGTTCGTGCAAAAAGTTGTACTGCATCACGATACCCTTGAAGGGAGCTTTGTCCCACAAAGCCATGGTCGCCGTTCCAAATTCTTCCATGGTCAAAAGGTCGAGAATTCCCTGACAAGTGGGGTGTTCCCAGCTCAGGAAGTCAATCGCATCATGATCCAGGGCCTCATGGCGGTCCATGGTCACTGTGACGCCGATTTCGTTGTAGGCTTCGTCACTCTCCCCTTCGGACCCAGCCACGGGAACGCTCGTTACGATGCGCGATTTTTCCGATAGGCCTGGAATATCGTGCTTCATCAGGGGAGTGGTCTGCAAAATCAAGGAGCGGGGCAAGGACCCGTCTTCCACCTCGACGCCAAATACATCCAAGGCTTTGAGGACCAGGTCATGCAATTCCCGATCCGCATCCAGCTCGTCGACTTGGTGCACGAGCTCTTTGGCCACGGCATTGTTGCGGGAATTGAATTCCAAAAGGCGGTCACGCCCTTCTTCCACTTCCTTGCGGAGGGTTTCCACCATTTTGCGGGCTTGGGGAAGAACTTCTTTACGGAATTTTCCCAAGGACTCCGCCGGAGTTACCATGGCTTCCAAGAGCTCATTCTCGTATTGCACATAAACTTCGCCAGAACCCATGAGGGGATTCAGGAAGGCGTCCAGACCTTCATTGTACCAGGCAAATAAAGCATCTTGGGCGGACCCCTCGGTGAAGGGCACATGCAAATGGATTTTTTCGCGCTGGCCAATCCGATCCAGGCGTCCAATGCGTTGTTCCAGAAGCGAGGCATCCAGAGGAAGGTCGAACATGACCAAGTGGTGTGCAAACTGGAAGTTACGGCCTTCCGAGCCAATTTCGGAAGCCACCAAAAGGCGGGCTCCATTCTTGCGGGCAAACCAGGCGGCCGCGCGGTCACGGGCCACCAGATCCATATTTTCATGGAACAGGACAAACTCATCAGTGCCAATGATCATGGGCAAAAGATGAGCCAAGGCCTTGACGACTTCGCGGTCCGAGCAGATCAGGAGAATTTTTTCTTCCTTCATCTGCTTCAAGAATCCTTTCAGCCACTCGATGCGCTCATCCTGGACCCACGCCTCGGGAATCTCGCGCATGAGCAAGCCATTGATGGCCAGAGCGATAGAATCGTCCTGGTCGCGCTCCATGGAGAGCTCGACGGCGCGCCGGTAATGTTTAGCAGGCTTCAGAGGATGGGGATGCAAAATTCGCTTGGGGAATCCCCCCACGCCCTTGCGGGAATTGCGGAACACCACCGACCCCGTACCCAAAGCATCCACAATGCGCCGCACCCATTCTCCCGCTTCCAGGGAATGAGTCGAAACGCTTTCGAGCCAAGTACGGATGGGAGAATTTTTGGGAACGGTCTTTTGGATTTGCTCCCAGGTCAGCTGGGTGTCGGCTTCCTGGGAAATTTTGAGAAGCTTGTTGAGATCCACCACGAGTTTGCGATACTGCTCCCCGTCGTTCTGGAAGGTGGCAAAGTCCTGAAAGCGGGCAGGATCCAACATGCGCAGGCGATTGAAGTGGGCCTCGGGATGCAATTGCAGGGGCGTGCCCGTCAAAAGGAGCATGCCCTTGGATTTGGCGGCAATGGCATTGGTAATCATGTATTGAGGACTCTTGTAATCCCCTTCACACACCAAGTGATGTGCCTCATCCACAATCAAAAGATCCCAGTTGACCTTGAGCAAGTCACGCACCAGAATGGGCTCTTCCATCATGTACTCAAAGGTGACCAGGACCTCGTTGCGCGCTGCAAAGGGATTGCCGATGTTGTCGCCCGAAGCCGCCAGGGATTGAATAAATCCGGGATCGATCAGGGTAAAGAACTGGTTGAAGCGCCGTAGCATCTCCACGATCCATTGGTGCTTCAGGGATTCCGGCACGATAATCAGGGCGCGGGTAACCCGGCCCCGAGTTTTGAGCGCATGCCAGATCATTCCCGCTTCAATGGTTTTTCCTAAACCGACTTCATCACAGAGCATCAGGCGGGGAAGTCCCGAACCCGAACAGGCGCGGTGGCAAATGTAGTATTGGTGTGGAATCAAATCGACGCGAGGCCCGACCATGCCACGCACAGGCGAAGCGAGCCAACGGGAGCGAATGGACTGGGCAGAGCTGCGCAGGCCAAAATTTTTGTTGGTATCACCCTGATTTTCGGCAAGGCGCTCAAACAGGTTGTCCCGGCGTGCATTCATGCGGTGGTGCAGGTCCGATTCGGGCAAGCGCTTTCCTTTGCCACAATAAATCAAAACGCCATCCACCTCTTCAATTTCTTCGATCAGGAAGGATTCGCCCTTGGCCGAGCGGGCCATCTCGCCCACCAAAAGCTGAAAGCGCTGAATGGGCGCTCCGCTCAATCGGTAAATGCGTTGCTGCCCCGCGGCGGGGAATTCAAAAAGCACCGTCCGTGCGTCCGTTTTGACCACTCGTCCCAGTCCGAGCTCGAGCTCGGTCTGACTAACCCATCGTTGACCAGCAAAGAACCTTTTCATCTGGCCAAAGTTACCTATTTTTGCAAGCAATGGAAAATAATTGGTATTACTTAGACCCCGAACTACCCGAAGCATCCCGGCGGGTAGGTCCCCTGACCCGAATTCAAGTGGAAGAGCTCGCCCTGCAAGGCAAGATTACCAAAGATCACTTACTCTGGTACCCAGGGCTGGTAGGCTGGCAGGCCTGGAAAGAAATATCTCCGGACTTCCCGGGAAATTCCCCCGAACACCGTTGTAGTGCCTGTGGACTGACCTTCCTGGAGAATGTGGTCACCTACCAGAACTCCCGCTGGACCTGCAAATCCTGCCTGGCTCCGGTAAACCAGGCCCCATCTGCCCCAAACCAGGCAAACAACTCCACGCCCTTCCCTTCGGACCAATACGCGTCGTTCGGTATTCGACTGGCTGCATTTCTCGTGGACCTCATGATTCTGGGGTCCGTAAACGCCATTCTGGTAATGGTTTATATGTTCCTTTTTCAAATTCCGGCCGATGTCCTCCGAGAATCCATGGCGATCAATATTCCCGGGCTTTTTTTGGAGGGTGCCTACCAAATCTTCTTTCTTTCCCAATACGGGGGAACCCCCGGTAAAATGCTGATGGGGCTTCGGGTGGTCACCGCCGAAGGCAAACCGCTCTCCGTCATGCACGCGATCGGACGCTACTTTTCTTTTTGGCTCTCCGCCGCTTCGCTGGGCATTGGTTTTTTCATTATCCTCTTCGATCCACAACGCCGGGCACTCCATGACTATGTCGCCAAAACCCGGGTCCTCCTTTACCGGGCTCCAATCCGGTGAGAAAACCTGCGTGGCTAAAGGCGCCCATTGGTGGCGGAGCCGCATACGGGGAGCTTTCCCAGCGGATCCGCTCCCAAAAATTGCATACCGTTTGTGAAGAGGCACATTGCCCCAACAAAGGGGAATGCTGGTCCCGCGGGGTCGCCACCCTGATGATCCTCGGCGACACCTGCACCCGGGCCTGTGCATTCTGCAATGTCAAAACCGGGCGACCACCTCTCACCGACCTCGCCGAGCCCCTACGGATTGCGGAAACCGTGGCCAACATGGGAATCCGCTACCTCACCCTGACCAGCGTGGACCGGGACGACCTGGAAGACATGGGCTCCGAGATCTGGAGCGAAACCATTCGCCGCACCAAGCTTGCCGCTCCTGGCATTCAAATCGAAGCGCTTGTCCCCGATTTTCAGGGCCGCACGGATTTGCTCGATGTGGTCCTTGAATCGAAACCGGATGTTTTGAATCACAATATGGAAACCGTTCCCCGCCTGCAACGCTCTATCCGCAAGGCCGCAAACTGGGAACATAGCATGCGCATCTTGCAACACGCGCGTTCCAAGGGTTTTGTCACCAAGACGGGGATCATGGTGGGACTGGGTGAGACCGACGCAGAAGTCTTTGAATTCTTGGAACAGATGGCCATTGCCAAAATCGAAATTGTGACCGTGGGCCAATATTTGCAACCATCTACGCAAAACATTCCTGTTGATCGATACGTGGACCCCAAAGTGTTTCGCGATTACGCGCAACACGCCATAAAGCTAGGTATCCCTCGTTGCGAAAGCGGGCCACTGGTACGAAGTTCCTGGCACGCGGCAGAAACCGCAGCCGGGGTGGCGATTCCATAATCGGCATAGGGGCGCGGAATGAAGATTCCGCGTTCCCCTGCCACACCACCGTACAAGCGGGTCCGCATACGGCGGTTCGAAGAGATTAGGCTACTTCACCTTACTTAGCCTTGGTAAGCCAAGATCATCGAAGTACTTG
>CAIRAY010000112.1 GCA_903876665.1 uncultured Fibrobacterota bacterium | reverse complement strand
TGTTCAGACGCGGTGCGGTGATGGTCCACACAGTGGATAGTGCTCCACTAACAACCAAAGGTTGAAGTGGCCAAGCTTTGCATAGCTGCCAGTAACCGTAACTGGCAGCACATCGGCCCTTCCGGCCATGACAGGCTTGTTGCAGGGGTGGCCCTAGAATACATCCTGTTTGCGCTTAAATGCGTTTGCCCTGAAGCAAATGATTTGTTGATGAATGTCCCCTGAAATTTGATATAATTATTTTGAACCTAGGAGGGCGTATGTTTCAAAGAATCTTGTTTCCCGTTGACATCAGTGATTTGAAGGCGGAGTCATTGCAGCGGGCCTGTGAAATTGCAAAATCCTTTGGCGGGAAGCTTTTCTTTTTGCATGTCCAGCCCTATCCGCCAATTCCCATGCAGGACAACGGGGCGCTGATGTCTTCTGTGACGCTTACAGAGGATTATTTGATGGCGACGTCCGACGAACATCCGAGCCCACAGATCCTCCTCGATGCGGTTTTTGGTACCTACCAGCCCATCAAGAATTTTGATTGCGAGTACGCCATCGAGAGAGGAGAACTGGCGGAGACCGTTGCTGAATATGCCAAGGCCCAAAAGATCGATTTGGTGATCACCGAGCACCGCCATGTCCATGGAATTTTCCATTGGCTATTTCGCTCCAGCGATGAGACGATCCTAGGCAAAGTGGATGTTCCTGTTCTGGTTTTGCCCCGGTAGAGATTATTTTGTTATTGGCTCTAGGCCCACGCCGTTCCAGGACTTTTCCCATGGACTGAGCCAGGCCCCATTGGCGGAAAACCTTTGTTTCTCGACTGGGGTCTGCGAGCGCATGGACTGAGTGGGCGCGAGGCCCGATGGATTTAAAACCAGATGCAATGTTCCAAACACAGATGCATCTTGATATCCAAGATTGTCGATATGCCCTTGCGTATCCACCGATCCAATAAAGCTTTCGCGGGTGTCCCCCGCATCGTTGTCGCAGTATGCCAAAGTGAATCCTAAAATTTTTCCCATGGCCAGGCTCAAAGGGGAGTTGGGACCTGCGAAGGAATAATTTTCCCCAAAGACTTTGAGGCTCATCTCCCAGAGATAAGTGTTTCCGGACTTTTTCCGGGCGGTGGTAATGTGATCGTTGAATAGATGAGCCTGGTTGTCGTCTCCATAGTCCACCACATCAAAGGTGGTGCTAACATGGTAGGCAAAGGCCGAGTAATTGGCCTGGTGGTCCCCGCCGTTATGGTTTTCGTCCACAAAAATTTCTATGCAATCATCATTCCAATAATTGTCCAAGGGGTCCGGGTGGTCATCGGAAAGGGAATCGTCCGTGACCTCGATGAGAAGATAAATCCGATTGGAATCCCAGAGAATTTTGTAGCGCCCGCTAAAATCTGCGGCATTGGGGACCGTCCCGCCCAGCCAGGTGTGGTTGATCGAATCCCATGGAGCCATGCTCCACGGAGAGTCCATGGTTCCATCGATCACGGGCGCCACCGTTGCTTGTGGGGCGTCGTAATTGTTGGAACCCAATGCCTGCGAAAATGCCACGGCACTCAGGACGAGGAGGGTTGGTAAAATCTTCATGGGAATGGCCTACCCAGAAATTTGCCCACAGCTACAAATTAGATTGCGGTCACCAAAAGCATTGTCGATGCGCGACACGCTGGGCCAAGGCTTTCCCGCACGCAGCCATGCCAATGGGAACGCAGCTTCTTCGCGGGAATAGGCGTGTTTCCACTCGCCCAAAAGCTCGTCAAGAGTATGGGGTGCATGGTGCAGCATGTTGTCTTCCTTGTCGGCCGTTCCATCTTCGATAGCCGCAATCTCCTTGCGGATCGCAATCATGGCTTCGGCAAAACGGTCCAGCTCAGCCAGTGGCTCGGATTCCGTGGGCTCGATCATCAAGGTATTGGCGACAGGGAAACTCACGGTTGGGGCGTGGAAGCCATAATCCATGAGGCGCTTGGCGATGTCGCCCGCTTCGATTCCGGTGGCCTTTTTGAATCCGCGGCAATCTACGATGAATTCGTGAGCGCAGAATCCATGGGTGCCCGTATACAGGATGGGATAGTGGGCTGACAATTTGTGACGCAGATAATTTGCGTTCAGAATGGCTCCCAGCGTGGCCTGTTTGAGACCGTCGCCACCCATCATGCGGATGTAACCGTAGGAGATGGCGAGAATCAGGGCCGAGCCCCAAGGGCCCGCAGAGACGGCGTTCTGGCCGTCGCCATCGGTCACTGGATGCTTAGGCAGGAAAGGAACCAGGTGCTTGGCTACGCCAATGGGGCCCGAACCTGGACCGCCACCGCCATGGGGGATGGCAAAGGTTTTGTGCAGGTTCAAATGACAGACATCCGCACCAATGATGCCCGGGGCGGTGAGGCCAACCTGGGCGTTCATGTTGGCGCCATCCATGTATACCTGGGCGCCGATTTCATGAATAATATTGCAGACATCAATAATCGTTTCTTCAAAAACGCCATGGGTGCTGGGGTAGGTGACCATGAGTACGGCCGCGCTGTCTTTGTATTCCTCGGCACGCAAGCGAAGGTCGGCCACATCGATGTTGCCCTTCTCGTCGCATTTGACGGTGACGCAGGTAAGGCCTGCAAGTGCAGCACTGGCGGGGTTGGTGCCATGTGCGGATGCAGGGATCAGCGCCACGTTGCGGTGGCCCTGGCCAATGGATTCCTGATAAGAACGGATGACCACGATGCCCGCATATTCGCCCTGGGCGCCGGAATTGGGCATCAGGCTAACGCCGGCGAATTTGGTGCATTCGGCGAGCCAATTTTCGAGTGTGACGATGAGCTTGGCGTAACCCGCCTTCTGGTTCTTGGGCGCGAAGGGATGGATGTTCGCGAGCTCGGGCCAGCTGAGCGGAATCATTTCGGCCGCCGCGTTCAGCTTCATGGTGCATGATCCCAGGGGAATCATGGAGTGAGTGAGGGAGATGTCTTTGTTTTCAAGCCGCTTCAAGTAGCGCAGCAAAGCGTGCTCGCTCTGGTTATCCAGGAAGGCTGGGTAGGCGAGGAATCCATCATTGCGTACAAGTGTTCCTGTGATTCCCAGGCCGGAAGATGTGGTTACAGGCTTTCCATTCCACAAGGAAGCCAAGGTGGCTACATCTTCTGGGGTGGTGGTTTCGTCCAAGGAAATTCCCGCATCGCCATCTTCGAGACGGCGCAGATTGTAGCCCTTGGCGACCGCTGCTTCAAACAGTGCAGGGGTTGCGCTGACTTTCAGGGTGTCAAAGAATGCATCGTGGCGAACCTGGGCTCCAGCTGCCTTGAGTGCAGAGGCGAGGTCCTGTGCCAATCCATTTACCCGGGTGGCAATCTGCTTGAGTCCAGCGGGCCCATGATAGATGGCGTAAGCTGTGGCGAGAACTGCAGGCAAAACCTGGGAGGTGCAAATGTTGGATGTAGCCTTTTCGCGGCGGATGTGCTGCTCGCGGGTTCCCAGAGCCATGCGGTAGGCTGGCTTCCCCTGGGCATCTTTGGAGAGTCCGATTATGCGGCCAGGGAGAAGGCGCTTGTAGGAATCCTTGGTGGCGAGGAAGCCAGCGTGGGGACCTCCGTTGCCGAGGGGGAGGCCGAAACGCTGGGTGCTGCCGATGGCGGCGTCCGCACCCATGGAGCCTGGGGATTTGAGGATGGTGCTTGCCAGAAGGTCGGCTGCGATGACCACCTGAACGCCTGCGGATTGGAGACGGGCTACGGATTCGCTCAGGTCCCGGGCCTTGCCCTGACCATCCGGGTTTTGCACGATGATGCCGAACAGGCCGGCCACATCGGTGGGCATGTCCTTGATGCATACAAATTCGCGAACTTCAATTCCGAGCCATTTGGCGCGGGTCTTGATGACCGCTGCAGTTTGGGGATAAACCTTGCCCACAATTCCAAAAGTGGTGGCTTCCTTGCGTTCTGCTTTGCGGAAGGCATGGAACATGGCCATGACTTCGGCGGCTGCCGTGGCTTCATCCAACAAGGATGCGCCGGCGATGGGGAACCCGGAGAGCTCGGAGATCATGGTCTGGAAGTGGAACAGCATTTCCAGACGGCCCTGGCTGATTTCAGCTTGATAAGGCGTGTAGGCCGTGTACCAACCCGGGTTTTCCAAAATATTGCGTTGGATGGCTGGTGGCATAAATGTGCCAAAGTATCCCATGCCAATGCAGTTCTTGAGTGTCTTGTTTTCCGAGGCCAGGGCTTTGAGTTCTGCCAGGAATTCGTTCTCGCCAATCCCAGCTGGAATTTGCAATGCGCCCTTCATACGAATGGAGGCCGGTACGGTTTTGGAGGCCAGGTCTTCGAGGGAGGAGAGTCCAAGCTCAGTTAGAATCTGAGCTTGTTGTTCGGGAGAAGGGCCAATGTGGCGTTCGGAAAATGGGCGAGAGGACATGGGACTCCTTGGGAAAATCAAGGCCCCAATCTAGGAAATCCTGCCCTCTCTGGCACGCAAAATATTGCTTTCGCTAAGTGCTTGTCTTTGAAGGAGATGGACTGTTAGCGTGCTTGCAGCATGGCTGCAAAGGACTTGCGGTAGGCCCAGGCGAGGAAGATTTCAAGCACGGCAACGAAGACGGCCATTCCCAATCCGGAAGGAGCCAAAAAAAGGTGAAATGCAAAGATATTCACCACCACGGGAGCAATCAGGGCCAGCGCCAAGGGTACAAAGAAACCCGAAAGGAGCAGGAGACCTGCTAGGAACTGGGTGCCAAATATCAAGGGAAACATATAACCCGATCCCATCATGCCTCCCATGAGCGCCGTTGCGCCTGCAGACATCGCATCTGCGGGCTGAGGGATGAAATGCAGGAAGCCGTTGAGTCCTGTTATCGTAAACAGAAGTCCCATCAGGATCCGAGCGGCCACGGGGATGAAGCGGGTCCAGGATTTGCGGGATGATGTGTTGTATGTGGTCATACATATCCTTTGTCGAAGGTGCCTATTTGTATGTTACCATATTCAAGGCTTTTACGAGTTCGGAAGCCCGATATTTCCGCTGGAGTGCGGGAATTGACGGTTTAGTGTCTATAACGGCTAGAAGGGTCGAGTGGTCCCTTAGGGTTGCCGATTTGCAGCTTTCCATGGAAGCCCCCAACGATGCCATTTTTTGGTCATTTTCTATATTTCAATAATCGTTTGATAAATGGAGGTTTTGTGTCAAAGGGATTCATTTTCCTTGTTTTGCTCAGCTTTGGACTGGTTTCAGCCAAAATCAATTTGGCTGTTTTGCCTTTGGATCGTAACGATCTAACCGAAAGCCAGGCTTCGGTGCTTACCGACCAGGTCCGAAAGGAGCTCTTTGCGGGCGGAAACTACAATGTCATTGAGCGAAGCCAAATGAACGCAGTCCTCAAGGAGCAGTCGTTTCAGCAGAGTGCTATTTGCAATGCCAGCGAATGTGCGGTTCAAGCCGGGCAATTACTTGGAGTCGATCAAATTGTGGTCGGTTCGGTGAGCAAATTTGGTTCATTGTGGATTATTTCCCTCCGCAAAATCGATGTAGAAAGCGGCAACATTCTTCAAATTTCCGAGACCAAGCTCAAAGGAGAAATCGAGGACCTGCTGTTGCAAGGTGTGCCGAAGGTGGTGCTTGCCCTTGAAAAAACAACCGCCGTCGCCCCGAAGGTTGCGGTGGTGGCGCCTACACCTGTCGCCCCAGTTGCCCCACCCGTTGCCGAGCCGGTCCGTGAGCCTGTGGCCGAGCCTGAAGCAGAGCCAGAATCCGTATCTGCACCTGAACCTGAATCTGTGGTGGTTCCCGCACCGGTAGCTGCGACTCCCCCAGTCCAAAAGCGCCTTCGGATTTCGTTCGAGGGTGGAGTGCCTTTGGGTATTGGGGAATATGGGGAAACAGACTACAATACTGGCTTTGAGTTAGAGCCCTTATGCGTAGGTCTATCTTTTTCCAAGGATTTCGGTCAAGGAATCCACCTGAGGTGGAGGCTAATGGGGCTGGTGGATAGGGTTGAATTGTCCTATAGTGGTGGTGGGGCTTGGGCCCACAATGAATACCACACCATGCTGGGTTTTGGTCCCATGGTCCAGACAGAATCCGGACGCTTGTATGCGGTTCTGCTTTGGACTCCCGCAAATTGGATGAATACCCGGTGGTATACAGAGAATCTGTGGAGTGGCATGTTGCAAACCGGCTTTGAATACCCCTTCACTCAGGCCATTGCCGTGGGCATTCAGGCAAATGTTCTTTTGGGAAGCCAATTTGTTTCATCCCATAATGAATCCGAATATTATGATGTGCCCTTCAATTTGACCTTGGTTCCCAAGGTGCAGGTCACGATTCGCCTCTAGATGTTCCGAAGAGGCTAGTGGTCAGCTTGAACCCCGTGTCATCCGTGACTGCGGGGTCCATTTTTTTTGGGGGGGTGCGCCAGTCTTGGTCATCCTTCTTTAGACCGTAAGGGGTTTATCTATATTTTTGGGGACAGCAATTCCCACAGGATGGCTAATTATGCCGACAATTTCCATGTTTTATGGTATTCTCATCGTGATGATCTATCGTGACAATGCGCGCCACAACAAATCCCACATTCATGCTCGCTATCAAGGGTTTAAAGCCTCTATTTCAATTGAAGATGGAACTCTATTAGATGGTGAGCTACCCCCGCGTCAATTTCGCATGGTTCAGGTTTGGATGGATATTCACCGGGATGAACTTCTGGCGGATTGGGAATTGGCCGTCAATGGTGAAGAGCCCTTTAAAATCGATCCTCTGAAATAAGGATAAGCCATGTTGCTAGATGTCGTTTCCGTAGATGTGTTAGAAAATTACGAGCTGTTGATCACTTTTGAAAACGGTGAGGTTCGCAAATTTGACATGACGCGCTTCATGGACTTGAAGCCCTATAATCGCCTCAAAGGCTTGGCTTGCTTTAAATGTGCCAGAATTGAATACGGAACCATTGTGTGGCCCGGTGAAATTGACATTTCTCCAGAAGTCCTGTACGACGAATCTGTTTATGTCAGGCAGGCCTCTTAAGCCTGTTCTAACTCAAACACAGTGAAACCGAGAAATTTTAAAACAACAAAAAGCTGTCGCGAACCTTGTTATTTCGCCTAATTGCTGGAATATGTTCCTTGATTTGCTGGGTTGTCATCTTCCCAACTTTGATCTCAACGGTTCTATGGAAAACCAACATCCCATCCTCTTCGCTTTGGGAACAGGATGTTTCCATAAGAGGCAAGGATACCTGCTCACAATTCCAACTGATCTTAGCGGGGGCGGAGGTCTTGGGGACATAGACGTGTTCACGATATTTCACGGGTACATTGAAGTAGGCGGTTTCACTCCGGGCTGAATCCAGGCGGCTCATATAATCGTCAAAAACCATCCCAAAACGCCAAAATTTCTGTCCATGGTGTTCCACGACCAGGCCTGAGGTTTTGAGCTCTGCCTTGACCAGGAAGGGTTTATGAAAATTGGAAAGGCCCGATTCACTGGTTTGTTTAGTTGTAAATGCTGCGGGAAAATCGCGGAACCAGTTTTGGGTCATCTCCTTGCGACCTTGCTTGTTGGTGTTGACGTACCAGTAGCGGAGGTTGTCCACGCCTAAGTTTTTGGGCTCAATGGAAACATGTGCAGAGGACCCAAGGGAATCCAACCGGATATGTACATCGTAGATGATCGAGTCCTGAAGTCTGGGTGGAATGGCTACAGAATTGGCTTCCAACTTGTCTTCGCCGAGAAGAATGCCTTGTTTCGTATTCACTTCCTGGGGATAATTGCCGTAGCTGTAACCACGTAAATACGGAACCAAAGCTCGGAGTCCGCCCTTTTCTTTGACCTGGACCATCCAGAACAAACGGTTTTCCCGCGAGGGGAATTTGAGGTCAATGCCACCATCGGTCAGAGAGCCCGCTACAAAGATTGAGGCCTCCAGTCCCAAGGCATGCAACAGGCTTGCATAGAACGATGAAATGATAAATGCGCTACCACGGCGGTTCTCTGCAACCTTGCCGACATCTACGGTCCAGCGGGATGTCCAGTTCGAGGCGCGAACCATAACCATGGGCTCGCTTGCGCTATCCAGGCGGAAATTACTTTGGATGTAATCATATATTTTGCGACGTGCAGAATCCGCACTCAATTTCTTGGGAACCAGGGAATCGAGCAATTGATAGGCTCGAACTTGCCAATTCGGTACCATGTAGGGACTATCCTTCCAGGATTCGTAGTTCTCTTCCGATACATCTTCGCTAGGTTGCCAAGGCAAACGGTTCTTCCAGGAATTTGCATACCCTGCGCATTGCTTGCAGTTTTCAAGGGCAATGCGAATTCGGGGAATGCGGGCATCTGCCCAACCTAGATACGGTAGTTGCAGCTCAGGGTTCACTAGGGAAAATTCTTTCCGGTAAACCTCAAAGTTATCATCGTCATCTTCTCGATACGTGATTGTTTTTGGTTTCGGGCTTCCCTGTTCTTTGGTGGCAAAACCAAAGGAAGATTTGTAAGAGGCTAGGGTGAAGCGACTTCGAACGACGGGAATGTTGCGTTGGATCACATACTCAAAATCATCGAGCACATCCATTGCCGAGCCCTTGATGGTCAAGTGAATACGTTGCCCGGGAAGCACTCCGGGAACTGCGATATTTCCTGTCTCTTGTAATTGAAACAGGGTGGTGTTCGGAGCTTCGTAAACAACATCGCCGTTTACATCGGTCACCGTTAATTCGAGGCTGCCGGCAAACCTGCGCATTCCTTGCAGGGGAATGGTGGCATAGGAAAGTCCTTTCTCATTCAGAATGGCGATTTCCTGATGCATGACCACTGTAATCAGAGGTTTCCCGTTCCACAAGTTGGACGATTGCTCGATGTAGGTGTCATCGACCACCATGCAGGCGCCTTTGGTTTCACATTCCGGAGGGAGCTTCTCCTGAGGTGCAGTCAGCAGTGGTTCGTGTCCCCAATGGGGCGTACAGGATCCAAGCCCAAGCACCGCAAGGGCGATTAGGCACCACCGCAAAATGGGGCTATTCCACCCAGGCAGTATTGCCCTGGAGGGCGAGCAGTTGGTCGCGAGCGTCATCGATGGTTACCTTGCTAATGGGGTTACGTACAAAAGAACGAATAACGGAAGAGCCTTCAATGGACCACTTGGCGGTTCCCAGTTGATTTTGTAACTCTGGTTGGTCCAGGACAGGTGGCTTGGCCTGGGGAAAAACCCAACGGTCCGTTTGAGTCATGGGAAAAATCCGAATCCAACCCGGACCGGACTGGCGTAAATTGCCTAGGAGCGAAATTCCCGGGCGGTCCAGGCGCAGCCCTGGATGCGCAAGCTTGAGCCAGGAATTTCCCAAGGGCGCTGAATATTCAATAGCGAAATAGCCAACCGAATCCGCGGTTATGCGCACAGAAGAAATATCCAGGTTGTAGTCATCGCGCAAAATTTCCCGGAGTTGCGCCGAACGCTCGCTCTCGTTCTTTGTAGAAAGGGTCATGTGCATTGGGTAGGAAGGAAGCCCAATGAATTCCATTTTGCCTTGCACCTGTAATGTGGAATCAAGGTCGGTAATGTGGTTTTCTGATTTCACTTCGGAGCGAGCGGTTTCGGGAAAAGGAATTTGTATGTAACGGGACTTTCCTTTTTCGAGCACCAGGCACTTCTTGCCCACCACAACCCAGGCGGTTTCGTCCCACCGCGGCCAAGAATTGGTAGGATCGAGAAAGAGCAACTTACCTGAGGAGTCCTCCAGAGCCACAATCATGTGATCAAAAAGTCCGAGAGTCGGATAGGATTCGAGTGCTTGAGAAGCTCCACTGGATGCCGTGGCCAAAACCAAGTGTGCTTTGTACCCGGCAATCCGCAAGAGCTGCATCAGGAGCAAGCTAAAACCCTTGCAATCTCCATAACCCATTTCCAAGGTGACCTCGGAATTCTTGGGGAACACGGCGTTTTCTCCGCGGGTGTCCGCATGATACCGGAGATGGCTCCGCATGTAGGCGAGAATCTCTTGTGGAGTCTTTCCCTTTGCGATGCGAGACAGTTGTTCCGAATCTTTGGGAAGCTCGTTATCCATTTTCGACAGGTAAAAATCTCCCAGGGATTTCCAGTCCATGGCTATATCGCCTTGGGGTGGAAGCGAGAGGTGCAGTGCGGTCGTCCATTCTTCCGGACGATAGGTTCCTAGGGGCTGGAAGGGCTCCCGGTTTCCAAAGGTCCATTCTACTGTTTTACGGGACATTCCGGAATCCAGCTTTTGTTCCACCTTCAGACTGTCAAATCTCTCAATTTTAAATTTGGGCTGGGTCGATTTCGGGTAATCAAATTTTACATAGGAATGTAAAGTGGGGAGCTCGCTTTGCAACTCAAACTGAGAAAGAAACTCGGGGTGGGTCTGCTCGTACTCATAACTGTAACGAATCAGCATTCCTCGCTCGTAGATGGGAAGTTTGGCCAAATATAATGTGCTTCCCGTGGCGTAAACGCCCTGGTAAAAATTGTCCTCTTGCCCAAAAAATTTGGTGGTATAAAATCCACCTTCGTCCTTTTCTGGGGAAAACCAGGAAAGAGACAGGGTGGGGGCCTCTTGTGTGTATGCGCTGGATGGAAAGACAAAGGGATCCAGGCGTTTGCCACGGATCTCGTTGACCAAAATCCACTTTACCCCATGAACCGTTGCTGAGTTGCCCAGAAGGCCATTGTTAAAGGAGATCTGGAGGCTATCGCTCAGAATAACGAAATCCTCCTTGGACCAATGGAGAGGCATACCCTCGGTCAAGGCAGACTGTTCCTCCTGGTCCATGGAGAAGCGACCCGAAGCGCAGCTGCTCAGAAAGACGACAATAAACAACAGAATGATCTTCATGCAGACAAAGGTAATTACTTGCATCGTCAATGTATATGGACATTCAAGGAATTTAGGGATTGTCATGTCCGGCACGGCTGATGTGTTTCCATACGGTGGAGCGCTATCCACTGTGTGGAGCATCACAGAACTCAGACATATTACTAACATCGTCACTGGTATTGCGACATGCAAAGTGTTTATGGATTGTCATGCCCGGTACGGGCATCACAGAACTCTGGTAGATGCACGGTGATCCCCGGCACGGGCATGACAGATTCATGTGCCAAAATTTTCGACGATGTTCGTAAATAATGCAAGTCGTTTTCCTTTGTTAATTGATGATGAGGATAGTAAACAAAAAAAGAACCCCCTTGGAGGGGGCTCAGTTATTGCCACGCAAAAACCATGTGGGTTTTGTGGTCTAAAGCATCGGGAACGCAGTCAACACCAGCAATCCGCCCGCACCTAGCAGAAGCGAAACCCGCAACAGCACTCCGCCACTAACCTTCGTCGCCTGTTCCCCGGGATCCTGCCACAGCAGAAGAGCCAAGCGGAAGTAGTAGCCTGCGGAAACCACAGCGATGACCATGCCCAGTGCGGCCAAGGCAATGTGCCCCGAGGCGAACACACCCGCAAGAACGCCGAACTTGGCGATGAACCCGGCAACGGGAGGAAGTCCGGCAAGGGAAACGAGCGCCAAAGTGATCACGCTGCCCAAGAATGGATTCGCCCGTGCCATGCCACGTAGGGAGCCGAAATCGTCGTCCTGCTCCTCCACTCCGGCGAGTGCGGAAAGGCCTGCCAGCACAAGCGCAGAGGCTAATGCATAGGTGATCAGGTAAAAGGGCAGTGCAGTGCTGGGGGCTGGGAGGAGCAAAGCCAAAACCAAATAGCCGGCGTTGCCCACGGCGCTAAAGGCCATCATGCGGCGGGCGCGGGTTTGGGCCAGGCCGGTGAATGAGCCAATCAGAAGAGAAAGAATAGCGACGACGATGATCACCAAAGGAAGGTTGCCAAAAGCGGGTTGGTTGACATGGGCATAAATGGTGGCGAGGGCCGTGATGGCACCGATCTTGACCGTGGAGGACATGAATCCGGTGACGGGGATGGAGGCTCCTGTGTAGGTGTCGGCGACCCAGAAATGGAAGGGAGCTGCGCCCGCCTTGAAGAGCATGGCAAAAACCACCAGGACAAGACCCGCCATTTGCAAAAGTTCGCGGGAGGGCAAGGCCACGGCAAACAGAGATGTGCTACCTGTGGCCCCATACCAGAGTGCGCCACCATAAAGAAATACCGCGCCAAATATTGATCCGGTCACGAAATACTTGAAGATTCCCTCGTTGGCTTCTGTCGAACGACGATGCATTCCCACCAGTGCGTAAATGGGAATTGCGGATAGCTCCATGCCCACAAAAAGCGCGAGCAAGTCGATGGACTGGACCATGAGCATGGACCCGCAAAGGGAAAGCAGGAGCAGCGCGTAGGCCTCGCCACCGGCAAAGCGCCGTTTGGCCAGCTGGGTAGAAAGCCCCGCAATACCGAGCAAACCGCAGGCGAGCAATGCCAGCAGGAGGGCTTGGCGAACCGAATTCATGGCGATGATGGTGCGAATGTTTCCGGGTACAACCAGAACCAGGGAGGCTCCTGCCGCGATCAAAAAGAACGCCGCAATCCAGGGGAGGATGCTATGCTTTGAATTTGTGCGTAAGAAAGGCTCAAGAGCCAAGGTGACGAGAGCGCCCGCAGCCACAAGGACAGTCGGGAGCAGGTTTGGAAATAAATCAGCGTTCGGTAGCATTCGGGGCATTCTCCGGAATGGCGTTGGCAACGGAAGAGGGCGCTTGCCCCAGGGTGCTTTCTACACTATGCAAAACAAGTTTTGGCGCGAAACCCAGAACAAATAAGATAGCGATCAAAGGGAAAATGGCCACCATTTCGGATTTGCGAATTTCGGGACCGACTCCGGTGGAAGTTGCTTTTCCAAACAGCATGGCCTGCACCATGCGCAAGGTGTAGGCTGCTGACAGGATTGCACCCAGGCCAGCCGCAAGAGCGATGATGGGGCCAAAGGTCTGCCAAATTCCCTGCAATATCAAGAATTCACCCACGAATCCAAGGGTACCTGGGACTGCTACGGCAGCTAGGCAGGCGAGCATGAACAGGAGGGAAAAACGTGGGCTTTGGCTAGCGAGTCCGCCAAAGGCAAAAATATTGCGAGTGCCGTTCCAACGCTCGGGAATCCCGGCTAGCAAGAATAACGCACCTGCGCTGAATCCGTGGGCCACCATCATGACCACCACGCCGAATATTGCGCCGTCGTGCAGGGTAAATGCACCCACAACGGTCAGACCCAAATGGGAGAGGGAGCTAAAGGCGAGAATGCGCTTGATGTCGGTTTGGCGCATGGCCACCAGCGCACCATAGATCACCGTGGCTAAGCCAAGAAGGATAAAAAGAGTCCCATATTCTACAACTTCATTGGGGAAAATCGGCATGGTCCAGCGCAGGAATCCGAACACGCCCACTTTGGCCATGGCGCCAGAGAGCAAAGCGGTTACGGGTGCAGGGGCCTCGGAGTATGCCTCAGCCTGCCAGCCGTGGAAGGGAAACAGGGGGGTCTTGACCGCAAAGGCGAGGGCGAAAGCGAAGAATAACAAGGTCACTTTTTCCGGTGCGATAGCTGCTAGTGCTGTAGCGATCTGCATTCCGTCTGTGGTTCCGGTCCAGGTGGCGAGAGCCCAAAGCGCAATGGCCATGGGAGCAGACCCCAGAAGAGTGTAGAGCGCAAACAAGATTGCGGCACGGTTGCGGCCTGCGCCTCCGAACACGGAAATCAGGAGGGCCGCAGGTGGAACCAGCAACTCGAAGAAGAGAAAGAAGAGCACGGCGTCGGAGGCCAGGAAGCATCCAAACAAGGCTCCCTCAAGCAGGAACACCAGGGCCGCGAAGCCTTTATAGCGCTCGCCCGCACAGGTCTTGCCGATCCAAATAACGCTGGTGACGAGGATTGCCGTTAGAAGGACCATCCAGAGGGCGAAGCCATCAGCAAAGAGGGAATAATGCACCGTGGCGGTTGTGCCCGGAAGGGTAAACCAGGAAATGGAATCGGAGGCGATGGGGCTTCCATTCAGTCCGCTGATAATGAACAGGGCAAAGCCTGCGATGGCGCTTGCAAGGCCTGTGGAGGCCACCAGGCTCGCCCGCAGGAATCGACCGGGAATCAGCGCCAAGAGAAAAGCTGCCACGAATGGGGATGCTAAAAGGATATGCAGAAGCATTAGGAGATCCTCTCCAGAATGAGGATGGAGATGAGAAGCCCGAGCCCAAGGGTCAAGCCCAGCTGCAAGCGGAGGCTTGAAACCTGCAACTTGCGGATAACGCTAGCGGAATCCAAAACAAAAAAACCGGCGAGAATTTGGAGCCCTTCGAAGGTGCGTTGTACCAGCACATCTGAAATCCAGGCCGCAACGCGGGTCGGGAGAATTGCGAATACAAAATGTAGTGAATCAAAAGCCAAAGTCCAGCGTTTGGCAAGACCATGTGGGCCCGGAGCGCCCAGTAGAGATGGGATGCGCCGGATGTAGGTGATCCAACCGGAGATTGCACCCACAACAGCTGCAGCGGTGCCTGCCGCAGCAAAGATCCAGGCGGAGGGCCCGTGGTGTTCGGCGGGGTGGAATAGATGCTGTGCATTGCCCACAATAGGGGCCAGGGCCCGTCCAAAAATATCGAGACCCGGAATGAGTCCTGCCCACACGAAACCCGCCAGGAGCGAGCCTGCGGCGAGGACGAGCATGGGAATGCGCATGCTTAAGGGAGATTCGTGCGCATGGTCCTTGGTGTGGTGGGAACCACGGAAGCTACCCGCAAAGGCGAGAACCATCATGCGGGTCATATAGAGTGCGGTCAGGATGGCGGTGGCGAGTGCTGCGAAATACAGCACCGGGCCCATAGGTCCGGATACATAGACCCGTTCGAGGATTAAGTCCTTAGACCAGAAGCCTGCTGTGCCAGGTATTCCAATGATGGCGATCCAACCCGAAGCCAGAATGATAAAGGTGATGGGTAAGGATTTGACCAAGCCACCCATGCGGCGCAGATCCTGTTCCCCAGCAAGGGCGTGGATGACCGAGCCTGCGCCAAGGAACAAGGCGGCTTTGAAGAATGCATGGGTGAATACGTGGAAGATGGCTGCATCAAAGGCCCCGCAACCCGCTGCCAGGAACATGAACCCAAGTTGGGAAACCGTGGAGTAGGCCAAGACTTTTTTAATGTCATCTTGGAAAATGCCTGCCACAGCCGCCCACATGGCGGTGCCCAGGCCGATCACGGCGATCATGCCCATCACGATGGGAGAGAGCACAAAGAGGTCCGAGAGGCGCGCAAGTAAATATACCCCACTAGTCACCATGGTGGCGGCATGGATCAGTGCCGAGACGGGAGTGGGGCCGGCCATTGCATCCGGGAGCCAGGTGAGCAGGGGAATTTGTGCGCTTTTGGCGGTGCAGCCCCAGAACAGGAAAAAGGTGGCAAGCAAGATCAACAATTGACCTGGGCCTTGGATCAGAGATGAATTTTCGGGATCGAGCAACCAGGCCTTGAGCTCGGGGAATGAGATTCCACTTGGGCCCGCGAGGGTGATCAAAGCAAAAATGCCGAGCAGGAATCCCAGGTCGCCCGCGCGATTGACCAGGAAGGCTTTGTTGGCTGCGGCACCGTTGGCCGGGTCGCTATGCCAGAAGCCAATGAGTAAATAGGAGCATAATCCCACGCCTTCCCAGCCCAGAAACGTGAGCACCAGGTTATCGGAAAGGACCAGGGTGATCATGCTGAAAAGGAACAAATTCATGTAAGCCATGAAGCGCACAAAGCCACGGTCGCCATGCATGTAACCCACGGAATACAAGGTAATGAGCGCTCCGATGCCGGTAATGAATAGCAACATGATGCGGGAAAGGTCATCGAAAAGGAATCCAAAGGACACAGAAACTTGATCGATCACAATCCAAGGCGCGATTACCGAGCGGAGGGATTCACCAAGGGGAAACCGGGTGGCAAAGAATACAGTGACCGCAAAAGCCAAAGCCGGGAAGGCTACGGCCAGAATGCCCATGGAGCGCTCGGAGGGACCAAAGTCACGGCGGGCATATAATTGGGAAATAATGCCGAGCAAAATGGCTCCGGCGAGGGGTAATGCTGGAATTAGCCAGAGATAGCTTGCGATAGGATACACAGCATCACTCCTTGAGATTTGCAAAAGACTCGGAATCGAGGCTTTCACGGGCGCGGTAAATGAGGATCACCATGGCGAGACCCACGCAGGCTTCTGCAGCGGCGACGGCGATGGCGAATAGGGGCACGACTTGCCCGGTCAGGGACATGGCGGCGGGAAGGGTACGGGAAAATCCAATAAAGGAGAGGTTCGCTGCATTGATTGCGAGCTCCACTCCCATTAGGATAAAGAAAATATTGCGACGAGTCATTGCCACCGCAATACCCAGGCAGAACAGCACGACCGCAACACCTTGCACGGCCATCAAATCGGGAGTCATACGTCCTCCTTGTGGGTGGAGAGACGCTTCTTGGCGATCAGCACCGCAGAGACCATTGCACCTAACAGAAGCAGCCCGATGAATTCAAAGAGAATCCAATAGCCGTTGTCCGTGCGGGATGTGTCGAACATGAATTGGGAAATATTTTGGGCTGTGCCACGCAGAGCCGTAGCATCGGCAACCGGAGAATTAAAATAGACAAGAGCAAGCAACAACAGTGCGAGAGCTGCGGGGACTGGGACCAGGTAGACTCCGCGCCAGTCGAAACGCGGGACTTCATGGTCATGGGCGGTGTTGAGGACCATGATCACAAATACCACGAGCATCATGATCGCGCCTGCGTAGGTCAGGATTTGCACCACTCCAAGGAAAGGTGCGGAAAGAAGGGAATAGATGCCGGCCAAGGAAATCATGTTGCCGATCAGCGCAAGGGCACCGTATAAGGGATGCTTGGCGATCAGAAGATATAGTCCGCACCCCATGGCAATGGAGGCAAAGAGCGAGAAATAAATTATGGAGATCATGAGTGCTTCACCTCCAGACCCCAGATTTGCTTGGCCTGTTGATTTTGCTTGCCACCTGGCGCCTTTTGGCTCTGGGCGTCATTTGCTGGAAAATCTTTGGGATCCCAGTTTAGGAGCCTTGGCATGTCGGCAATGAATTCTTTGCGGGTGTAGTGGGAAATGGCCACCTTGCGGGTATCCATGCGGATGGCATCCACGGGGCAGGCTTCCTCACAAAGTCCACAGAACACACAAACGAGCCAGTCGATTTCAAATTTGCGGGGCTTCTTTTCAATGCGAGGATCGCTGGAAGGTTCGGCCTCAATGGTGATGCAACGGGCGGGGCATGCGGTGGAGCACATATAGCAGGCTACGCAACGGGGTTCGCCGTCTGGGCGCTTCATCAGGCGATGGCTACCCCGGTAATTCTGCGGAGTCTGCACTTCCACTTCGGGATAGGACATGAGCTGCATCTTTTCCGGATTCTTGAAATTGCGGAAGAGATGCTTGAAGGTCGTTCCCATTCCCTTGATGATTTCCCAGAGGTAGGAGCGCTCCAGCAAAGTCAGTGAACGGCGTTGAATGACTTTTGCCATCAGCGAACCCCCGTAACCAGTTTTGCGATAATGGCGGTGACAACTAAATTAACCAAGGCGAGGTTGAGCAGGATTTTCCAGCCCAGGCTCATGACCTGATCATAGCGGAAGCGTGGCAGAGTCCAGCGAACCCAGATCCAGATCCAGCAGAAGAGGAAGGCTTTGGCAATCAGCACCACGACCTGCACCGCAGCCGCCGCAATGCTCACCCAGGCAGGGAAGATAGGCGTGCCATCCACAGTGGTCGCGGCCATGGGATTGAGCAAAAAGAAAACCGCAACAGCAAGGGCCAGCACAACTGGGCTTGCAACCCCAGAGGTGAACTGCAGAAAGGAGTATTCCCGATTACGTGTGCCGGCATCTTTGGCACCCATAGTGGCATAGACTTTTTTCCAGCGACGGACCATCAGGTGGAATCCGCCGATCATGGTTCCTAGGCCACCCAGGCACAGGGCCAGGGCAATATCGACATGGGCCCGCAATAAATCCGTGGACACAAAAGGAATCGCATAACCACCGAGGAACAATGTGGCAATAATGATGGAGGCGATCACGATATGGGCGTATTCGCCCATATAGAACAAACCAAAACGCATGGCACTGTATTCCAGATGGTAGCCCGCAACAATTTCAGATTCGCTTTCGGCCACATCGAAGGGTGCGCGGCCAGTTTCGGCGATCATGCTGGTGAGAAAGACGAAGAAGGCAACAGGTTGCACAAAGATGCCCCACACATGGGCCTCTTGCCAGGCAACAATGTGCTGCAGATTGAAGGAGCCTGCGAGTAAAAAGATACCCATGAGGGAAAGGCCCATGCTCACTTCGTAACTGATCATCATGGCGGTGGCACGCATTCCACCCAGAAGGGCGTATTTGGAATTGGAGGCCCAGGCAGACATCGCTGTTCCATAGATGGAAAGGGAGGAAAGTGCAAACATGAGCAGGATGCCGGTATCCGAGTCGATGATCATGCCCGAAACTTGAGAGATGTGGTCTCCCGTCCACCAGGTCAGTGGCGCAAACCAGGGGATCACTGCCGGAGTCAGAAAGGCTACCAGGAAGCCAATGCCGGGTGCGACCACATACCAGACTTTGTGTGCATAGGTCGGAATAAAGGTCTCTTTGGTGAAGAGCTTGATTCCGTCGGTAAAGTTGTGCACAAAGCCGAAGAAGCGAAGGCCACCAAATACCGGCAGGGCGGAACGGTTGGGTCCCAGGCGGTCCTGGATGAGGGAGGCGCCCTTGCGTTCCATGAAAATCATCACCACGATGAAGGCTAGGGGGATGAACACGAAGGCAAATTTGCCTAAGGTGATGATCCATTCCAGCACGGACATCTGAGGCATATCCAGGTTCAGGGTCATTTGGATGATCTGGTCAATCATGTATGGGCTCCCGAAGGCGGAAGTTGCAAACCACTACTCCCGATGGCAGAGTATTTTATGGATGCGAGAGGGCTACAAATACCGGTCGCGAATTTCCAGGCCTCGATCACCTCGTTCCAGTCCGAGCCTGCAAGGTGGGAAAGGGTCTGCCAAGCGGGCTCCAGGGCATCGACTGGGGAAACCGGGGCGGCCTGCATCATCTGCAGGCGACCTGCGATATTTACCATGCAGCCACGGACTTCGGCCCAGGCGTTGATGCCGACAGCACATGTCGCAGCTTTTACGGATGCGGTGTCCCAGGCGGAAAGGACCAAACGGTTGGGAATGGCTTCCAGAGCTTTGGCTTGCTTGGAATCGGCGAACCAAAGATCGGTTTCAGCCAGAAGGACCACATCGAATTCAGCTGCGCGGGAAACCAATTGATCCAAATTGTCCGCAATACCGAGCAGAGAGACGCCTCGACGGTTGGGAACCGGATCTCCGCTGAGGGCAATGCCATCGGGCTTGGCTACGGGAAGCCAGGATCCGCCAAAAACCTCAGCGCGTGGACCGAGTACACCAGCGAGAGAGAGCATGGCCGCGTTGTCTTCGAGGGTCAGGTGCCCGGAAGAAACCAGGGCAACCTTTTTTGCGGACTGCAATTTTTCCATCATGTGACGGAGGGCCTCGGAGCGGGTAACGGTCTTGCCCTGCAAACGACCGTCAAGCAGGCGATTGGTGGAAAGTGCCTCAAAGGCGGCGCGGGTGGAATTTGCGATCCAGCTGCGGTTCACATCGGAATTGCAGCGGGGCATGAGACGATAGACTGTTCCACCGTCATGATCGATCCAAATATTGGCGCCCAGGGCATCTGTCGGATCAATGCTCGGGGTGTGCTGCAGATTCCATACGCGGTGCTTGAAGCGGAAGGACTTGCTGGTGAGTGCACCCACTGGGCAAATGTCCGTAGTGTTCAAATCATAGGCGTGATCGAGTTTTTTGCCAGGGAAGGTGGTGATGAAGGCGTGGTCACCGCGGGCGGCAATATAGAGTTGCTCGTCGCCGGCAACATGGCGCATAAAGCGGACGCAACGGTCGCAAAGGATGCAACGCTCCTCGTCCAGAATGATGCGTGGGCCTATGTCTATGTCTTTTCCGCCACGATCCTGACCTTTGGTGTCTTCAAAACGATGCTCGGGGGCGCCGTGGTATTGTTTGCCAATGTCCTCGCGCACATGGCTTTCGCCTTGACCGGCCTGCATGTAATTTTCTTGCAGGAGGCATTCTCCGGCCTTGTCGCAGATGGGACAATCGAGGGGATGGTTGACGAGCTGAAATTCCATCACCGTCTTGCGGGCCTTGGCGACCTTGGGAGAGGAGGCCGGCGTGGCCACCTTCATTCCTGCACGGACGGGAGTATAGCACGCGATGGCGAGACCCATGCCCCGAGGGCCTTCGGTTTCGATGAGGCACTGGCGACAATTGCCAGAAAGGGGCAAATGGGGGTGGTAGCAGAAGTGCGGGGTTTCGATCCCGACCGACCGGAGAGCCTCGATCAGATTGGTATCGCCCGGAACCACTACATCTTTGCCATCCACGTTGATGGTGACGCGGAGGGAGTCCGCACTGGGCAATTTGGGCATGTGATAATAATTGCTCATAGTGCCATTACCAGAAGGCGCCAGGCCTAAAGTTTGGATGGAGACGTTCTTCCGCCCGCTCGGGATTGCGTGCGATGGCCGCTTCAAAGTCGGCGCGGAATTTTTTAGTGAAGGATTCGATGGGACCCGCATCGGCTGCCGCAAGTGGACAGATGGTGGTGGGGGTGAATCCCTCGCAAAGATCAAGCAGGAGCTGAAGATCGGTGTCGCGACCCTTGCCAGCAACGACAGTCTTCATGACGCGGTTGGCAAAGCCGGTGCCTTCGCGGCAGGGCGTACATTGGCCACAGGATTCATGCGCGTAAAAGCGGGTGAGGCTCTGCAACATGGTGACCACATTGCGCGAACTGTTGAATGCAATGATCGCACCGGATCCGAGCATGGTCCCTTTGGCGGCCAGGGATTCGTAATCCAATTTGGCGTCGCTGGCTTCTGCGGTGGTCAATACCGGCGTGGAGGAACCACCTGGAATCACTCCCTTCAAGTCACCAATCACACCTTGGCAAAACTGTTCGGACTCGAGCATCTCCATGATGGGAAGTCCAAGCGCGCATTCATAAACTCCGGGCCGTTTGACATCGCCCGAAACCGAAAAGACCTTGGTACCATTGGAACGGCCGACACCGATAGCGGCATAAGCCTCCGGGCCATTTTCCAAAATCCAGGGCAGAGCCATGATGGTTTCGACATTGTTGACGCAGGTTGGGGAGCTCCAGGCTCCGCTCACCGCTGGGAAGGGGGGCTTAAGGCGTGGCTGGCCTTTGCAACCTTCCAAGGAATTGATCAGGGCGGTTTCTTCACCGCAGATGTATGCGCCCGCACCGCGGTGCACATAGATGTCGAGAGAGTAGCCCGAGCCGCCGATGTTCGCGCCCAGAAGGCCTGCCGCGTAGGCTTGGGAGATGGCCTTGTTCAAAGACTCGACTGCCGAAAGGAATTCGCCACGCACATAAATGTAAGCGGTTCTTACCCCGAGAGCCCAGCCACAGATCAGCATGCCTTCGATGAGGCGATGGGGATCTTCGAGCATGAGAAAATGGTCTTTAAAAGTACCCGGCTCGCCTTCGTCTGCATTGACGACCAGATAGACGGGTTTGCCACCCCGGGGAACGAAGGACCACTTCATGCCGGTAGGAAATCCGGCGCCGCCACGGCCACGCAGGCCCGAACGGGTGACCAGGTCGATGAGCTCAAACTGGGAAAGGTCGAACAGGCGTTTGCCCACATTGGAGTAGCCCCCGAGGGACTTGTAGACTGAAATGTCCTGGGCGCCTTTGCCGAAATTTACGGTACAAACTTTGGGTGAGGTGTCTGCCATGTTAGACTCCTGCCTTGGCGATTTGGCTTGGCTTGGCCACGCGCGCTCCACTCACGGCGACGATGCGATAGCAGTCACCCGCTATGCCTGTTGCATGGGCGAATTCTTTGTCTTTGGGGGAGCATGTCGCGAGGGGTGCCCATGGGCCACTTTCTGTAGAAGAATGCTCGATGCGCAGCTCGGTGATTTCGGGAGCGGCCTTCCAGGTGAGGGCTACTCCGGTGCCCGCAATCGCCTTTACCGCAAGGGCTGGGGGCGGGGGAGCATAGTCGGAATTCTGTTTTTGGGCCGAAGCCCCTTCGGCGCCGGGGTGTCCCAGATCGCCCGCTAAAGTTCCGCCCAGAGGATCGCGGACCAGGCCTTTTTCTTTATTGGCGCGGCACCAGGCCACGATTTTATCGAAGCGCTCGGTGGTGAGGGAAATGCTCTTGGGCATGGTCACCACGCCGTCCACCACGTCGGTGGCAAAATCATCGTTGACCTGCATGACCGGGCCATTGCCACAGGCACCCAGGCATTCGACTCGGAGCAAGGTAAACAGGCCGTCGGCGGACACATGTGCACCATCGGCGGGAATCCCCAAAGTCTTTTCGGCATGGGCGATCAGATTCTCGGAACCCAGCGCATGGCAGGTTACGTTCTGGCAGATCTGCAACAAAAATTTTCCCACCGGGGCTTTCTGATACATGGTATAGAAAGTCGCCACGCCATAGGCATGTACGGGGGAGGTTTTGCACTGGTGGGCTGACCACTCGATGGCAGCTTGGGGCAACCATTGGAGCTCGTGCTGGGCAAGCCACAGAACCTGCAACAAAGCGGCCTGGGGGCTGGGGTAGCGTCGGATGAGGTCTGCGACCCGGGCCTTCATGGCAGGAGTCTCGAGCCGGGGCGCGATTTCTGCGAAGGTCGGTTGCTGAGGAAGGTTGGCGTGGGTCATAGTGATCCTAGCGGTCCAATTCGCCGGCAATGATGTTGATGCTAGACAGACAGGCGATGGCGTCTGAAACCATGCCCCCTTCGACCAGATTGTGGAATGCGGCAAACTGGGTCAGGCAAGGTGGGCGGACCTTGATGCGCCAAGGATTGCCGGTACCGTCGGAAGTGATGAAGAACCCAAGTTCGCCATTGGCCGCTTCGAGGGCGTCGTAATGTTCCCCTTGGGGAACGCGCACGCCTTCGTAGACCAGCTTGAAACGGTTAATCAGAGCTTCCATGTCATGATAGGCGAATTCGTGCTGGGGCTGGGAAACGCGTGGGTCGCTTACATTGATGGGACCGGGCTTGAGACGCTTGATGGCCTGGCGCACAATGGAAATAGACTCTTTGGCTTCGAACAAACGAACCATGAGGCGGTCGTAGGTGTCACCCCGGGTACCCACGATGGTGTCGAAGTCATAGGTCTGGTAATCGAAATAGGGCTGGTCTTTGCGGAGGTCGCGGTCCACTCCGGTGGCGCGCAGGCAAGGGCCGGTCCAGCCGTAGCTGATGGCGAGCTCGGGAGTGATGCAACCAATGCCCTGGGTACGATCCAGGAAGATGCGGTTGCGATCGACGAGCTTGAACACATCGCTCAAAGATTCTTCGGTCTTTTTAAGGAAGTCCAACACGTCGGTTTCGAAACCTTCGTAGGTGTCGCGGTACAGGCCGCCAATGCGGGAGAAGCTGTTGGTGAGGCGAGCGCCGGTCAGCTTTTCCAGGATGATCATGGCATCTTCGCGAGGCACGAAGTAGTAGAAGTACGCAGTTTGTGCGCCAAGGTCGGCAAGGGCCGCCGCCACGCAGATGAGATGGTCCACAATGCGCGTGAATTCCGACATGAGCACACGCAGCACTTTGCAGCGCTCGGTGATCTGGATTTCGAACATCGATTCTACGGCCTTGGAGAAGGCGATGTTGTTGAGAATGGCGGAACAGTAGTTGAGACGGTCGGTGTAGGGCATCACCTGTTGGTAAGTGCCCCGTTCCACCATCTTTTCAAAACCACGGTGCAGGTAACCAATTTCAGCCACGGCGGCCTTGATGGTTTCTCCTTCGAGTCCGCAAATGATGCGCAAGCTACCATGGGTGGCTGGGTGCGAAGGGCCAATATTGACGGTCAGAAGATCCAGCTTTTCGCCAGTGCGGTCTAGAACTCTCATCGGCGGGACCCCTTGATGACATCTTCAACGGCGGGAGTATTCAGAGGAATGGGATCGATCAGCTCCATGCCGTTTTCGCGCAAACGGGCTTCGAGCTGGTCGAGCAGAGGATCGTTGGTGGAGAGCCACTGGCGCTTTTGGGCCGGATAATCCTTGCGTAATGGATGACCGACAAATTCAAAGTGGTTCAACAGACGCTTCATGTTGGGATGGCCTTCGAAACGGATTCCGAAAAGATCCCAGACTTCGCGCTCGGCCCAATTGGCAATGTGGAACAAATCATGGAGGGAAGGGACCACAAGGTCCTCTTCGTCCACTAGTACCTTGAGTTGGAAGCGGTGAGCGGCAAAGCGCATGCTCTTGAACAGGTAGGTAACGGCAAAGCGCGGACCTTGGTGACCCGGGTAGTTAAGGTAATCAATCCCGATAATGTCGATCAACATATCGTAAGCGAATTCGGGAGTGTCGCGCAAGGCTTGCACCACTTCATGCAGATCTTCGCGCCGGACAATGGCCGAGGTCGATAACTTGGCTAGCGGATCTTGGTCCAAAGGGAAACGGGATGCAAGCCAGTCGAAAGTGGACTGTTGCGCGCAGGAAATGTCCGCAGCGGTAGCGGGCACCAGGGCTTTGGTGTAGTCGGTTCCGAGAGTCTTCATGAGGGCAAATCCTCTCCGCGGTCCCGCAGGCGGGCGAGACGCTCGGTCAAGAATGATTCGTCTTTGATTTTTTCCTGCAACTGCACTGCGGCTTCGATGTAGGCTTCGGGACGGGGAGGGCAACCGGCAATGAAGACATCCACGGGAATGATATGGTCGATTCCGGGGACCGTGCAATAGCTATCGTAGAAACCGCCACTACTCGCGCAGGCACCCACGGCAATGACCCAGCGTGGTGCGGACATTTGCTCATAGATGCGGCGGAGAATAGGCGCTTGCTTGTAGGTGACGGTGCCCATAATCATGAGCAGGTCGGATTGGCGGGGGGTAAAACGCATGAACTCGGTGCCAAAGCGGGCAAAATCGTAGCGCGCGCTCATGAGGCTCATGAATTCAATGGCACAACAGGCGGTCGCAAAAGGGAAGGGCCACAGCGAATTGGAGCGCCCCCAATTAATGACTGCATCGAGAGAAGTAGTCAGGAAGGGCAGGGTTGCCGCTTCTTGCTGGGGAACAGGCGAATTTTCGATTTCGGCACTCATGGGGGACCCTTGCTGAATGACGGGCCCAATATAGGAAACAAGCCCTCCAATGGAGGGCCATGGGGCGAAAAAAGGATAAAAAGGTGAGGCGAATCAAGAGGATGAGGCGGATCGATATCTTACTTTTCGGTCGCGTCGTTCCAGTCGAAGGCGCCCTTGTTCCACAAGTACATGTAGCCGGCTTCCAGGATCACCAGGAAGGTCAGCAGGATCCATAAGAGATCCCAGCCACCCTTGAGGAAGGACAGGGCCCAGGGATACAAGAAGGCAACCTCTAGGTCGAAGACCAAAAAGAGCATGGCGACCAGGTAGAATTTGATGGAATAGCGCTCGCCCGCGTTGCCTGCGGTCTGGCCAAGGCCACATTCGTAGGGCTCACCCTTGGAGCGGGTTCCCTTCTTTTGTGGGTTGATGGCCTGATTTGCGATCATGATCCCTGCAGGGACGGCGATTCCGAGCATTGCAAGCACGGTCAGAGGAAACACGATTTCAAAGGTGGTAGGCTGCATAAGGGTAAATATAGAGAAAATTCGTGGGGAATGGGGGGACCATCCACATGCGAGGCCATGGAATGGTCAACGAACTAGCCCTTTTTCTTGGGTTTGGGTGGGGTGAACTTTTCACCCTTTTTGGGCTCGACTGCGGGCTTTGGTTTAGGGAAGGAATTGGCTATCTGATTGGATGTTCGGGAGGAGTAGGGTGGTAGCATGGGGCAAATATACTCACTAACCTCGTCGAAATAGATGTGCCACCATTCATGCCTGGACTTTTGTCATGGCCTGCCGGGCATGAATCATTTAATCATGACAATCCATTGAGTCTTAAAAAGCTTGTCAATCAGGATAAATCAGCCTTGTTTTAGTGAAAAAACAATCACACCTTTCCCATGCCCAAAAAGATGACTTCGCGTTCGAGCGTCACGCCGTGATCCGCCTGGACCTTGGCGATGATCTGTTTGGTCAGTTCCCAGATTTGTTGCGCGGTGGCATGGCCAAGATTCACCACGAAGTTGGCATGCTTTTCGGATACGGCAGCATCCCCGACCCGGAATCCTTTTAGCCCGGACTTTTCGATGAAGACTCCAGCGAATCCGCCTGGAGGCCTTTTGAACATGGAGCCCGCATTGGGCAGGTCTAAGGGCTGTTTGTCGCGGCGCTTAAGTAGGATGGCGTTCATTTGTTCCCGTAGGATTACGGGGTCAGCGGGGCGTAGGGTCAGTTCCACCTGCACAATAATCTCGGCGTAATTCATCAAGCCTGAATGGCGATAAGAAAAGTCACATTCAGCGTTATTGCGTTCGGTGAGTTTGCCCTCTGCGTCCAAAGTCGTCACCTTGGAAATCACCTGGCACAATTCTTGGTCGAAGGCTCCCGCATTGATGAAGGCCCCTCCGCCCAATGTTCCGGGAATTCCACCGAGGTTCTCGATGCCTGCGAGCCCTGCATCCACGGCACTCTTCACCGCAGAATTCAATAGACATCCGGCATCGCAAATTAGCGTATTGTACTGAATTTGGATCCCTGAAAAGCGCTTACCCAAGTGAAGAATCAGGCCGTCATAGCCTTCGTCTGCCACCACCAGATTGGTTCCTTTGCCTACGACAAATATTGGCGCTTTTGCCTGGGCACACCACTGTAGCACTTCCCTGATTTCCAGCAAGCTGCTGGGCTCGGCGAAGTACCGGGCTGGGCCACCGACCTTGAAGGATGTGTAAGAATGCATGGGGACATTTTCTTGGATTAGCGAATTCATATTAAGGGCGCCTCTATTAATTCCCATTTGCTTGCATTCGGTTGCAAAGTTAATTAATAGAGGTGCTCTAAAAAGTTAGATTTTTAATATATGCAGCAGGCCTTTGACAGAGAAGGGATTGAATCCTTCAAGCGTGAGCTTTCGATTACGGCGGTCGCCGACCGTCTCGGGCTGTGTCCGGTGCATGGCAAAATCCGGTGTCTGCACCCCATGCGGCATTCCCATGGCGACCGGACTCCCAGCGTTTCCCTAAGTGAGAGTAAGGGGCTTTTCCGTTGCTGGGTCTGTGCGGATGTCCGGGGCGATGTCATTGAGCTGGTGTCCCAGGTGAATAATTTATCCTTCCGCGATGCCTTGGGCTGGTTGAAGGACATGTTTCCCCATGCGGTGCTCCAGGCCAGTATTTCCAACCCTTCCACCACAACGGCGCCAAAAAATCCAGCTCCAAATAGGCCCATTGAAAAGCGGGTGGAACCCCTGCTGATTCCGGAGCCGGAATTGCCGATCGTTGTCCCCTCCGCACGGGAGGAACACTGGCGTGAAAAGACAATTCTAGGATTTCTCAAAATGCTTGCACCTCTGGAGCACCCGGATTCCCACGGGCGCTTTGAAGCCAGGGATTATCTGGTGCGGCGAAAGATATTCCTTAAAACCTGGAATGCCATGCGGCTGCGTTGGGTGGATGACTATGGCCGAGTAAATGATGCGCTACGCCGGGATTTCGATGGAGATTTGCTCCGCGAAGTGGGCATCACCAATGAGCATGGGAATCTCAGGTTCTACAAGCATAAGCTGATCATCCCCTATTTAGATGATAAGAATCGTCCTTTGCATTTTCAGGCCCGTGCAACGGAGCAGGATACTACGCCCAAAGAGCTTAGTCTGCGCGGGCATATTCCGTGCCCCTACAATGTGAAGATGCTGGACCAACGGTCTGGGCTGGTTTATCTTTGTGAAGGACCCATCGACACGCTGACCCTTATAGATAGAGGGATTCCTGCTGTGGGTGTTCCGGGCGTTTCGCACCTGAAGGCCGAGTGGATACCTCTTTTTCAGAATAAGAGCGTGATTGTCTGTTTTGATAACGACGAGGCCGGCCGGACTGCCAGCGCAAAGGTCGTTGATGCATTCATGTCACAAGGAATCGATGCGAAGCCGTTGACAATTCTCCCGGACGGGACAGACATCAACGACTGGTTTACTCAAAACAAATAACCGAGCATAAGCGACCAGTTGGTATAACGGGAATGGCGCCGGTAGGTGGGATCCTCTTCATTGTTATAGGCATCCGCAAAAGGCTTTTGGAGGCGGAAATCCACCAGAAAACTGGAGCCAAGGCGCGCCCCTGCACCCATAACGAGCGACGGATATGCAAAATTCATTCCGGTAGAAGAGTTATCAGTGTCGCTGGTGTCTTTCTTGATTCCGGATGAAGACGCGGTCAGTGAAGTCGAACTCTTAATTTCACTGGACAGAAAAATATCGCCGGTCGGTCCCGCGAAGGCAAAAAGATGGGGTGTGAAGTTAACTGCGACAAGAAAGGGAATGGAGATGTAATTTGCAGTAACTGTGGTTTGGGTTTCCCAAAAAAATAAATTGTTGGAAGACCGAATACTCCCCTCGAGGGAGCGTCTGGTATATAGAACTTCGGGTGCGAGGGAAATGACCCCGAGATTGATTCGGATCGCCCCACCAATTTGCCAGAATCCAGACCCTTCCTGTAAACGCGATTCCGTTGCGCTATCCCCCGCGATGGATGCACCACCATACCCGGAGCGAATTCCGAACTCGAAGACAGGGAGAGCATCTGCTGAGGGTGGTTTTGTTGCGGGAGTCGTGGTTGCGACGGGTGAAGGTGCGGGAGTTGGGGTGGGTTCCACCAGGATGCGCCTGCGTTTCTCTGCCCTCAATGATGTCTTGGCCTCTCCAGGCTCGGTGGAAAGGGTGACTGGCGCTGGAGCGGTTGGATCGTTTGCCGCGACAAGCCGAGGCGCGCCCGATGGGGTAGCTGGTGTTGGCACGGCGGTCGCGATTGGATTTGGCTTGGGTGGCGCGATTCCTGCCAAGTGCATCGCCACACTGCGAATGGGTCCACGGACCAGGTCCTCAATGGCCCCTTGATGATCTTCGCTGAAGGATAGCTCCACTTCGCCCGTTTCCACATTCAACAGGCGCACAGTGAGGGAGTAAAGCGTGCCCAGTTTTCCGATGGATCCCACCACGATGCGATCCACTCCCAGAAGGCGACCGATCTGAACTTGGCAATCCGATCCGGAACAGGCGCCACTAGCCTGCAGGGATTGCTCCTTGAGGATCTCATCCATCACGCTCCGTTCCATCACGCGGAATGCGCCCGTGTTTAACAGCTCGTCGCGTAGGCGGTCGCTGATAATTCCGGCATCGTCCTTGGTCAGTCCACGGGTTTCAAGGTCCGAGACGGCGATGCTGAGCTTGACCGGGGCGGCGAAGGCTACCGAGACAATGATGAAGAGGGCATGGATAAGTTTCATGGGATATCCTAAAAGGGGCATCGGCCTAAAAAGATAGCAATCCAAAGATCTCCGTGTGTTGCAATTCCCTTGACCATATTGGAATGCTTCATGAAAAAAGGCTCCGGAAATTTCCGGAGCCTTTTAAATAACAATAAAGTAGCAGCCTTAGCGACCCGCCGAGCGGGCCTTGTCGCCGAACTTCTTGATGAGCTCTTCTTGGACGTTGCGTGGTACGGGCTGGTACTTGGCAAATTCCATGGTGAACTCGGCCTTGCCCTGGGTCATGGAGCGCAAGTCAGTGGCGTAGCCAAACATTTCTGCAAGGGGAACTTCGCAGATGATGGTGGTGTAGCCGAGCTGCTCGGTGGTGCCCATGATGGTGCCACGACGCTGGGACAAGTTGCCCACCACGGAACCCTGGAACTCCGTTGGGGTTTCGACTTCGACCTTCATGATGGGCTCGAGAACCTGCGCGCCAGCCTTGGCAAAGGCTTCGCGGTAGGCCATGCGTGCTGCGATCTGGAAGGCCATATCGGAGGAGTCCACGTCATGGTATGCACCATCTAGAACTTCCATTTCGATGCCGAGCACTGGGAATCCGATCAAGGAGCCAGAGTCCATGCAGGACTGGAAACCCTTGTCACAGGATGGGATGTATTCCTTAGGAATACGTCCGCCCACGACGGAGTTGATGAATTTGTAGTTGAGATCTGGCTCTGCTTCGAGATCCAGGGGACGCATGACTCCGGAGAGCTTTGCGAACTGGCCCGAACCACCGGTCTGCTTCTTATGGGTGTATTCGAATTTGGATTCGCGGGTAATGGTTTCGCGGTAGGCAACCTGTGGGTTACCGGTGACCACTTCGACCTTGTACTCACGACGCATGCGTTCGACGTACACGTCGAGATGCAATTCGCCCATTCCCTTGATGATGGTTTGGCCGGATTCTGCGTTCACTTCGACCTTGAAGGTTGGATCTTCCTTGGTGAAGCGGTTGAGTGCCTTGGAAAGGTTCGCCAGATCGTCGCGGTTCTTGGCTTCGATCACGAGCTCGATCACGGGATTTGGAACGTGCATGGAGGTCATGTTGACGCGGACCTGGCCATCGGTGAAGGTGGTTCCAGTGGCGCAGTCGATACCAAACAGGGCCACGATGTCGCCGGCGCCTGCTTCTACAATGTCTTCCATATCGTCGGAATGCATACGCACCAGACGACCGACGCTCACCTTCTTGGTGCTGGTCATATTATGGATAGCGGTGCCCTTCTTGATCTCACCCTGGTAAATACGGATATAGGTCAGCTGGCCGTAGCGGCTATCGGTAAGTTTGAACGCATAGCAAACCAGAGGCTTGTCGTTGCGGGATTCCATGACCAGTTCCGCTTCATGGTTGTTCAAATCCAGAGCGGTGTTCACCACTTCGGTTGGATTTGGAAGGAAGTCGCGCACACCGTCGAGGAGCTTCTGCACCGCAACGTTCTTATAGGCGGAACCCATGAACACTGGAGTGATGTCCATGCTGATGCAGGCCTTGCGTACGGTCGCCATGATCATGTCTTCGGGGACATCGTGACCCTCGAGCAACAATTCCATAATCTCGTCAGAGAAATGGGAGAGGGAGTCGAGCATCTTTTCGCGGTACTCGGCAGCTTGTGCGGCCAATTCTGCAGGAATTTCTTCTTCACGAATGGTGTTTCCAGCTTCGCCTTCGAAGTAGAATGCACGCATCTTGACGAGGTCGACAACGCCTTTGAGCTTGTCTTCAAGTCCGATGGGGATTTGCATCACGACAGGGTGGTGGTGAAGCTTGTCTTTGAGCTGCTGAGCTACGCGCAGTGGGTTTGCACCGGCACGGTCACACTTGTTGACAAAAGCAACGCGAGGCACATTGTAGCGACGCATCTGGCGGTCCACGGTGATGGACTGGGACTGTACACCGGCCACGCCACATAGGACGAGGATGGCACCGTCAAGCACACGGAGGGCGCGTTCGACTTCGATCGTGAAGTCCACATGCCCCGGGGTGTCAATAATATTGATGGTGATGTCTTTCCAGGTGCAGTAGGTCGCTGCGGACTGGATGGTGATTCCACGTTCGCGTTCGAGCTCCATGGAGTCCATTTTTGCACCGACACCGTCTTTGCCACGCACTTCATGGATAGCGTGGATACGGTTGGTGTAGAACAGGATGCGTTCGGTGAGAGTCGTCTTGCCCGAGTCAATATGGGCCGAGATACCGATGTTTCTATGGTGGATCAGGTCTTTCATGGTGTTCCGCGGGTTAACATGGATTTATCGAAAGCGCAAAGATAGAAAAATCTGCGAGGCGGGCAACAGGGGGGGGACTGGGATACGAGTGGAGAGTGTTAAAATTCTAAAGTGGAGAATTGGGGAACGGGGGGAGGAACAAGTGGAAAGTCAACAGCCCGGGTCTGGAGGAAGCTTGACTTGTGGAAAGTTCCAAAGTGGAAAGTTGAGGGCATGATTACCCGAAAAAGAAAACATGCGTCGCCATTTTCCGCTTTCCACTAGAGTGCCGTGCTGAGATGCAGGCTGTTCACTTCCCACTTATTCAGCGGAATCTCTGCAAATCCTGGATCAGGGAAAAAAGTTTGTTCCCGATTTGGAAGCGCATGGATAGGATGCCGTAGATCTGCGCGAATTCGTCGGCGGAGGTTTCTTTGAGGGCGGATAGGGATTCCAGCACCCGGTCCACGAAGCCGTTAGGCTGGATGTTATCGCCCTTGATTGTCTCTAAGTTGGTGGCAAATTCCTGCAGGGACTGGTCGGTTTCGATGCGCCGAATAACATAAAGAACCGAACTGAGGACTTCTTGCAGAAAGTGGACCAGGATATACTCTTCCTGGAGGATGCCGTAGTTGCGGTCCTTGGAATAGGAGGGAAGTTTATTGCGTTTTCCGAAAAATACCGAGGCGTTTGCGTGTTCCAGGCAGGTTTCGACGCTGGCTGCAAATTCACGGAGCAAAGGGAGCTGGTCGCTTTCGCGGAATTCTTCCGGCTTTTTAGCAAGACCTTCCAGTTTCCGGAAATGATAATAGGCACGCTCATATTGGCGATTCCGCATTTTACAGTGGAATTCACGATTTCGACTGACCTGTTGGGGGAGTGCAGTCGGTGCGCTTTGGCCATAATTCATAATCGAACGACTTTCTTGACGTTTGGGATCTGGCGGAGAGCCTGCAGGGCCATCTCCAGTTGATTCAAATTATACACTTTTACTGTGAAGCGGTCACGGACGTTTTCACGTGCGGTCACAATTGTTGCTCGTTCCACGGAAATTTGCTGCTGGCGGATCACTTTAATGATGTCTTCAAGGAGTCCCTCCCGGTCCGTGGCCAGGATTTCAAAGCGGGCCGTCGTGGGGTGCTTGCCTGCCTCGTGCCATTGCACGGCGATGATGTTTGCCACCGCGTGGCTTTTAAGGCTTCGGCAACCTTCTTTATGGATTTCAACGCCTTTGCCGGGAATCATGATTCCCGCAATGCGATCTCCGGGGACCGGGGAGCAACATTCGGCAAAATGCATGAGGGAAGAAAACCCGGCATCGATGACGATGGGGGCAGGGGATTCGGATCCATCTTTCCCCATAAAAAAGGAAAAAAGGCCCTTTTCTCGACGGCGGACGTATTTTTCATCGGAAAACTGGGAAAGGAAGCGCTCAATGTCCGCGGGACTATGGTTTCCCCGTCCCACCGATTCATAAAATTCTTCCAGGGAGTTTTTTTGGAACGCCGTGCAAATGACCCCGGAGGCGGGGTAGGATTGCGTCGGAATATGAAGCAGAAGCAATTCCCGCTCGTAAATCGCCTGTCCAATCTGAATGGCTTGCTCCACCATGGAGGTTCGTTGCTTGCGGCGCAAGGCGTGCCGGGCCTTGTGGGTAACGGCAATGGAAAGCCAATCTTGTGAGGGCTCCTGCTGGGGATTGCGTAGTACATGGACTTTGGATCCATGGGAGAGGACTTTGTCGATGCCGACCACTTGCCCGTCTACTTTGGCTCCGATGCAATGCATCCCCAGAATGGTATGCACCGCGAAGGCAAAATCAAGGACCGTGGCCCCACTTGGAAGAGAAACGGGGTCGCCTTTGGGGGTAAAAACCACGATTTCCATGGGTTTTAAATCCATGTGCAGGAATTCAAAAAATTCCTTTGAGTCGGTGATTTCGCTCTGCGCCTTGGCAATGTTTTGCAACCATTCCAGGTTGTTGTCTTCGCCCGGATCCAGCTTGTAGGCCCAATGGGCGGCAAAGCCATTTTCGGCGGTCTGCTCCATGTCCTTGGTGCGGATCTGGACTTCCACCATTTTGCCTTCTGGACCGATTACCGTGGTGTGCAGGCTCTGGTACAGATTGGGTTTGGGCGTGGCGATGTAGTCCTTGAAGCGTGATTGCAGCGGGCTCCACAGATTGTGGATAAACCCGAGCGCCATATAGCAGTCCGGGATCGACTTAACGATAATGCGGATCGCAAAAAGATCGAAGAGGTCGTCCACAGAGCAGTTGCGCGCCTTGGTCTTCTGGTAAATGCTGTAGACGTGTTTGGGTCTGCCCTGGATGGAGCATTCCAGATTTTCGAGCGCCATTTTCATTTCGAGCGGCAAAATGACCGAAGCGATGTAGGATTCCCGCTTTTTGCGGGATTGTTGCAACTTTTCGATGATGTTCTTGTAGCCCTCTGGATCGAGGTGCTTCAGGGAAAGGTCTTCGAGTTCCCATTTGATGCGGTGCAGCCCAAAACGATGGGTGAGAGGCGAATAGATTTCCAGAGATTCTTTGGCGATTTCCTTGCGCTTCTCGGGCTTCATGTAGTGCAGCGTCCGCAGATTGTGCAGGCGATCGGCTAGCTTAATCATGATCACGCGTGGATCTTTGGCCATGGAGATGAAGAATTTGCGGTAGGTCGCGACCTTACGCTCTTCCTTGGAGCTCGTTTTGGCAACATCGCCAATGGTGGTGGAGACCTGCACTTCGGAAATTTTGGTCACCGCATCGACCATGAACGCCACTTCGGAGCCGAAGAGTTTGCGGATTTCTTCCAGGGAAATACTGGTGTCTTCCACGACGTCGTGCAACAATCCCGCCAGCACCGTTTCGGTGTCGAGCTTCAGCGCTGCAAGGATTTTGGAAACTTCGAGGGGGTGCTCGGTATAGGGCGTGCCACTCTTGCGAAATTGATTCTTATGGGCATCCACAATGAACCGCAAGGCATCTAGAATGCGCTCGCGGTCCAATTCTGGATTCTTGGAAAGCAGAAACTGGACAAAATGTCGATGGCTGATTTCTGCTGCGGTTTCCATAGAGGATTAATTATGAATCTGCTCCATAAGTGCCTTAAGCCGGGAGGGGTGCTTGAGTTTGCTAATCGCTTTGGATTCAATCTGGCGGACGCGCTCACGACTGATTTGAAAGTAGTCCCCCGTTTCCTTAAGCGTGCGAATCCGGCCATCGTCTAGGCCAAAGCGCATGTTGACGATTTCCTGTTCTTTGTCGTCGAGGGTGCTGAGGATGGATTGGATCATGTTGCGCAGGGTTTGGTTGTCGGTCCCATCGCTGGGGCGGTTGGCTGCAGGATCCTCGATAAAGTCGGAGAGCTTGCTCTTGTCCTCGTCGTCCATGTACGAGTCCAGAGATATGGGATCCTGGGCGGCTTCCAGTGCCATGTTGACTTTTTTCAATGACAGCGTGGTGATCTGGGCAAGCTCATCGGGGGTGGGTTCGCAGCCGTTTCTTTGTACATAACTGCGCTGGGCCTTCATAATTTTGCGGACGATGTCCTGCATGTTGGCGGGCAAGCGGATTACTTTACCCTTGTTGCCAATGGCGCGCGTAATTGCCTGTTTTATCCACCAGGTGGCATAGGTACTAAACTTGTAGCCTTTGGTGTAATCAAAGTTTTCGACGGCCTTGATCAGGCCGGAATTGCCCTCCTGAATCAGGTCGATGAATTCCATTCCCCCCGAAGAGTAGCCCTTGGCAATACTGATCACAAGCCGCAAGTTGCTACGGACCAGGCGCTCCTTGGCTGAATTGCGCATCAGCTCCCATTTTCCGAGCTTGGAAATGGACATCATCAAGCTAGGGTTGCTCATGGCCTTTTGTTTGAACACTTCAATCAGGCGATCCGTTTGGCGATGGGTCAGAGAAATTTCCATGACCGTCTCGCGGGCCTTCTTTCCAGCGGCATCCATGCGGTCGGTAAGCTTTTTCATGGTGGGGCCAGTCTTGCCTCGAAGGGAAGCATCGGCGCAGGCTTCAATGGCAGTCTTCCATTCGCCGTGGGTAACTTCGATGCGAGAAAGAATGGCCTGAACGTTTTTGACTTCCTTGGCGTAATTGGCTGGGCTTTCCCATGCTTGGGCGGAGAGTCGGGCGATTTCTTCGACCTTGAGATTTTCTCCCTGCTGTTTGGCTCCGAGCACCACGAGGCTTTCGAGAACCGAGGGCAATTCAAAAACGATCTGGCATATCTTCTTTTGAATGTCTTCAATGCTACGACAGATTGCACCCTCTTGGGATTTGGTCAGAAGGGGCGCCTTGGATGCCGAATTCAGATAGAGCCAAGTGGGGTCCAGATTTTTGACGGAGATTTTTTTCGAGCTTGGAGAAAGTGCCATATTCGTCCTATTTTCTATTCAATTTAATCAACAATGGCGTGTAATTTGGAAAAAAATGCGGGGAGTTGTTCCCGCAAGCCGTGCCAGAGCAGAGACGCCGATTGTAATCCACCCTCGGAAGTGAGCTTGGTCTTGACCGTTTCGAGCTGGCGGATGAACCGGTTGCATTCCAGCCGTAGGTTGGTGACGGCGGCAATCCCTTGATCGGACTGGGGGGAGCGGCCCTGCAAGTTCTGGCGCGCCCGGATGAGCCGGGAGACGGTAATTTGGACCAGGGTGGCCAGAAAATCTTTTTGTGCCGCATCGGCGGACCAGATTTCATCCTTCAGCTGCAAAATCAAATCCCGGAGATTTTCGGGGATGCGGGTGGTGAGCTCGGCCAAGTCAAAATCACCCTTCTCTTCAAATATGGCGAGGGAATGGTCCACGATTTCAACTGTGGTACGTGATTCAAAAATATCGGGATCGAACCAGGCATGCATGGGTTTCCACAGGCTCGGATTCCGCAACAGAAGCAACAATAGCCTGGACTCGATGGGGGGAAGCGTCGGAATCGGCTCGGGCTCCACGTACATGGGGTCTGGTTCTTGATAGGACTTGACCTTGGGAGGTTTGGGGGCGGGAAGGGGAGCCGTCATGAGGCGCCGGGAAACCGGAAAACGTTGGGTGGCCAGATTCAAATATTCTTCGCGCAGAAAGGGGTCCTGAATGGTTCCGATGAGGCGGCGGACTTCGTTAAGAAACGCCGTGCGCTCTTCAGGGGTTCCCATGGGAAGCTCGCTGTGCAAATGATCCAAGAAATCCTTGGAACGGTTCGCAAGCAGGTCGCGGAAGGCCTGGGCGCCCTTTTCTCGCACGAGTTCGTCGGGATCGTCCTCTTCCGGAAGAACCAAAACCCGAATTTGAATACCCACGGGCAATAATATTTCCAGGCTTTTGCGGGCGGCCTTGCGACCCGCGTTGTCTCCGTCAAACACCAGAAAAACCTTTTTGGCATAACGAGCGAGGAGGCGCGCATGTTGGTCGGTGAGGGCTGTGCCCGAAACCGCAACTACATTCTGGATACCTGCCTGGTAAAGGGAAATCAAGTCGAAATACCCTTCCACTACAATGACTTCGCCGGCCTTCTCGATGGCTTGGCGCGCATGGTTCAGTCCAAAAAGAATATCGCTTTTGTGATAAAGCGGAGTCTCGGGACTGTTCATGTATTTGGGGGCGTTGGTACCGTCCACCATGATCCGGCCGCCGAACCCGACGATCCTTCCGGAAATATTGTGAATGGCAATCATTAAGCGGCCACGAAATTTATCGATGGTCCCACCGGTTTCCTTTTCGTTGGCGAGACCTCCCAGAACCATTTGTTTAGGCGAAAAGCCCCTGCTGGCCGCGCGTCCCACGAGCCCTTCCCATTGATCGGGAGCATAGCCGATTCCAAAACGGGCGCAAGTCTCGGGGGTCAGCCCGCGTCGGGCCACGTAGTCCTGGGCCACCCTGCTTTGCTTGTATTGTTCCGCAAACCATTCCGCAGCGATGTCGTTCAGGGCAAGCACCACGGCGCGGTCTTCCATCTCGGCCTTGTTCCCCGCAGTCTGCGAAGGCAAGGCGAATCCGGATTCCTGAGCCACCATTTCGACGGCGGAATTGAAGTCGATTTTTTCGTGCTCCATGACGAACTTGAAAACATCGCCACCAGCGCCACAGGCAAAGCACTTGTAGATCCCCATGGAAGGGGTGACATGCATGCTGGGTTTGCGGTCGTCATGGAAGGGGCAAATGCCGAGCCAGCTCTTCCCTTGCTGGCGCAAAGGAATGAAGCGTTGCACAATGGTCGCAATATCGGCATGCGCTTTGAGTTGGGCAACGAGTTCTTCCGAGTATCTGGCCATGCAACCTTGAATTACTGGGGAAAGTCCTGGAAGGCCCGTGATGCCTGGGGTTTACGCTGTTTGCTGTATTTGCCCTGGTACCATTCAATGTCGCCCTTGGGCTCCACAAAAAAGACTTGGCCAATCCGGATATTTGCGTAAATTCGAATGGGATGGACAACGGTGATTTCCAATGTCCATGTAGGATAATGGCACACCACCTCGCCATTGGGTGCTTTTTCGAATCCCCAGCCAATGTCCCCGAATCCCGCGGTAATGTGGGTGTTGATTCCGAGGCGACCCATGGAGCTGCGACCCTCGAACATGGGGATATACTGGGTTGAAATGGCGCTTTCGTTGGTTGCACCAATATAGAGCATGCCGGGTTGGAGCACAAAACCCTCTTCCGGGATGGTGAATTCCAGCGTGGAATTCTCCCGCTTGATGTCCAGGCATTCCACGTCGGTGAGGTCGTAGACCAAAAGCAAAGAACTCAGCGTGAGGTCGTAGGAATTGGGCGAAAGGTGATTTGGATTGAAGGGTGAAATTACAATTTCTCCGGAATCCAAAGCGGCCCGGATCGCCTGTTTGGTGAGCACCATGGCTAGACGCCCCACTCCTTGCGATAGGCTTGCACCCGGTCCAGAATACCTGAATCAAGTCCGAGCGCGGTGCGGTTGGCTTCGACTTCCAGATAGGCGATAATATCTGCGATGGAAATGATGGATGCTGTCTTTAATCCGTATTCCTGCTCGACCTGCGTGAGCGCGGAAAGCCCGTTTTCCAAGCGTTCACGTCGATCCACGGAAACGAGCAGCCCCACCACCTTGACATTGGCGATGCCGCCGAGGATGGCCAGGGTTTCGCGCACCGAAGTTCCGGCGGTAATCACGTCTTCGATAATGACGACTCGGCGCGGGACCTTGTAGGTGTCGCCCACCAGAACGCCACCCTCGCCGTGATCCTTGGCTTCTTTGCGGTTATAGGTGAAGCTCAGGTCTCGGCCAAATTGCTGCTGGAGGGCCATCGCGGTGGTTGCGCACAGGGGAATGCCTTTGTAGGCCGGTCCATATAGGTTGTCAGCGGATTCTCCGAAGACCTCCTGGAAGGTTTTTGCGTACCAGGTGGCGAGCTCGGCGATGGACTTGCCCGTACGGAATTCGCCCGTATTGATGAAATAAGGGGTCTTACGGCCGGACTTGGTGGTAAAGTCGCCAAACCGCAGAGCGCCGGCCTGGACTAAAAAATGCACAAATGAGGTATTCTTCGACATGGTGCAAAGGTACAAAATCTCGGGAAATGCCTCCAGAAACCACCATTATCCTAGCTCCCGCAGTTGGGAGGACTAGAATTTGGCTATACACAGGGGTGTATAAGTCCTACTAGCAAGCAGGGCTTGAGTAGGAACTATTAAGACCTTGATGCCAGTGGACTTGCAAACGACCGGAGACACACCAGCGAGGTGTGGCGTAGCGGAGGCGCAAGTCCAATTGGCGCAAGGGATTACGCCAAAGTCGGTGTGGTCAACTGCGGGATCTAGGATTTAGCTAGATTTTATGCACGATGTCGAAAAACCAGACCATTCCCTTTGTGGATCACGAATATTCCCTTACAGCGGGTGACCGCATGTTGTCCCTGATTCGTACGCTCGTTCGCAGTCCTGAAATGCGTCATCATTCCTTGACGCCCCTGTCCAGAATCGCCCCCTTCCTGGGCCATAAGGCGTCCCAGGATCCGGATTTGAAGCATACCATCTATTTTCAAGATCGCAGCATTCCCATCATCATGGGAAACCCTTTTATTCTTGCCGCGGGTTCCAATAAAACAGCGGAATGGATCCCGGAGTGTGCCAATCTTGGTTTTGGAGGCGTTACTGTGGGCACAGCGACCCGCAACCTCCGGGAAGGCAATCTTCATCGCCCTCGCGTCGGGATGATTGAGTTGGATCGGGCCATCCACAACAGCATGGGCCTAAACAACCCAGGCATTGATGTGATTGCCAAACGGGTGGACGCCCAAATGGGACAGGCTCACAAAAAGGGCCTCTCGGTGGGAATTTCTGTGGCAGAAACACCCGGCCTCGAGGACGAAGAGCAGAAACTCGAAGACATGGTGGAGACCTTCCGCATTGCATACAAAGTTGCGGATTATGTAGAAATCAATATTTCGTGCCCGAACACCGGCGAAGCCAGGCTGGACTTGGACACCCGGTTTATGGAGCGGATGTTCAGCCAAGTCATGAAGGTGCGCAAACAGCTGGCTGTCCGCAAAGCCGTTTACGCCAAGCTATCCCCGGATCTCACCGAATCCCAGTTGACTTCCGTTCTTGCGGCCTTGCGGGATCTTGAAGTGAATGGCCTCGTGCTTTTCAATACCTTTCCCTCGGACCGTTCCAAATACCTCACCATGCAGACTCCGCTGAATTCATTGCCCGTCCTGACCAGCTCCGGAGCCCGGGGCGGCCTTTCGGGACGGATCCTTTACCGCAACACCTTCCGGGCGGTAGAATACATCAAGAATCAATATCCCGATTTTTCCATTATGGCCTGTGGGGGCATCGATCACGGGGCCAAAGCCTGGGATCTGCTTAAACTCGGTGTGGATGCCGTGCAGGCCTACACGGTGGTGGCGTACCGCTGGTTTGCCCTGGAACAAATGCGCCGGGAACTTTTGCAAGCCATGCGCCAGGATGGATACGCGGCACTGAATAAATTCACTGAAGGCCGGCCAACGGGAAGTCAGCGTCGCATTTAAATCAAGGTCGCATGTTCTCAAAACGAATACTCATCCTATTGATCGTTTTTGTCGCTTTTACCACGGCGGCCCATGCAGAGTATTTTTCGGATTATAAGGCCAAGCCTGCGGATACCCTGAGATTCCTTTCCTACACCGTTGCCTATGCTCCAAGCTGGTCTGCCGGAGGCGTGGACCACTGGGTCGCGGGCGATTTGAACTTTCGCCTCTCCCGTCATTGGGCGATTCCCGCTGAGGCCTTTGTCCTGCTGGGACGCAAGGGTGCGGGCTTGGTCATTGCCGGCCGGTGGTTCCCCGTGGGAAAACTGGGGCGTGACGGCTACGAGGATTGGCTACAAATCGAATTGGGGCAACTGATCATGACTAGGCCCTGGGATCCCGGCTGTACCTCGTCCTGCAACGATTGGGATGATGGATTTCTGGCAGGCGTGAATTATGGACGCGACATCCAGCCCTGGAAGAATTCACATTATGGATTTAGGTTGTCTATTGGGGGAGCCTGGGTCCAGGGTACGGTTCTTTCGCGGGCGAGTACTGGAATTTTCGGCATTCCCCAAACCAAGCTTGGAAACGTCATGCTCTCCCTGCGCATAGGAATTATGGAATGGGAAAATTAATTTGTGTGTGTTTTTTGCTGTGGTGCTCCCTGTCTTTTGCAGGCAATGGAGCCTGGCTCGGGTTTAGTTTCAAGGATCTGGGTGGTGCGGGTGGCAAGCCCTGCAGTCTGGAGGTGAAAGGGGTCCAACCCAAGTCCGGAGCTGCCCAGGCGGGAATCCTCGAAGGGGATTTGGTCCTGACCTTGGATGGGCGCGTAATCACGGGGGTGCCCGCAATCAAGTCCCGGGTGCAAGCCGCCAAGCCGGGTGATCGCATCAAGCTGGGGCTTTTGCGCAAAGGTAAACCCCTCAATCTCGATCTTATTTTAACGGAGCGCCCCGATGACATCCGTTCTCTGATGGGCTCCCATGTAGGTTCAAAAGCATACGCGATCGGCAATAATTTTTACGCCAACAAAGCCGAAGCTCACAAGGCTCCCAAGGCCGTGCTGCTTGACTTCTGGGCCACCTGGTGTGGTCCTTGCCGGGCTGCAATTCCGGTGATGCGTGAAATGTATGGCCGCTACCATTCCAAAGGTTTCGATATCGTTGGGGTGAGTTCCGAAGAGCTTGCCGTGTTGCAGGATTTTCAGGCGGAAGAAAAGGAACCCTGGCCTTTGCTACAAGATCGTGGGGGAGCCCAGAGCGCCCGGTGGGGTGTACGCGCCATTCCGACCATGATTCTTGTGGACCAGAATTGGGTGGTGCAGCGGCAGTGGGCCGGACTGCCTTCTTCCCAGGAGCTCGAAGGAGCTATCCTCAAGGTAATCGGAGACCGCTAATGAGTTGCAGAATTCCCTTGATGATCTTGTTGCTGTGTGGCTCCCTTTTTGCAGGAGATCCATTCTCCGTCGATAGCGCCCTCGTAGCTCCCCAATTGGCTTCCGCACCGGTCAAAGCTTCCCAGCAGGAATGGAAGGACGGGCATTTGGTCCGGGTTCGATTTGATTCTCCTAGGGCCTTTGGTGGCGAATTGCTTTGGGCGCTTCTGGACTGGGCTGCGGGTGAGTCCGGGTGGATGGAGATCGACCCCTCCGGTGAGGTGAATCGAGATCTTCGTCCCCTGATTAAAGGAGCGACCCAGTCCTGGTTTTTGCAATCCCCGGGATCGGTCACTTTGCTTGCTGTACTGCGGAGCAGGGCTTCGGCCAGTCTGGAATTCAAAGCTATTCCTAAAATGAGTCCGGATGTCAAGGTTCCCTTGGAATGTCGCTTTAATGGGTCTTTAAATCCCTTTGGAGATTTTATTCTGGAGACTTCCGAAAATTGCGATTTGAATTTCCAGCAAACCTGTCGCCTGGTTCACCGCGATGATCCGCGGCTTCGGCTGGAAGTCCGAAAAAAGGGACTCTCCATGACCTTGCGGATTCCCGATGCAGATCCTTTTCCCATGGTTGGGAATTTTGCCCAGCTCCCGGAACAGGAGAAGCGCGACCAGATTGCAGAATATCGCACCTACTTTACCCACGAATTAGCCCTTGCTGCCCGTTCCTTTTTGGAAACCACTCCCGGCATTTTCAATTGGCAGGTCTGGAATTGGATGGATTGGGTCAAGGATGGATTGGTTTCAAACGCCGAGATCCGCGCTTTGCTTGAGTCCGGGACAACCCCGTCGCACATGGAAATTTACCGCGCCACCTGCAAGGACGGGCGAAAATTACTCTTCTGGAGTGATGGTCGAGGAACTTTGGGAATGGAATTAAAATGACGATTTGGTTAAAAAAGATTCTTCGCTGGAATCACATTCCCGCCTTTGTGGTCATGGCTACGTTATTTTACCTGTCGAGCCGGGAAGGGGGGGACACGCCGTGGCTCCATCCTCCTATGGATAAGGTGATCCACTGGTTTGCCTATTTTTGGCTGGGGATGTCTTTTTGCATTTGCATTCGCCATGCGCGATGGATGCGCTCCCGGATCGGCTACGGATTGCTGGTGGTGGCCTTTGTGGCCGCTTTTGGAGTATCGGACGAATTTCACCAGGGTTTTGTGCCTGGTCGTCAGGTTTCCCTAGGGGATTGGGCCGCCGATCTCGCTGGTGGGGTGACTGCAGTTATCCTGTTTCTAGCAACCCGTGCGCATCGGCTGACACAAAAAATTATTTAGGCCATCCCCGCATATTTTCATGCCCGCGTATTTTGTCATGCCCGGCACGGCCGATGTGCTGCCAGTTACGGTTACTGGCAGCTATGCAAAGCTTGGCCACTTCAACCTTTGGTTGTTTCCACACAGTGGATATGTGCCTGTAACCGCTGAAGCGGAACAGGCATATCATCCACACAGTGGATATGTGCCGGTAATCG
>CAIRAY010000111.1 GCA_903876665.1 uncultured Fibrobacterota bacterium | reverse complement strand
CCCCGTAGTCTCCGGGGACAGCGAAGCGAATCCCCTTCCCCCCGTAGTCTCCGGGGACAGCGAAGCGAATCCCCTTCCCCCCGTAGTCTCCGGGGACAGCGAAGCGAATCCCCTTCCCCCCGGAGTCTCCGGGGACAGCGAAGCGACTCCCCTTCCCCCCGTAGTCTCCGGGGACAGCGAAGCGAATCCCCTTCCCCCCGTAGTTCCCAATTTCTTCCATACAAAGCGCGAATCCCGAGGGGGATCCCTAGATTAGGCAATAGGATGGGTCAGCGCAAGGCGCGAGGGACCGCCGCGTAGTACAACTACGCAAGGGAGTGAGCAACGAAGCGAAGGCCCGTCATTGTGCCTAATCTAATCGGTGGATGAGGAGACCGTCGCGGAGCTTCGGCTCGAACCACGTCGACTTCGGTGGCATAATCTGCCCCGCATCCGCAATCGCCATCAGCTGGTCCAGAGTGGTTGCGTGCATGGCAAAGGCGCAGGCCATTTCGCCGGAGTCCACGCGCTTGACCAGCTCGCCCAGACCGCGGATGCCACCCACAAAGTCAATGGCTTTGGAAGTGCGAGGATCATCAATGGCAAAAATCGGTTTGAGGACTAAATTCTGCAACAAAGCCACATCGAGGGAACCGACTACATCTAAACCATTCAAGTGCTTGGGGAGGAATTCACAGGAGTACCACTGGCCGGCAAGATACATATTGACCTGATTGATCTTGGCGGGACTTTCCATCTGGGCGAGCTTCTTAATAGAAAACACCTCGCCAAGCTTCTGCAGCAGGGATTCCGGGGTGTTGCCGTTCAAGGACTTGAGCAGGCGGTTGTAGTCAAAAATCTTGAGCTGGGTCGATGGAAACAGGATTGCCTGGAAGCGATTGTATTCCTCGGTGCCCTTATGCAATGGATTGGCGGCTGCGCGAGCCTTCGCGGAGCGGGCTCCGGCTGCCGAGCGGTGATGGCCATCGGCGATGTAAGCGAATTCAACCTTGCCAAAAGCCTGGCGAATCGCTTCAATCTGGGCTTTGTCTTCGATCTTCCAGGCGGTGTGGCCAATGCCGTCGCTGGCGGTAAAATCATAGAGGGCTTTGGCCTTGCAAACCTGGGAGAACAAATCAAATTGGCCTGCATCGCGGTAAGTCAAAAATACGGGACCAGTCTGGCAATTGGTGGTCAACACATGCAACAGGCGATCCTCTTCCTTGTCCGCACGGGTTAGTTCATGCTTCTTGATCGTCTCATCATAATATTGTGCGGCCTCCACACAAACTACGAGTCCATATTGTTCGCGGCCATTCATGGTCTGACGATAAACATAAAGACAATCTTCCTTGTCCTGAATTAAAACGCCTTCTTTCTCAAATCGGTCCAAAACAGCGCGGGCATGGGCGTAGATTTGTGGATCATGGACATCCATAGATGCGGGCATTTCGATTTCCGAGCGAGTGACCCGGAGCATGGAACGAGAATTACCCTCGGCCATGTGCGCCGCCTCTTCGCGGTTCATCACATCATAAGGGAGGGAGGCGACTTCTGCCGCAATATCAAGACGGGGACGAATGGCGCGAAAGGGATGAATCCGAATCATAGTAACTCCTATAGTGAATGACGTTTATGGTGCAACCAAAGTGGGTAACGGGCCCGCCTGCGCACCATGATGATCCATGTCAATAGACCACCAATTATAGCAGTAATCAGGGCGACAATAGCCGTACCCACCTTGAAGGCGACAAAATGCTGTTGGGCGGTTCCTAGGAACCAGGTAAATTTTGCTCCCGATCCAATAACCAACCGGATAGAAGAAGGGGAAAATAGTCGGAGGAATGGCGATGAAGGAACTCAGGGCACCGGGTGCTTTGGGCAAGCGGACCAAAGCCAGGACGCCCAGAGTCAAGAACAGAGCAAACCCCCAAGTAGGCAAAATGCCAACAAATACTCCAATGGCCACCGAGAGTGCAACTTCCCAGGGCTGACGGCGCTTGGGGAAAAGGCGATGCTTGACATACCCGAACAGTCGAATCAGGCGATGCGCTTTGACGCGTAGTGGCCCGACCTTCAATTCAACCGTAGATATCTTGTCTTCCATGTGTTTCAAAAGATAACAAAGCAACGGATTTCTAACTTGGAGGCATGCAAGAACATGCGATCAGTCCTGCGGGATTCCAAAAATTGAAAGCGGAATGGGAAGACCTGAAACATATTCAGAGACCCGCAATGATCAAGCAGGTCCAAGATGCAGCTGCGGAAGGGGACCGTTCTGAGAACGCCGCTTACACCTATGGGAAGATGCGTGTGCGTGAAATCGACCGACGCCTCCGCTATTTAGACAAGCTCCTGGACTCCGCTGTGGTACTGGATAAGCCACCCCAGGCCCTCACCGGCGAAGTGGCCTTCGGTGCTGTCGTTAAGGTCCGTCAAATTCCCTCTGGACAGGAGAGGGAATACCAGTTCGTCGGTGGCGCCGAAATCGACCCCATGCTAGGAAAGATTTCCCTTAAATCCCCTATCGGCCTTGCCCTGAAAGGCCACAAAGCCGGGACCAAAGTAACGGTCTCTACCCCCAAAGGGCCCCAGGAACTGGAAATCCTGAGCGTAGAATACGGCGACACTGCACCCTCCGACCCCGAGGCAACCTAATGCAATTTATTGATACCCATTGTCATATTGATTTGATCCAGGAAAAAGCTGGCCTGACAGGATTTTCCGAGACACTGCAATTCATGTCTCCGCTTCCCCAAGCCATCATACAAGTTGCCTGCCATCCCGAAAGTTTCGGTCAAACCCTTCCCTATCTGGATGATCCCCGGATATTCGCTGCATTCGGCGTCCATCCCCATGAGGCAAGCCTATATTCAAGCGTGGTGGAAGGCGAATTGAAAAAATTCCTCGCGCACCCCAAGGCCGTGGCCTGTGGAGAAATGGGCCTCGACTACCACTATGATTTTTCTCCCCGCGAAATTCAACGCACGGTTTTTGAACAACAATTGGCGCTTGCCAAATCCCTGCAAAAACCCATCGTGCTCCACACCCGCGAAGCCGAAGCCGACACCCTCGCCATTTTGCGCAACACACCTTTGCACGGGCAATCCATTCATGTGCACTGTTACACCGGCGATCTTGCCTTTGCAAAGTCCCTGCTGGATTTGGATGCGCAGGTGTTCTTTGGCTTTACAGGAATCCTCACCTTCAAGACCGCAGAAGAAATCCGCCGCGTGGCCGCCTTTCTTCCCGAGGACCGACTCCTCACCGAAACCGACGCACCCTTCCTGGCACCCATCCCGCATCGTGGCAAAACCGCCCATCCGGGGATGATCGGACTCGTGCTCCAAGCCCTCGCCAATGCTCGGGGCGTGAGCGCGGACCACCTCGCGCCCATTTGCCTTGCAAACGCCAAGCGCTTCTACGGGATTTGACCTGAATTCAGCGAGGAAGGTGGAACCGGCTGGGGTGTTGGCTCTACTTTTGGGGCGATTTTGGGTTTGCCAACTAAGGAATCCACCGGAGCCACATTGGGACGCCCAGGACTTGTGGGCCCTGATTCCAGGGTCTCGGGAGGCTGGGGCGCTTCGTAAAAATACTCTGGCTCGGGGGCGCCACCCTTTTGCACACCGCGCTCCGTGCGAATGGCCAACTCCCATTGCTGAACCGACTCATCGAACTCTCCCCGCGACTGCAGCATCACCGAGCGCAAATAGACGAGTTCCTGCATCTTTATTTTTTTCTGCTGCAAAAGATAGGGGTCGCCCGGAACGCGCTCCAGATTGAAGAGCAGGGTGATGTAATCCTCTTCCGCGTCGTGGTAGGCCTTGGAAGACCGCTGGTAATCCAATTGGCGATCCTTGACCACCGAATATTGATAGGAGGTTCCGCAGCCCGTAAATAAGAGGGCAAAAACCCAAATTATTGCGAAATGAATCCGCATTGCCTATTTCTTTTCGGGTTTGGTGAAAAGATTTTCGCGGGTAATATAGCTGGTGAAAGTCGCCCGTTCCTTGCTCTCCGGATGAATCATCACATGAGTGCCCACCTTGACTTCCCGCTCCTGGCATGGGATGCCGGTCTCAATATCGAGAGACACCATGTATTCTGTGGAATAGAATGCGGAATCCGGTTTGAATTCCTGATATTTTTTGCCCGATTCAACGCTATAGGCATATTGTTCCCACATAAAATACGGAAAAGACTCTTTATCGCGGAAATATGTCTTGTATTCCAGACACTTGCGGCCATCGGTCGACTTAAACCCAACCACCACCACGGAATCCACCTCAAAGGCAGGCAAAGGCAGGCGCCCTTGGGACTTCAACAAACCCGTGATATTGCCTCGGACAGGAACGCTGCCGAGCAAAAGGTGCCCCATTTCCCAACGGTGTTTTTCGTAACGGTCGAACTCAAGCTGGTAGCGCGCATCACGCAATTGCCGTTTGAAGTTTTCCTTGATCGCCAGCTTTTCCACCACCTGGGGAATGAACTGCTCGTAGCCCCGCACGGATTTGACTTTAATACCATCGGCGATCACAGCCACCTGGGGAACTCGGTAAGACAGCTCAATGGGCATAGAATTTTTGTGGTAGCCCTTCGACTTGTCCATCAGAAGCTGGCGTTCCAAGATGGTGGTTTCGCCCTCCATGCGCCAGGAGTAGGTCAAATAAGTGGAGGTCATGGTGCCGATGATCTCGCCCTCGCCCTCCTTCACGGAATATATCCCGTTATGGAATACATCCATGGCAGATGCGGATTCACCCGAATAGTTGACCGTAGTCTCTTCATTGCCACAGGAGGATAGAATAGCAATGACGGATAATCCCAGGAATCGTGAAACTATGGACATGTTATTCCTTGGAATTATGAAGTTGAATGTCTTTGCCGGCGATTACCAGGGGACCATTGCGGAATTCCAAGTAATACGCACCCACTTTGCTTGTGCGAAGGAGGCCACGGGCAGACAAAGGTTTATTTTGGGAACCCCGGATGATCAAATCCTGGCTGTTGGGATTCACCGAAACTTTTTGGGTGAAAAGAGGCTCCGCGTGTGCGGCGGTGGTGCCTGCGTATAGCCGCAATTCAATGGAGTCCACATCGAAAGAGGATTCATTGTACAGTTGGATGTTCATGGTTTCGTTGATTTTGAACTCGCTAAGAGTATCCATCACCCGACGCTCATACCCGTTGAAATCGCGACCGGTTTCAATGTGGGGGGGCTTACCCTCCAGGCAGCCGGAGAGGATCTGGGATAGGGAGAAAAGAACGAGGAAGGAGCAGGACCTGAAAATTTTCATAGCATGAAAATAACTAATTGCCTAGCGGAAGATCGCGCGAAATCCAAAAAATCCCACAGCGGCTGCAAGTAGCCCGCCCCCATTGGAAACGCAGGCCAGGAGGAAAAAGGATTTGAACGCACCATCCCGAAGGTATTGCAGCAGATCGACCGAAAAGGTGGAAAAGGTGGTGAACCCACCCAGAAAGCCTGTCACCAGCAACAGCCTCCAGTTTCCCTGGAGGATGCCGTCGGTACTTAAAGCTAGGCAAATTCCAATCAGGAGTCCACCCATCCCGTTTATTCCCGCGATACTCCAGGGTGCCGAAAGCCCAAATGAAGACTGGGCCCAAAGGGATAATTGCCAACGAGAGAGAGCACCGAAAGCCCCGCCCAAAGCCACGGCCAACCATGCAGGAAATCCGAGCAAATTACCCACCAAAGAAGTAGCGGACGCCCAGCTGGATGAAAAAGTCTGTCCGGAATCCATCGTTGTTGTCTCCTGGACGGAACCTGTATTCCAGGGTCGGATTCAACTGCAGGTATATGTCGAGGGGAACCGTTCCGGATGGAAAGCAGTAGGCCATTCCCGCAACCATGCCTCCCCGGATCGCCGAACCATTTTCTCCATTGTGGATGATATTACCCCTGTTATCCCAATAATCCTCCCATACGCCAACACCACCATTGGGTCCAATGTAAAGAGGCATTTTACCTTGAGGCACAGGAAGAGCATTCCAGAAATGGGCCAGATAGCTTACATAGGCCCCCATGGAATTGCCAAAGGGGTCGGTGGAAAAACTCACACTCAAATCAAAGGCATTGCGGGAATTGATAAAGAGCTTGGCATTCAGGCCACCCTGCTCCCCTTCGTTTCCACCTTGGGCATAGGCACCAAAACCAACTCCGCGGGTTTGTGCAGAAGAAGTGGATATCAATAAAAGGAGGGCAAAGGCAAATCCGAGGGACGGTAATTTCAGGCGCATGTTGTATTCTCCAGTTGGGGTGGCGGGGTATCTTCCCAAAATCCAATGAGTGAAATCTATAAATCCCCATGGGAATAGGTAAATTATCTCCATGTCGGAAACAAAAAAAACGATCGTAGAGCAAATGCGGACTCTTACCCAAATCCTGCGGGAAGCCTCCGACCAGTATTACCTTTTTGGCCAATCCCCCATAAGCGATATGGATTTCGATTTGGCTATGAAGGAGCTAGAGGCCCTGGAAAAGGCTCATCCGGAATTGCGGTCCGATAATTCACCCACCTTGCGCGTGGGCTCGGACCTTTCCAATGATTTCCCCAAAGTCGCCCACCGGGTCCCCATGCTCTCGATTTCCAATGGGTATTCGGAAGAGGATGTGGCCAACTTCATTCGCCAAGCCGGCACACCCCTGGGCGTTGCTCCGGACTATACCTGTGAAATGAAAATTGACGGCGTATCCTTGGCCCTCATCTATCAAGATGGCCGGCTGGTCCGAGCCATTACCCGCGGAGACGGCCAGAAGGGCGACGATGTCACCGCAAATGCCATGACCATCGGCGACATCCCCCGGATTCTTCGGGAGTCCATGGTGGGAACTTTTGAAGTGCGGGGCGAAATCTACATGGAGCGCAACGCCTTTGCGAACCTCAACGAACGCCTCATGTCCGATGGCCACAAAGGCTTGCAGAACCCACGCAACACGGTCGCCGGAAGCATCAAGCTCAAGGACCCACGTGAATGCGCCAAGCGGCCTCTGCGCTTTTTTGCCTACGCCGTTCCTGCCGAAATGGCTCAGCCCAGCCAATCCGGGAATTTGAAATTGCTCCTGCGCCTAGGCTTTCAGGTAAACGAATTTCGCACCGTGGATTCCATAGACTCCCTCATGGAATACTCACGCAGCATCGATTCCCGGCGCCCGGACTTGCCCTTTGACATCGATGGCATGGTCATCAAAATTGATCGCCTCGACCAACAGCGGGAACTCGGATTCACCGCCAAAAGCCCCAAGTGGGCCATTGCATACAAATTCCAGACTGAACGCGCATACACCCGCGTACTTTCGGTGGACTACCAGGTTGGGCGCACCGGAACGGTTACTCCCGTTGCGAACCTAGAGCCCGTGTGGCTTTGTGGCACCACGGTTAAGCGGGCCACGTTGCACAACTTTTCCGAGATTGAGCGCCTGGGTCTGCGCGTGGGCGACTTGGTGGGAGTCGAAAAGGGTGGCGAAATCATCCCCAAAATCATCGAGGTCGACCTCGCGCAACGGGGCTCCGACACCTTCCCCATCGCCGAACCGGAGTCCTGTCCCGAATGTGGCTCGGCTCTGGTCCACCCCGAAGGGGAAGTGGCCTTGCGTTGCGAAAACCTGCACTGCCGGGCACAACTGGAACGCCTGCTCGCCCACTTCGCCAGCCGCGAAGCCATGAATATCGAGAACCTGGGGCCAGCGCTCATTGCGCAACTGTTAGATGCAAAAAAAGCCAGGAGCCCGGCCGATCTTTTTTCACTCACCCTCCCCGACGTGCTACAGCTAGACCGCATGGCCGAAAAAAGCGCACAAAATGTTTTAGATGCAATCGCCCTCAGTAAAACCGCTAGCCTGGAGCGCCTGGTTCACGGACTCGGCATCCGTTTTGTCGGAAGGACCAGCGCCCGCAACCTCGCCCGCCATTTCCGCACTCTGGACAAAATCATGGCAGCCTCCGTGGAGGACCTGCAAATGGTGCCTGAAGTCGGATTCCGCATTGCCGAAAGCATTCGTGAATTCTTCGATGACCGCAAAAACCTCGAGGAGATTCAAAAGCTGATCGACGCCGGAGTGAATACGGAATTCAAGGGCTCCGGGGGATCCAAATTCGCAGGCCAGACCATCGTTCTTACTGGAACCCTACCGACCTTAGGCCGGGAGGAGGCCCGCGCCCTGATCGAAGAAAATGGAGGAAAGGTCTCCAGTTCGGTGAGCAAAAAAACCAGCTGGCTTTTGGCTGGATCCGATGCCGGCACGAAACTGGAGAAGGCGCAGGAGCTGGAAATTCGCATTGTCAGCGAAGAGGAATTTCGCGAGATGCTAGCGAGCTAGCGCCGAATCCTGATTTACATACAAGAAGCGCTTGGTCTCAAATCCCAGGGCTTCCGCCTTGGCCACCAGACGCTTCACCACCTCAGGATCCATTTGGGGAGTCCGGGAGAGAATCCAAAAATAGGAACGGTCCGACCCCGTGATCATGGTATACTGGTAGTTTTCCTGGTCGAGATCCACAATGACATAGGACCCAAAGAAGGGACCAAAAAAGGAAACCCGCAGATGCCCCGTGGTGGGAGAACCCACAGGATAGGCCCGGCCTGTGGCAACCTTCCATTTTTTCGATGCGTCCACAAAGCCTTGATTCACAACCTTGATCCCTCCATCCTCCGGACGGATCGAATAGGTTGCTGTGACCTGGGAAACCCCGGATTCAAAAGAGTGGTCCAAGCGGACGATCTCATACCATTTGCCGAGGTAACGATTAAGGTCAACCCCTTCAACGGGCTTAATATTTTCCGGCACTTCCAAGCAACCGCTTAAGGAAAGCAACAGCGCAAATAGACCCGATATTTTTGCTCGTGGATTCATAAGCATAAGATACCTATTCTCGAACCATTTTGTTCATACGGCTTTATGGAACCGACCCGTTGACCAGATAGGCGGATTCCCCCTTGATAAAGACACGGGCCTCAAGGCTCCCGGGAATTTTGGGCAACTGACGGGGCCAAAGATCACCCACAAATAGGAGGAAAAGATCGCGGGAGGCAACATTTCCCAGGCCATCATCCACTTTGAATTGGAATGTCCCTTGCTTGGCGTCACCCACCAGCCATTCCACCTGGAGCTGATTCTGGTAAGTATACAGGGAAGTCCCTGGTGGATTTTTGACCATGGAAACGCGAGTGTTGCTTCCAAATTCATCCGGAGTGGAGACCGTGAAGGAGATTCTCTCAATTCGGGGAATGCGCAGGGTGTCAGAAACCCAATTCCGCACAAATCCAGATTGGGTAGATGCAGACCGGCCCACAATGGAGGAAAGCGAAATCGAGGGAAGGACATGGGAAGATGACCTGACCAAAAATTCAAACGTATCCTTGATCCCATCCAAATTGGAGAAAGCCCATTTCACTTTTTGAACGCCCGGATTTTGGGGCACCCACTCCCAGACCAGGCGACCGCCAGTAGTATCCACCGAGGATTCCTGGGGAGATTCAAGGATGCTAAACCGAACGGGGTTTCCAGCTTGATCCATGTAATAGCCCAACACCCGAATGGCCATGGAAACTCCGACATCCAGGGTATCGCCCTCCAACACATCAAAAGCAACGAGACGCTGGGACTCGAGGTCAATGGCGCGAAATTTCAAAGAGGATAGCGAAGGCACCCGGTAATGGCTCACCGAAATTTTTACGGAATTGGAATCCACCCAAAGTGAACACAGATACCCCAAGGGGCGCTTGGATATCACCCAGGAGCCAGTGACCTTGCCCGCTGTTTTCAAAATGGTAAATATTCCTTCACCCAATCCAGCCGTCTCGGTCACCTCGACCATTCCACCGAGCGTGGCGTTTCCAGAAACGAGGAGAGTGTCACTCACTGAACCCAAGTCAATTTCGGTTACAGCCGTGGGACTCAGGGTAAGGCTGCCCAAATTCATTGAGGTCGGCTTGGTGAGCCCAGGAGACAACCTGCCTCCATTTTGAACCAAAATAGAACCACCCAGCGTGCCTGATCCACCCAGGGTTGCCGCATTGGAAACCACCACTGGGCTCAAGGAACTCACCGATCCGGCTACATCCAAAGTTCCATTGCGGACTTCGGTACTCCCTGAATAAATATTCACTCCGGAAAGACGAAGCGTCCCTGAACCTAATTGAACCAAGGATCCCGAACCACTGACGACCTTTCCATAGGTATAGGTATCGCTTCGGTTAAAGGTCAGCTGGCCATCATTCAAAATATTCCCCGCGATGGATCCAGATGCTTTTGCATCCCCAACCTGAAGAAACCCGGCCCGAACCTGGGTGGGACCGGTATAGGAATTGTCGCTAGCCAATATCAATGTTCCACTGCCTTCCTTGATGACGCCACCATCTAGCGAATCCACCAAAGGTTCATGATGGGTTAGGGACTGCAAAATTTTGGTGGAAAACGATCGGGTGTCCAGGGTGACGCCTCCCGCCTGCACAATCGCGTCGAAATGGGCGGAGCCTGCTCCCGCACCGGAAATGGCGTCGAGCAAAATCCCACTAGCCCCCACCTCGATCTTGCCTCCATTCAGGTTTAGGCTCAAGGTGTGAATCCCCTGGGCAACACCGGCCTTTAAATAGATATTTGACGTCCTCAATAAAGAATTGGCATTTAGGTTTACGGTAAATCCATCGATTCCTGCTCCATCGGAACTTAGACCTAGCTTGGGCGTTTGCAGGGAGCCTCCATTCAAACTCAGAACCCCGACTCCGGCATCACGATGCCAGACATCTTTGGTGAATACATGGGATCCCCCACTGATAGTCGTGGCCGAATTGGAATTCCAACCCAAAACCAGGTCTGGGGCGGAAAGAGCCCCTCCAGATATGGTGGCTACAGGAGCCCCCGAGGCAAAACCAATCGCCATGGTCCCTATACTGCTCATGGACCCGCTCTTGAAATTCCAAACTCCATCGACTCGCAGGGAATTTCCCACGGAGTTTACCCCAGTTAAAGAATATACTCCATTCGACATGTTCGTGGTTCCGCTCTTGAGTTCCATGGTTCGCACATTTTGCACAAGCACCGAAGATGGAGCCAAATTCAATGTTCCTGTCCCGCCTTTGTAGAGAGCATAGGTCGACTGCAACTGAGAAGAAATGGTGACGTCACGATTGCAAATGATGGCAGACAAGGCCCCAGAAAATCCAAGAGTTCCTCCACTCAATACATACCCGGAATTATCAATAATCAAGGAATCCACGCTGGGAGTTCCACTTACCGCAATAGAATAGGCGCCGTCCAAGGCACCAAAAACAGAAGAGAACCCCTTGCCGGGCCATGCACCCAAATTAACGCCATCACGACTCCATATGGCCTGAGTTCCCCAGGTCCCACTCCCGGTTTGAACCCCCAAGGTGGAAGATAAATCCCAGTATTGGCGGAAAGAACTGGCTGTTTTTACCTGAAGCGTCACCACCCCGCCGGTTACGACTACTGTGTAATCAAACTGCTGAGGAACGGATGCCAGCGTGATTCCGCCATTTGTCAATATGCCGGAACACAGTAGAATGGTATAGGTTCCGGGTTTCATATTCCCCATGTTGGCGAGGTCGAGAAATCCATCTAAAGTAACATTGCCACTGACAACCACCGAATCACTATGCCCCACCGAATCTAGCTCCAGCTTGAAGCGGGAATTGGGGTTCATGGCCAAAGCTCCAATCCGGAGAGTGCCAATTTCCCTGTCACCTGGTGCCAAAGCAGCACCGGAAGCCAAAGTCACCGATCCTAAAATGGAACCCGTTCCCCCCAAGGTCGCTCCACTCGCAACCGACACGAGACTCGCCACACCCAGGCTTCCATTCACGATTAAGCTGCCCGCATTCACCTGTGTGGGTCCTAGGTATGAATTGACCCCGTCCAGACTCTGCCTTGTAGCACCGATTTTAACCAAGGAAATATTTCCGGTAATGGATCCGTGATAGGTGGTGTCCATTGCTTGCGTACCCGACAAGGTGAGTGTACTTTGGCCAATTTGGTCATTGGTAATCACATGGGAACCCGTCGTGATTTCACTTTGCAAAGAAGAAAACGATTGATTGAATCCGAACAAATTCAGGGAAGTCGAAAATACCGGATGATCCTGCATCCAGAGAGAATTTGCAGGAAGGCCATTGTTCGCACCAAGCTGTGCCACTCCTTGTACCAAAGAAAACGCAGAAGCTGAGCCACCGCCCTGATAAATGATGGAACCATAACGCTGCGAAACCACAACCCCTGCCCCGGCGGAAATCGCTCCGGAAAGGACCAGGCCCCCGGCGGATGAAGTGGCAAAATGCCCCCCGTTGGTGCAACCCGCATTAAGAGTAATGGGGCCAGCCCAAGTGGCCGTCCCCGAATTCGATTGCAAGGCTCCTTGTCCACCCCCCGGAGCGCATGAAGAAACGGTCAGAGAATTGGCGACCTGGACACCCCCACCCAGAACAATTTGGCCACTCCCATTCATAATGGTTGCCCCCGATCCCAGGGCTGTGTTGTGCTTGACCTGGGTGACTCCGGACTGATGGGTATAGCCTCCGGAGAAGGTGTTCGCTCCTTCCAGCGTTTGTGAACCTGAGCCTTGCTTGATGATGGCAATGGGAGAAGAGCCGGCTACAATTGTTCCGGTGAAAACCCCCGAACCATTATCGACTCCTAGCGTCAAATATTTTTTGCCCGCATTGATTCCCATTCCGACGGTTCCCGCTCCATTCAGTCCATCAATAAATACCGGATTTCCATTCCAGACATCAAATATCGCCCCGCCCGCTATGTTCATGCTGGCTTTGTTGTTGGTCCAGACCCCGCCTAGCCAGCCCCCATTCCTGAGGGTTCCTTCCTGAATATCGATAGTGCCACCCGACATATTCATTTGAACCAAATACCCGTTGCTTCCTTGTTCCCCCAGATAGAGAGGCTGCAAGCCCGATTTTTCCAGAGTACCGGAGCCCGAAATCACAATCCCGCCAGTCGTTCTGGAACCCAAATGGATGGAACGGGTATTGGCATCCAACTGCAAGGTCGCGCCAGCGGCAATTTCAAAACTGTTGGTCGACGTCCCCTTGGCAAGACTATCGACATCTTGGAGAATCAATCGCCCCTCGTTGACCACCGTAGCACCCGTATAGGTATTGAGCATTCCACCCAAGAGGGATAAGGTTCCCAACCCGGACTTGATTAGCCCGGAGGCTCCTAGGATTCGGGAGGATATGATTGCGGAGCTATCTGCCCGAATCAGCGCGGGTGGCTGAAGGAAAAGAGAACCTCCACGAATCACATAGCCGGAATTCAAAAAAGTCAAGCCTTGGACGGATTGAGTTCCCGTTACAGTAACCGAATGGACGCTATCTGCGCCTCCAAAGGTGGCAGAATTCCCCGCGCCAGGCCAAGAAACCAGAACCGTTCCCGCACCGTCCGACCCAGTCCAACGGGAAGCCGCTGACCAGTCTCCGTCACCTCCCTGAATGCCCGCCAAAACATCGTTATCCCAGGTATAGTCTAGCGCGGCCACTTCCGTCACCAGAAATAGGAATCCGATCAAAAATTTCGCAAGCAATGACATTTGTGATCTATTGTATCCCGAATTGGAGAAAATTTCCAGAAATTTTTGGGACAGATGAGTATATATTGAACCAGTCGATCAATTTGACTGGAAATGTTTTGACAAAAAGCAGCATCTGTCCCATAAAATTTGGTTACAATGGGAAAATAAAATGATTTACCCCGATTTCATTCGTTTTTCCTGGTGGAAGCATCTTTCTTTCCTGGCCCTAGTCGCATCAGGTTTCGCCCAATCCCCGGGGAGCGGGTATTTCATGGGATCCGAAAATCTCCCCTTGGTCACGAAACCAGAAACGGCGATGGCGGAAAACTTCCTTTACCGAATTCAAGAAGAAAAATCAAGTCCAGTCATCTACCAAATCGACCTCAACAGTCTGCTATACAGCGCCAAAAACGCCTTCCTCTGGCCCAAACAGATTCCATCCTCCTCGATCAATCATACCCGATTCCTGACCCCCTCCGGTCAGGAAATTGCCGAAATCCTTTTTAATAACCGGCTGATTCTTTCTGACAAAGAAAAGATCGTGCTGGATGACGGAACTTCCAAAGTAACGTTGAATCAGGCTTCACGCTTTGGCATTACTCAAATCAAACCATCCCTTCCAAGCCGGGTCCAGTTTCTCACTCGAGGGATTCCAGCTCCCGATCAGCCAACCCCTTGTTTTCATTATAGCCTGACCCCTGAAAAATCCTACGCTGTTGTGCGTAGCCTGGGTCATTTTTCCCAGATTTTGACACTGGGTATTCCCCGGGATTCTTTCCTGGTAATCATTCCAAGCCTGGAAAGACTCCCGGTTCCCAATTTGGTTTTGGATTCCTTCAGTTTCAGCGTGGATTCAATCCAAGCGGAGTCTAGGCGAATTCAGACTTTGGATAGCATTATTCTGCAAATTAGCACACAAATTCAAAATGATTCCGCACAGCTCCTTGCCAACGAAAAAGAAATTCGCGAAAGGCTTTCCGCGGTGATTCCTCCATTCCCCTTCCGCGATGATTTATTTGAATCCGAGGTAAAATCCCTGGTCCAGCAAGCAGCGTTCATGGCCCGGGCCGAGTCGATTCTTCTCACCAAAAAAGAGCGCCTGTCCCTGGTGAAATCATTACGCGATGAATTCCAGGGAAACCGTTCCGGGAGCGCAGCCTTCGAACTACGCAACCGGTATCTCTTTGGAAAAACCTTCTTCAATGTCTCGGGAACTATCGGAAAAAATCTTCCCTCCAAGGCCACCGATCCCGCTCCGAGCAAGCTTCTTGGGGTTACAACGTCCCTCGCCTACTACCACCCGCTTGGGCGCAGGCTTTTGCTCAATCCGCGCCTATGGACCAGCTATTCCCAATGGCAATACCACGAAAAGGTGGATTCCCTAAGCAGGCGCTTTTCGGGAGGAGCCGGCATTCATTTGGCGATTCCACTTGCCACTGGCGTAGAAGGCCTGCGAGGGAATCGAAGTGGGACCATTTTTCTTCTGCGCACGGGCGTCGAAGGAGGCATGTCCCGTACCCAAATCAATACCGTCTCGCTATATTCCGAGAAAGTTAAAGCACTCATCAATGGGATCATTGGGCTCGATTATTTTTTCACCCAGTTGCCCATGGCTTTGCAAATTGAATATTCCTACGACACTCAGGGGTATGGCGACCTCCGCCTGGGACTCACCCTACCCTTGCCCTTTTTTCCCAAATTGGTGAATCGGGAGGAAATTCAATGAGATCCATCCGTATTCGCCTCTTTAGCCTGGGGACCATCCTTGTGGCCTTGCTGTCGTCGTGCAATTCTTTTTATCCTGCATGGGTCGATGGCGGAATTCCTTCTGTTTCTATTCGGGACACCGTAGCTCTCCCGGCGGACTCCATTGTAATTCCACCTCTACATCCAATTAACGACACCATTGTGCAACAATATTTCAAGGTGCGGGCTGGCTGTGAAGTTCGTATTCGCTTCGACATTGAATCTCCGGCGGATGCAGATTCGGTGGAGGTGTATGGATTGCTTCGTGGCCTCGATTCCCTGCAAGCCGCGTACCAACGCAACGAGGCTCAAAATTATACACCCCTTGGCGGTGAATTCGAAATCGGCCCGGGCTATTTGAACCTCCCTCTCCACTTTGCCATCCATGGCTCCGATGGTTTTACCATTTCCATCAACCATCCTGGCGACACGGCTTGGCAGGTCAATGCGCTACTCCTGGCTGGCTATCAGTCCCCAGAGCCATCGATTCCAAACATCGTCAAAAACCTGAACATGAGCGAAATTTTCACCGTCAGCCTGCACACGGGACTTCCCATTAACGCCGGCAATCACTTCTGGAAAACCGTGAACCTGGAGGAAGGGGACTCCCTGGTGGGTTCCGTAGCAGGCAAGGCCACGATTGACGCCTATCTTATGGACAACGCTTCCTTGGACGATTTCCTGGCTACAGGCACGGAGCCGGGCCAATCGGCATACCACCGCCAAAATGACGGAGACTCCATTCGTTACCAAGCGCAAAGCACGGAAAGCTTGGTATTCCTGATTATGAACCGATCCTCGACCCAGGTTGTCATGACCGACACCCTGCTCCGTGTGCTCCGGTTTACTGAGCAATAATATTCGCTATTTCTTTTTGGGGAATCCCGACCACCCCCATAATGGTGCGAATCCGCTGGATGCGATCCTGTTTTCCAGACAGAAGCTCTCCATAAAGAACTTTTCCGGATTTGGTCATCAGCTTGACGCGTTCAGGTCGAGTCTTGGAGGTGGCCTGGGTAGAAGCATTCTCCTTCACAAACTCTTCCAAGGAGTCCATTTCCGGAGCGACTTGGGCGGGAATTGAATCCGAAACAGGTAGGACCCTGCTGGGAAGATCGGCCTTTTGAATTTCCTTGAATATTGGATCCTGAAAGGTTTGATTCATTCGTATGGCGGAATTCCGGATGGAATTGGATGGGGAAATTTGAGAGCCAATAATGAGTAACCTTCGATTGGCGTCCCGGGAGAGGGTCAAATCCTCGCTTCCCTTTATGCTTTTGGCATAGGACTTGGTTGCACCTAGTTTGTCTCCCAATTCTTCTAGGCAAAGTCCTTTGTAGTAGGCTGTACTTGCCTTCAGGGACTCCTTCGCATCCAGGGAATCAATCACCATCAAAGCTTCCTTGCATTGGAACAATTCAGCCAAATTGACCGCGCGTTCCTGACGTTTCATTCCTCCAGAAGCCACCCGTCCCCCTTCATGGACAAACCTCTCCAGATAGGCAAGAAGAATGGACGCGGTGACTCCCAGCTGAGAGTCGCCATGTTCCTGGATCACCTGCAAGAAAAGATTTCGCGCTTGGGAAACTTCGCCCAGGATGGCATGGCAATAGCCTTGGTGCAACCAGATTATTCCCAAAACAGGCCCGGTTTCCGAAAAGACTGAATACTCCCGCAGAGCCTGACGGTATTCGCGGTTGCGCTCCAGATAATACGCCAATTCCAGATGGCGATTGACCTCAAATACAGTAGTATCGGGCAATAATCGGGAATTCATCAAATGGCGAATCCCGTTGATGGAGGCCTTGCTGAGCATCCCAAAAAAAGAGGGATCACCATGAATTTTCCCCGAAGTGTTCAGGCTATCGGCAAATGCGGCCAGAATTTTCTGATCCCCCAAATCCACCTCGGCACGGGAGAGTTCCTTCTTATAGGCCTTGTACTGTCGCACAAATTTGGCCACCATGTGTAAATGAGGAGCTCCTTCATCCTGATATTCCCGCTCCAACATCAAAATTTCAAGCTCGATCACATGTTGCCGAACGCTTCCTGCGATCAATCCTGCTGTGAACCAAATCGCCATGCAGGCGACCAGGGCAAGGAATATTTCCGTTCTCCATTTTCTCATTGGTTCGAGGTTACCTGATTGCGGCCATTCTTTTTGGATTGGTAGAGTCCCACATCGGCCACGTTGATAAATGCTTCCAGGGTCAGATCGCCCCCAGCCCCGCTGGATGCGACCAAGTATTCAGTTACCCCTAGGCTTATGGTAACCCGGACCTCTCTTCCATCGGAGAGAATTGTAACCATGGATTCGATGGCGCGACGGTACTTTTCCGCAGCCTGAACCGCATCGGCAAGCTGAGAGGCGGGTAGCAAAACCACCAGTTCCTCTCCACCATAGCGAGCCAAAATATCGCTTGCCCGGGTATGCTTGCGTAGCTCTGCTGCAACATCCCGCAACACTTGGTCACCCGCCGAATGGCCCAGGACATCGTTCACCTTTTTAAAGTGATCGATGTCGATTAAAATCAAACCCAGAGGATATCGATAGCGAATGGAAGTGGCTAAAGATTCGGTCATGCGCTCGAATAAGTGCCGCCGATTGTGAAGCCCGGTCAGCTCATCGGTAATAGCCATTTGCTGGATGCGCCCGTGGGCCAGAGCCAGTGCGTCCATACGATTTTGCAATTCAGCAATATTTGTCTGAATTGTCGCCACCATGTTGTCGAAACTGTCTCCCAGCGCCCCAAATTCATCATCACGCTTGAATGCAACCTTATGGGACCAATCCCCTTCAGCCAACCTGTGGGTGGCAAAAAACAACCGCTGGATGGGACTGACTACGATTCGGAAGACCAGGAATCCAAAGAAGAAATGCAGAACAGACAAAATGATTACCGTAAAAATGACCAGGCGCACCAAATTGCGGACACTGGTTCCAATTTTATCCATGTCCATTTCAATGAAGAGAGTCGTTTTTTGAAGGCCAAATTCATCCAAAGGCACAAAAAAGCGGATCACCCGATCCCATTGCTTCACCTGCAGATACCAGGATTTTCCAGAAAATTCCCGGGAGGTCGCAGCCTTCAAGGCCCCGGCCCGGAAGTCTGATGGAATGGAGGTGAACCCGGGGGAACTCGCCAGAACCAAACTGTCCTCCTGGAGGATCAGGTACTTGTGGGGTAACCCCTTCAACACCTCTTGCAACGTTGCCAACGTGCTTGCGCTATCGGTCACCGCAAGCGAGGGCCCTTTCTGCACGGACTTCTGGAGGGTTCCCAAAAGGGATTCCATTAAATCCGTAGCTTGCCCACGGGTATTCTCGACAACCAGCTCGGCCTGATTATTTGCGATCACAAAAGTGAAAAACGAGATGCTGATGATATTGAAAAAAAAGTACAGCAAAACCACTTTGTACAAAAGAGTTTTCTTATACCGAATGTTGGCCATGCCTACTCCAAAATGATCCAGAATGGAACAAAGATAGATTAGCAAAAATAACACCGTTTGGACAATATTCATTTTTTGTCCCTAGCGTATCCACAGATACCTCTCCGTGAAACAAGGCTCGTTTCGCCGATGAATGACGGGTATAGCTGACAAACCGATTCCAAACTCCGCGTCCATGGGGGTATATTTCTTTGATGAAAATTGACCTAAAATCTGCAGTAGTCCGCTTTGCCGGAGACTCCGGTGACGGCATGCAACTGGTCGGGGCGCAGTTTGCGACCACCAGTGCCGAATTCGGAAATGACCTCGCCACCTTCCCGGATTACCCTGCTGAAATACGCGCCCCCATTGGCACCCGGGCCGGGGTTTCGGCTTATCAGATCCATTTTGCCTCTAGCGACATCAGCACTCCGGGCGATGAGCTGGACGCCTTGGTAGCCATGAATGTCGCGGCCCTTTTGGTCCATCGGCATGATTTGAAGACAGGGGGTATCCTGATTGTGGACACCTATGGATTTGATGAAAAGCACCTGAAGCTTGCAGAATGCAAATCCAATCCTCTGGAAGATGGCACTCTGAGCGACTTCCGCGTGATTCAACTGGATATCCATTCCCTGACAGAAAAGGCTTTGGCCGGTGGCCCCGTCAAGGGAAAAAATGCGGCCCGCTGTAAAAACATGTGGGCCCTGGGCCTGGTAAACTGGATCTTCGGGCGACCTCTGGACCACACGGAAGAGTGGATTCGCAAGAAGTTTGCCGCCCATCCTGAAATCGCTGAAGCCAACATTTCCGCACTTCGCGCAGGCAATTCCCACGCAGAAACTCTCGAGCTGTTCCAATCCGGCGCCTACGAGGTCAAGCCCGCCAAATTGCCTCCGGGAGAATACCGCAAGATTTCGGGCAATGAGGCCTGTGCGCTGGGCCTGGTGGCCGCATCCAAACGTTCCGGCCGACGCCTCTTTTTGGGCAGTTACCCCATCACACCCGCAAGCCAAATCCTGCACGAACTGGCCCAATGGAAACATTTCGGGGTCGAGACCTTCCAAGCCGAAGACGAAATCGCCGCAGCAGCGTCGGCAGTAGGGGCTGCCTTCGGGGGTGGCCTTGCGGTCACGACCACCTCGGGTCCCGGCCTCTGCCTAAAAATGGAAGCAATCAACTTGGCGGTCAAGGTTGAATTGCCTGTCGTCATCATCAATGTGCAACGGGGCGGCCCTTCCACCGGACTCCCCACCAAGACCGAGCAATCCGATTTGCTACAGGCCACCTTCGGAAGAAACGGCGACAGCCCCCTTCCGGTCCTTGCGGCGGCAAGCCCTGCGGACTGTTTTGATGCCACCCTGGAAGCGTGCCAGATTGCCTTGCGTCACATGACACCAGTCATCCTATTAACCGACGGCTACATCGCCAACGGTTCCGAACCCTGGCTGATTCCTGCCGAAGAAGATTTACCTGACTTGCGCACTCCCTCCATGACCCGCGAAATGTGGGGCGAAGGCCCTTATTTGCCCTACAAGCGTGATGTGGCAACGGGTGCCCGTCCTTGGGCCATTCCCGGAACACCTGATTTGGAACACCGCATTGGTGGCATTGAGGGCGAATCATTAACAGGTAAGATCAGCTACGATTCCCTCAACCATCAAGTCATGACCGATGAGCGCCAAGCCAAGCTTGCCGCCGTCGCGGATTTCCTTCCCCCGGCAACCCTGCGGGCGGGCAAGGGCTCGGGTGACCTGCTGGTGGTGTCCTGGGGTGGAACCCTTGGATCCGTAGCCACAGCGGTCGACCGTCTTCTTGACCATGGTGCTTCCATTGCTCACTTGCATCTGCGCATGCTCAATCCCCTGCCAAAAGGGATAGATGACATCATCAAATCATTTCGAAGAGTTCTCGTGCCTGAATGGAATGTGGGGCAATTGCAATTTTTGCTCCAGGGTCGTTTAGGCGTTAAGGTCCACAGCTACCAGAAGGTGCAAGGTCAGCCCTTCAAAGTTTCTGAGCTGGTACATGTATTTGAAGCCAATCTGACCCAAAGCGGAGTGTCCGAAAAATGAGTGATGAGAGCTGTTCCAAAACTAATTTCAAATCCGATTCCCAAGTTCGTTGGTGCCCCGGCTGTGGTGATTACTCCATCCTGAGCGCCGTGCAATCCATCCTCCCCAAACTGGGCCGTAAGCGCGAAGATGTGGCTTTTGTTTCGGGGATCGGTTGCTCCAGTCGCTTTCCCTATTACATGAACACCTATGGATTCCACACCATCCATGGCCGTGCACCTGCAATAGCGACTGGCCTCAAGGCCATAAACCCCAACTTGATGGTGTGGGTGATCACGGGTGACGGCGATGGCCTGAGCATCGGAGGAAACCACCTTCTACATGCCCTGCGTCGCAATGTGGATTTAAAAATCCTTTTTTTTAATAATGAGATATACGGACTCACCAAAGGCCAACTCAGCCCAACCTCTAAACAGGGCTCGGTGACCAGCTCCACACCATACGGAGGCATTGACCAACCCATCAATCCCATTCGCTTTGCCCTGGCGGCCGGCGCGACTTTTGTTGCCCGCACCCTGGATAACGATGTTGCGCACATGCAGAAGACCTTTGAAGCCGCAGGCAGGCACAAAGGCGTGGCCTTCGTAGAGATCCTGCAGAACTGCGTGATCTTCAACGACAAAACCCACGAACCTTACATTGGAAGGACCCATCGCGAAGAAGGCTTGCTGCACCTGGAGGAGGGAGAGCCTCTACGATTTGGAGCGGGCCATGGAAAAGGAATATTCGCGGAAAATCTGGAGATTGAAGTGGCACCCATTGGCGAAGGCGCCCACAGCAAAGAGCGCGTGCTCATCCATAAGCCCAATGCCGAGCACTCCTTGTTGACTCACGCCCTCGCTGATTTCACCTACCCGCATAGGCCCGTTCCTATTGGCATTTTCAAGCAAGTGAATCATCCCGAGTACCACCATCTGGTACAGGAACAGGAACATGCGGTGATCCGGCAGGAAGGACCTGCGGACCTAGGGGCACTCTTTCGCGCTGGGCCGACTTGGACGATTGATTAGCAGCCCCACAGCAGATTCACGCCGCCAAACAACGCCTTCATGTTCGCAATGATGGTGTCGTTGGAAACGCCACGGCCCACCACGGTCCGCCCGTTCCCACGCAGGGAGATTTCTGACAGAGCACGTCCGGCCCAGATGGGATCCCGGGAGGGAACCACGGACTGGTTGTAGCTCTGCAATTCCACCGCAAAACCCTCTTCACGCATCAGAATCAGGCACGCCTCAATGGGGCCTTCCGCCGAAACATGCTGTTCCTTGGAAACGCCGTCCTTCTTGAAGCGGAAGACGAATTCCTTGTCATCGGGCAGGACTTCCACATTGTTGAATACCAAGCGCCCATTCACATTGACGCGTTCCTTGCGGAATACTTCCAGGACCCGGTCTTCGGAAAGTTCTCCTTCGCTCTCGCTGACAACCTTCAGGACCGGCTGCAATTCCGCAGCTTCATCAATGGCGATCTTGTATCCACAATTTCCAATCATCTCGTACACCGCAGTCTTTCCGGACTGGGAGGTAAAGGTGATTACATCGTTGTCATTACGACCGATCACGGAATAATCGATGGGACGATAGGCTCCCTTTTTCATGCCCTTGGTCTTGGAGGCGCCATCCTGATGGATTCCTGAACGGTGGGAAACCGCCTCGGCACCAATCAACGGAGCCTTGGAATAGATGGGCACGCCCGCCCATTTGGAGACCAGCAAGGCCGTCTCATAAATTTCATCCAGCTTCAAGGGAACATCGACCTCGCAATTGTGCAATGCGACAGCCACCTCGTACATATTGGTGTTGCCCGCACGTTCGCCCAGGCCGTTCAAAGCGGTTTCCATCTGCACCGCACCGACGAAATAGCTTTCGACGGTGCTTGCCGTGGCCATGCCCAAATCATTGTGATTGTGGACAGCAACAGTTATGTGCGATGGCACCGCTTCCACGACTTTGCGCACCATTTCGACAAACAGCATGGGACGGTAGCGCTCGACGGTATTGGGCAAATTCAATGTGGTGGCACCCGCTGCGATCACTGCGTGGAAAACCTCGATCACAAAATCCAGGTTGTCCTGACAGTCACCGAAATGTTCCGCCGAGAATTGCACGGTCCCGCGCTCTCCCACCAAGGATTTGGCAAAGGCCACTGCTTCGGCGGCTTTCTGCTTCACCTTTTCAGGAGGCAAGCGCAACACATTTTCCATGGTGAAGGGGCTAGTGGCCAAAAAGGTATGAATACGCGGATTGGGGGCAAATTGCACTGCGTCCCAGACCTTCTGGATGTCGGCAGGAATGGCTCGCGCCAAGCCGGAGATGACAACCTTTTGAGCGGTTTCATCACCTTGACCGGCCAATTCCGCCGTCAGGCGGGCCAAGTGCTCACAGGCTTCGAAATCCATGTCCGAGGCATTGGCGAATCCGACCTCAATGCCTTGAACGCCCAGCTTGAGGAGCTGGCGAAATACCTGTTCTTTCTGTTGTGTATTCCAGGGGTTGGCCAATGCCTGGTTCCCGTCACGCAAGGTGACATCATAGAAGAATGGTTTTCTAGCGTTCATAATATTTCCTTTTTCTCTAAATGACAAAAGCCCACTCGTTGGAGCAGGCTTTTTTGCAAATGTGCAACAACCATCGCTCCGTTACGATTCAGATAGGCTAAGAAGGAGGTTGTTGTTCATGATGAGATAATTATACATCCCCAAAGCCCGCGAGTCAAGTGGATTTTTACAGAGGCTTAAAAGCGCATGATGATGCAGGTGATGTCGTCGGCCTGCTCCTCGCCTCGACAAAACTGCGCGAGGGACTCCATCAGCGCCGCGCGGATACTCTCGGCCGGCTGGCCTTGATGAGCCTCGGTAAATAATTTTAGCCGTTCCAAACCATACATGTCGCCATTGGGGTTGCGGGCTTCGATAATGCCATCCGTGTAGGCAAGAACCGTATCATTTGGGCCCACAATCAACTGGCGTTCCCGAACAATCTCGCTGATATCTTCCGTCATCCCCAGTGCAATGCCTCCGGAACGGAAGCAATCTAGGCGGTGTTCCTTGGCACGGAAATGCAAAATATGCTCATGGCCACAGGCCGAGTATTTTAAGGAATACTCCTCGGCATTCCATTCAAAAAGCAGGAAGGTGATGAACATGCTGGACTTGATCTTCTGAGCGATGCTCGCGTTGATCGCCACCAGCAAGTCCTTGGTATTGGGATAATGCCGGTATTGGGAATGCAGCAATGTCTGCAGAATGGTCATGAGCATGCCGGCGGGCACACCTTTTCCGGAGACATCACCTATCGCAATTCCCAGACGATTGGGACCTGCTTCAATAAAATCGTAATAATCCCCCCCAATTTCTTTAGCGGGAGTCATGGAGCCCGCAAGCTCAATTCCTTTGACAATCGGGATCCGCCGCGGGAGCAGGTCCGACTGGATGCGCCGACCCAGGATCAATTCATTTTGCACCCGCTCCCGATCCACCCGGTCGCGCAACATCCGGGAAGCGTTGACCATGAGAGTGGCGTAGTGGGCAAAGGTGTATACTAAATAAGCATCGCTCTCGGAGAAGTAGCGCTCGTAAAATTTGTTCTGCAGGACCAGAACACCCAACAATTCCTTTTCCAACAAAAGCGGAGTGAGGACTAGAGTTTGTATGTTATTGTCACCACCCAGCTTTTGAATCCGGACATCTTGGCTTGCATAAGGCAAATGAATGGGATGACGGCTATGACCACATTCCCAAATCAGATTATCGCTCTGAGATATCTCAATACTGCGTACCAAATCTTGAAGCGCCCGCTCCCGCATGAAGGTATGCTCCACGCTGCGCGTCAAGGGGAAAAATAAGCCATGTACCTGGGCAACCCGGAACACCTTGGCTTCCCCGTCCCACAGGTAGAGCGCTCCAGCCTTGACTTCCAGGGACGTGCATAACCCCTGGAGGTAACTGAGAATGGACGACTGAAAATTCCCCACATCCTGGATCACGGTCGTCAACGTTTCGGAAATATGGGAGATCACGCGTTTTTCGTTTTCTTGGGCCCGCCCGCGATCCGAAAGAATCGTAAGCTGTTGCAGCACCCTTTCGCCCCAGACATAGGCAAGATGGACTAGGAAAAACAAACGGAAAAAAGGCAAGGGGATTACAGATACCAAAATCCAGACCGCCACCAAAATTCGTTGCCGAATCCGGGGCCGAATGGTCCATCGGGAATAGGCCCGGACAATTTGGCCTCCGACCACAAGCACAGCCAACACGGAAATATACCCCGAAATCTCTGGAAAAATTCGACAGACAAGCTGTAGGCCCGCATTCGCGACAACCCAGGGAATCAATTGAAAAATGAAACGCCGATGACGATCATCCGCTACACCCGCAATGCCACTTTCGGCCCGAAGCACGCTTGCGAGCAGTCCCATGAGAAAGAAGGGGTCCACCAACCGGGTCCAGAAAATCCAAACGGCAGACCCATAAAAGAAATAGGCCAGCGCCCATTGCCAGACCACAAAGGGAAGTGAGACCACCATAAGCATGGGCCAGGCACGTTCGTGCTCCTGCCCGGGAAGACGATGCAAAATCCACCCGGCGGCAAGGGGAATTGCGGCCAACAAGGGAAACAGCAGAATGAAAGCTTCAGCAATCACGATTACATCCCAATATACTAACATCGTCGTTAATTATGCGACACCAATCTGTCATGCCCGGCACGGGTATCACCATGCATTTACCAGAGTTCTGTGATGCCCGTTCCGGGCATGACAACTCCAAAACATGTTGCATGTCCCAACACAATTGACGATGCGTTTAGCGCCCGGGGGTATTGCCCCAGAGGCGAACGTGCAGACGGTCCGAGTACCTGAATCCGGACTCCACGCAAAAGCCCGCGACCATGGGGGCCAAATCCCTCAGCTCCTCTGCGGTGCGGGACTGTGGCATCAGAAACACCTGGGCGGTATCGGTGAAGTCCAATTGATTCAGCAAGGCTTTCACTTCGTGGACATCGGTTTTGGAAGCAACGACAAATTTGAACACCAGGCGCTTGCCAAAATACCGGACAAACTGTGACAATGTTTCCGGGGAAAGCCGAGCCCGTTCATGCTTGGCGTATAGTTCAGGAAATTTCAACGGATCCGGCGCAGAACCCGAAAGTTTGGGAGAAACACAAACCAGGTCGGCGGACACTTCTCTAAAAATGGTACCGGAAGTTTCGAGATGAACGGAGAGACCCGCTGCCATCAATGCATCACAAAGCTCAGGAAATTCGGCCTGCAGGAAGGGTTCTCCGCCCGTGACCACCACGGTTTTCATCCGTGATTCAGCGACCTTTTGCAAAATTTCCGCAATGGACATTTCCTTTCCCACCGGAGTCCAGGAAGACTGGGGGGTATCGCACCACCCACAGCGGAGATTACACCCCGCGAGCCGTACAAAAAAACTGGGAACTCCCATAAAGGGCCCTTCTCCCTGAATGGAGGAGAAAATTTCCGTGATGCGCATGGTCACGATAATAGAAAAATCCCTGCTTAGCCAATCATTGCTAATTTGGGCAAATGAATTTCAATCGAATGATCCTCTCTATCCTCGCCTTGGCCATCGTCTCCTTTTCCTGGGCTCCCCTGGGACGGCCGGCCTACACCACCTCCTCCTTTGGAGAAAACCGGGGTACCCGTTACCATGCCGGAGTGGACTGGTCAACCGAAATGCAGGAAGGATGGCCCGTGCTGGCTCCCGAAAATGGACAAGTCTATTTACTCCGGCAAACGCCATCCCTCTATGGCCGGAACCTTCTTTTCCGTGGGAAGTCAGGCCATATCTGGGTATTTGCGCACCTCTCCGGATTTGCACCCCGCCTGGATTTAGCCTTTGAAGCCCAAAAATTGGCGAACCGGAAAAATGACTTTGAATGGAATTTGCCCGGGGGAGCGGTGGGCTCCTTCAAGGAAGGCGATACTCTCGCATTCAGCGGGAGTACGGGCATCGGAAATCCTCATTTGCATGTGGAATTCCGCGATTCCACGGGCACCGTGGTGCTCAATCCATGCCTGCACGGGGTGGCATGCAGCGACACACTCCCCCCCACCCTGATCGGAGCCGCCGTTTGGGATGCGTCCAACCCCGATGGCCTAGTCCGCTTGACGAGTGCCACACAAATCGCCCAAGGCTGTCTCCAGGTTGATCCATCCTTTCGCAACCCCCGCATGGCTTTGAAGATTGCGGATTATTCCCGCGAACCCCGCGAAAATCCCATGAGCGTGTTTCGCATTCTGGTACGGCAGAATGCCGATTCGCTCTTCGAAAAAGAATACCACCGCCAGACCTTTGGAAAAATGGTTCGCATCCGTGAGGAGCTTTTGTGGAGCGAAGAGACGGACACTGCAGGCGATTGGCACCATATCGGACGAGGATCGGAGGAAAACGATGCCATTGAAATTTGGAATGCGCCCGAGCTCGCCAAAGCGCTTTCCGCAAAGAAAAATCCTCGCCCCTTGCAGGTGGAAATTGTGGATCAGGCGCAGAACCAATCCAGCTTTGCCTTAACACCGCAGGCCTTGTGTCCGGTTGCGGACTCCTTGACGCCCCCACCCCTGCGCAAACTCCAGGATTCCCTGCTATTCACCTTCCTGGCAAGGCCCTGGATGGACCTTTCCCTGTGTTCCTCGCAGAAATTTCGCCTCCTTGATTTGGCTGGGAAAGGGATCAACGCCAATCCCTGCGCAAGCATGCCCCACACGCCCACCCCTCTGCGCACCATTCTTTCCAAGTGGCCCAAGACCCGCCAGATTGAAGTCGCTGGCGTGGCAGGATCTCAGCCCAGAGTAATTCATGTCATGGCTCTGCCATCCAAAATTGCCAAGCCGATTTCCTGGAAAGAAAACGGAGTTTCCCTTTTCTTCGATCCGGCCGAACCCATGTTTGCCAATGCTTTGGCCTGGGAGAAGGTGAATGATATTTCTGACAGTGTCCCTGGAGTGACCCCGGGTTGGGTGTTCCATCCTAAAGGACTGCATTTGAAGGGCAATTTGGAGGTTTGTGTAAACCTTCCCGATTCGTTGCCACCACAGTTCAGGACTCCGGTCACCTCCCTGCGCGATTCATCGGCGCGCAACATTCCCCGGCTGTTCTGGCTCGGAGAAACCGCCCGCGTGTGGTTCATCTTTTCCAAACAGACCATCAACGCTTCTCCTGGCCGGGTTTGCGCCAATCTGGACGAGCTACGGGACCTGACCTTCTCTGTGGATACTCTGGCTCCAGAAATCGGCGAGCCTAGGGATACGCTGACCATGGTCCGGGGAAAGCCCGAGGCGGTGATCCGAATTCCGGTAACGGAATGGTGGGCTGGGATTCCGGATGGAAACGCAATCAAAGTGACTCAAGGGAACAAGTGGATCCCTGCGGAATTTGATTCCGAACCGTCTGAGATTGTGATTTTAAAAGCAGCGATGACCCCGAATTCGCCTATTCGGATCGAAGTCCGGGACGAAATGGGAAACACCGCCGTAAAAGAGATTCGGTAAAAACTTACTTCGCCAGGCGGGTCTTCAGGGCGCCGCCCATCAGCACCACTCCCTTGGCCGTGGCCAAGGAATCCTTTTGAGTCAGAATCACTTTTAGAGAATCCAGTGACCGCACCTGCATGCTAGGGAATGCACAACGGACTCCCATGGATGAACCCCAGTAACGGGGATCTTCATAATCCCGTTCACTAAGATTCAGCTCATCTGAATCGCTCTTCCAGTTACCACCCTTGAAGATGCGGTCGGTTCCCCAAAAGGCCCCTTTAGGATCTTTGGAGTCAACAAAGAAAGAAAACCAGGAATCGTAATCGTTGGTCCACTCGGATACATTGCCGGCAATGTCATACAGACCCCAAGCATTAGCCTTGCGCAGACCCACGGGCTGAGGTCCGTGGGCAGGATCTTCCATTTTAAGTTTCGCAGAATTCTCGTAGTACACAGCGAAATCACCGAAGGCACCTGGGACTTTGACTTCGCCCGTACCGGCTCTCGCGGCATATTCCCATTGTGCTTCCGTGGGGAGCGCCCCTCCGATTTCGCGACAGAAGGCCTCGGCCTCTTCCCAGTCAATATTGTGGACGGGCTTGCGGGCACCGACATATTTTGCCTTGTTCTTGCTGGCGGGACTTTGTAGCGTGATCCACTGAAAATGCTCCTGGGAGACTTCCTTCGTGTTGAGGGCGAAAGGAGACATTTCCACCATTTTTCCCTTGTAGCGGAAGGTGCCACCCGGAATTTCCGCAATCTCGCCCCGAAGCTGGGCAAGCCAAATAGGACGCTCGTCCGTGACTTTGGTTGGGACAAATGCTTCAGGGATGTTTTTAGTGGTGTCAACCTTTACGGGGACGCCAAGCCAGGCCAGGACAACGGGTTGCTCCATCAGATAGTCCGGAAGAACGAATTTTCCGATCAAGGGAATCGAGCCATTGGGGCCGACCAGGGCTAAGGATGCATAGCGGTATTGCTTGCGGAAAGGCTGATTGGCGGAAATGAGTTTCACCGGTTTATTTTGCAGGGTTACGCTAAAATACCACCATCCCAGACTGTCCTTAAGGGTTGGAAGAATCGAATCGAGAACCAAGGTAGAATCCTTGAAGGAACCGAGCCAACCCGCATCGAGGCGACCATCCTTGGACTTGAACTTGAGCTGAATCCCCACCACGCCCAGGGCTTCCGGTGTGGCTTTGATGTTCTCCACCAGGACCCGTTCGGTGATGGTCAGTAATTCCAGGGAATCCTTGCGGGCAGAAGCTAGGGAAATCATTTCTTCCAGCTCCTTGCTACCGGAAACCTGACTGGAGAGGAAAATTCCATAAGCCTCGTCGCGAGTCTGCTGATAGGCGTCGCGATAGCGCGCATAGTTCACGTCGCCAACGGGAGTCCCAACGGGCGCGGGCATTAGCTTAGGATACAGCTTTCCGAAATGTTGTTTGCGGTCTTCCAGGAAGGATGCGTATTTGTCCTTGCTCACTTGCAAGACATCCCAGAGTGGTTCAAGGTCCGGGAGAACCGTCGCTCCCAGAAGGGCATCCATGGAAACGGGCACCGAAGCGCTGAACCCTGTGGTGTCAACGGGAATCAGTTGAATATTTTTGCGGGTCGTCTGTCCCTTGGCAACATTCACCCCAGAAGCCACCGGAAGAAACCCTGGAGCGGAAAGTTTCACCACATGAATTCCGGTGACGAGCCCTGCGCGCGTGAGGGGAGTGGCCACCGCAGAATCCTGATCCAAAATGGCCGTAGCGGGAGGAGTGCTTTCCACCTCCAAGGATCCCATGCTGATTTCTTGACTCTTGAGCTCGATCCACAAGTCGTTGCTGACAAAAAACAACGTGGGAACCCGGCTGGAATAAATGAAATTCCTGTCGAAATAAATCTCAGCTTCATCCTGATAAGCTTTGGCGATCCGGGTTGGATAAAACTTCATCATGGCGAAGGAGTCCGGAGACATGCCATCGGGGCGGAAGGCCTTGAGGATGCGGAATGCGTCGGGAGTAGGCTTGGCCTTGTACCACGAATAGGTGCGGGCATCGTTCTTTTTCCGAAGATATAGATATCCGGGCTCCATTGCACTCAGCGGACTCGCCAGCAATTTGTTTCCGAGATCCGGAATCATGGGAATGGAGGTTCCGACTTCCACATCCTTGGGGACAAAGTCCGTGGGACTGATTGTGGATTTTCCCGCAAAGGAAGTTGCGGCAAAAATAAGGGTGCAGAGCAAGAGTCGATTCGTGTGTTTTCTCATGAGTAGTCCCAGAGCATGCGGTGAGCAATATGGGGAATTATACCAATTCCATTTTGCGAATGCAATCAGGAAACCCTATTTCCTCAAGAGGGCTTCCCGAGTAGCGTTCTTACCTTTTTGAGCCAGGAAGTCAGCGACAGCCCCTTGAAAAAGGACTTTCCCCCCCTTGTCCCCCCCTTCGGGCCCCAGGTCGATCACCCAATCGGCCAGGCGAATCATGTCCGGGTGGTGCTCCACCAGCACCACGGTGCTGCCCTGGTCGGCCAAGCCCTGAATCACATTCCACAAGGCCTGAATGTCCCGCAAATGCAAGCCGGTGGTCGGTTCATCCAGCAAATACAGCACCCCTTTGGCGCTACGTGCCGAACGGGCGAGCTCGGTGGCCAGCTTGAGGCGCTGAGCCTCGCCACCGGAAAGCGTTGTGGCGGACTGCCCGAGCCTCAAATACCCCAGCCCCACTTCCTTGAGAAGCCGCAATGGCTTGATCATGGACTTGTGGTCCTGGAAAAATTCTACCGCCTCGTCCACACGCATCTCGAGGACATCGGCAATGGATTTACCCCGAAAAAGGACCGTGAGGGTTTCGGCGTTGTAGCGCCGGCCCTTGCAGGATTCACAAAGCTCCCAGACATCGGAGAGGAAGTGCATTTCAATTTCAATGAACCCACGGCCTTCGCAGGTGGGACAACGGCCTTCAAACTTGTTATAGCTGAAGCGACCAATCCCAAAACCCTTGAGCTTGGCCTGGGGCAAGGAAGCGTAGAGCTTGCGCAAGGAATCCAGCACACCTGTGTAGGACGCAGGCGTAGACCGGGGCGTCCCACCAAGGGGATCCTGATCAACCAGCTGGACCTCGGTAAAGCCTTCGGGCATTTGGATTTTGCCCATGGCCAGGTTCTTTCGGCTGCGGGGCTTGATGGCGTTGGCAACCAAGGGCAACAGACAATCCATGACCAGCGACGATTTGCCAGAGCCAGAAACGCCGCTCACGGCAGTCACGCGGCCCACGGGAATTTTGACGGAAACATCTTGAATGTTGTTCTTGCGAAGGTTCTCCAAACGAATCCAGGGACAATCCCCTTCGCCCACGGGACGGAATGGATGGTCCGAACTCACGCGCACCTTGCCGGCAAGGAATGGCACGGTTTGGGAAAGGGGGAATTTTGCCAGGGCCGCTTTCGACGACAACGCCTTGGGGGTTCCTTCTGCCACAACCTCTCCCCCGAATTCACCGGCACCAGGGCCAAGGTCGAGCAGATGGTCCGCGGACCGAATAAATTCCAAATCGTGCTCGACGACCACAAGTGTATTTCCCAATTCCCGCAGGCGATACAATGTATCCAGCAGTTGCTGGGTATCGCGCTGATGCAAACCTACTGTAGGCTCATCGAGTACATACAACACGCCTTCGAGACCAGAACCGATTTGGGAGGCCAGACGGATGCGTTGGGCCTCGCCTCCGGAAAGGGTTTCGCCCGAGCGGTCAAGCCCCAGATAGTCCAAGCCCACGCCCAATAAAAACTCCAGTCGGCCGTGGATTTCGCGCAGAAGGGGTGCGGAAATTTTTCGGGAGGCTCCATCCAATTTGAGATCGTCAAACCAATGGATTGCCTGGGAAATGGTCAGGGACGAGGTCTGGGAAACATTCTGCCCAGCGATGCGAACATTGCGGAACTCGGGTTTGAGTCGTTCACCTTCACAGGAAAAGCAGAAGGAACCATTGAGTTTTCCGAGGCCTTGGCAGGTCTCGCAAGCGCCCCAATGGGAATTGAAGGAGAAATTCTTGGGATCCAGATCGTGTTCCAGATACCAGCCACAATCGGAACAGCCCGGAACCTGTGAATACAATTCAGGCTTGACCCCTTCGCCCAGAAGGCCGAGAAGTCCATTGCCCTCTTCATAGGCCTTTTCGACGGCTTCAACAAGGCGCGCACGGCTGGCGGCATTGACCGGAACCCGATCCACCACTACCCAGGCTGATTTGAGGCTGGAGGGGATTTTTGCCCCAGGCAATTCGAGCCATTTGCCATCCACCAGGAGTCGCCGGAACCCAAGCTCCGTAAGGCGATCGGCAAGGCCAGTAACTTGGCCCGCCTCCTTGGCCATAAAACTCCGCGCCACATTATTGAGGAATAATGGAAACAAAACTTGAACCATGCCGGATTTTTTACCCGCGATGTCCGCAACATCTGCAGTGGAATGCCGGCAAGTGGCCTTGCCACAATGAACACAGTGGGGAGCGCCCACACGAGCCCACAGAATACGGAAGTAGTCGTAGAGCTCCGTCATGGTGGCAACGGTGGAACGAGGGCTTCGGCTGGCGCTGCCCTGGTCAATGGCGATGGAAGGCGCAAGGCCCTGAATGGAATCCACCATGCCCCGGTCTACCTTGCCCAGGAAGCGCCGGGCGTAGGTGGAGAGAGATTCCACGAACCGCCGCTGACCCTCCGCAAAAAGGGTGTGAAAGGCCAAGGACGACTTGCCAGAGCCCGAAAGACCCGTAACCACGGTCATCTTGTGCCGAGGAATGCGGACGGTGAAATTCTTGAGGTTGTGCTTGCGCGCACCCTGCACGACAATATCGAGATCCGGAGTCACTTTATAAGGAACCTGGGGGCGCTCCGCCGCCATGAGGTAGCCCTGGGAGGGATTGGACAACGCAGTAGCGTGCTTTTCGAGCAAAGGCTGGAGGAAGCGGCCGGTGTGGGAGTTTTTTGCCTGCGCAATTTTTTCGGGAGTTCCTGTGACCAGGAGCTCTCCACCTTTTTCACCCGCCTCGGGACCCATATCGATCACCCAGTCCGCACATTTGACCACATCCAGATTGTGCTCAATGACAATCATGGTGTTTCCCTTTTCGACTAGGCGCTGCAAACATTCCAGCAATCTGCTAATGTCTTCGAAATGAAGCCCGGTGGTCGGCTCATCCAGGAGATATAAGGTACGCCCGGTGCCCGGACGACGCAATTCCGTGCTGATCTTCATGCGCTGGGCTTCACCTCCCGAGAGAGTCGTAGAGGGCTGGCCCAGCTGCAGATAGCTGAGGCCGAGGTCCATTAAAACATCAAGGGGCTTGCGGAGCTTGGGATGGTCGCGGAAGAATTCCGTGGCCTCGGCAATGGTCATGGCCAACACGTCGGCGATGGTCTTGCCTTTGAAATGAATTTCGAGGGTGGCATCGTTGAAACGTTTGCGATTGCAAGCCTCGCAAGGCACTTCCACATTGGGGAGGATCTGCATCTCGATGGATTTTACGCCTGCACCTTCGCATTCCTCGCAACGCCCGCCGGGCACATTGAAGGAAAAACGGCTCTTGGAATATCCGCGGATTTTGGATTCAGGGAGTGCAGCAAAAAGATCGCGGATGTCATCAAATATTTTGGTGTAGGTGGCGGGATTGGATCGGGGAGTGCGACCGATTGCAGTCTGGTCAATTTCGATGACCTTGTCCAGATGCTCCAGTCCCTCAATCTTCTTGTGCTTGCCAGGAACCTCCAGGGCACCATGGAAATGAGCCGCCAAAGCCTTGCGCAAAATTTGATTCACCAAGGTGGATTTTCCCGAACCCGAAACCCCCGTGACCACGGTGAAGATTCCGATTGGAAACTTTACATCAATATTTTTGAGATTATTTTCAGTGGCTCCAATGACCTGAAGCCATTTGTTGCTGGTAGGACGCCGCTGGACAGGGATCGGAATCGACTTGCGACCGCTCAGATATTGCCCGGTCAAAGAATGCGGGTTGCGGGCCAGCTCTTCCCAATGACCTTGCGCCACCACTTTTCCGCCCTGGGACCCTGCACCCGGGCCAATATCCACCACCAGATCGGCGCGGCGCATGGTGTCTTCATCGTGCTCCACAATCACCAGGGTATTGCCCTGCCGGCGTAGGCGATCGAGGATATCCAAAAGCTTTTCGTTGTCGCGAGGATGTAGACCAATGCTGGGCTCATCGAGGACATACAAAACACCCTGCAACCCGGCACCCACCTGGCCTGCAAGCCGGATACGCTGGGCCTCCCCCCCCGAAAGCGTTGCTGCGCCACGGTCCAGGGTCAAATAGCCCAGGCCCACATGATCCAAAAAGCCCAGACGGGAACGAATTTCCTTGAAGATTTCGCGACCCACCCGCTCCTCGCGGGGCGCAAGCTCCAGGGAATTGAAGAACTGAGTAGACTTTTCTACCGACCAACGCGACAGCTCGGAAATGTTCCGGTCATGGAACAGCACTGCCAAAGAAATGGGATTGAGGCGGCTGCCCTGGCAAGTGGAGCAAAGCTCCTCGTGCATGTACTTTTGCAGGAGCGAGATGTGCCACTGGTCCCACAGCTGCTGCAACACCGGAATGACTCCAGGAATTGGCTCAAATTTGTCCACAATTTTGGGCCCATGCCAACCCTCGCGCTGGGCGCGCCACTTGATGGGCTCATCGGAACCGAAGAGCACCATATCACGGGCCTTTTTTGGGAGATCCTGCCAGGGGGTGTCCAGGGAAAATCCGTAATGCTTAGCCAAAGCGCGGAATTCCGCCCAGCCATGCTTGGAAAACATGATGTTGCCCGCAGCGACCTGGGGCTTGATGGCTCCGCCCTGAATGGAGAGCGAGGGATCGGGAATGAGCAGGTCTTCTTCGAACTGAAAATGCCGACCCAAGCCTTTGCACTGGGGGCATTGACCTTGGGCATCGTTGAAGGAAAAAAGCCGGGGCTCCAGTTCGGGAATGGAGATGCGGCAGGTTGGGCAGGCGAGCTTTGTACCCAGCAAAAGATACTCTACGGGGAAATCGCCTGATCGAGCCCCAATTGCGGCGTTCTCGTCACTTGAAATAGAAAGACTATTTCTACGCTCCTGCGGCCTTGCACTTAGGGCCCGCTGAGGCGATTTCGGGGGGGAATCGCCTGATCGAACTCCATCTGCGGCGTTCTCGGCGCTTGAAATAGAAGAACTATTTCTACGCTCCTGCGGCCTTGCACTTAGGGCTCGCTGAGACGATTCCTGGGGGAAATCGCCTGATCGAACCCCATCTGCGGCGTTCTCGGCACTAGAAATAGAGGAACTATTTCGGCGTGCCTGCGGCCTGGCATCTGGGGCTCGCTGAGGCGATTTCGGGGGGGAATCGCCTGATCGAACTCCATCTGCGGCGTTCTCGGCACTTGAAATAGAAGAACTATTTCTACGCTCCTGTGGCCTGGAATCTGGGGCTCGCTGAGGCGATTCCAGGAAAGGGCTCGCTGAGAATTCCGCCATTGAATCCGGGGTCCCGTTTTCGAAGAGGAAGGCGACTAGGTGGTCAGAGCGTTTTAGGGCGCCTTCGACGCCTTCGCGGACGCGGGAGATGTTTTTGGGGTCTAGAGAGAGGCGGTCGATTACGGCTTCGATGGTGTGCTTTTCGTAGCGGACGAGCTGGGGTACGTCTTCGAGGCGGTAGATGACGCCATCGACACGGGCCCGGACGAAGCCGGCCTCTTGCAGGTCCTTGATTTCTTTACGGTATTCGCCCTTGCGCTCCTGGACGATGGGAGAAAGGATGGTGACTTGGCGGCCCTCGTGGTCCGTATAAAGGCCATCGACGATCTGCTCCACCGACTGGGCGTGAATTTCTTTTTTGCACTTGGGGCAATGCGGAACACCCAGGCGCGAGAATAATAGACGATAGTGATCCATAATTTCGACCACCGTGCCCACGGTGGAGCGGGGGTTGCGGTTGATCGTCTTTTGGTCGATGGAAATGGTGGGCGAAATGCCCCGGATGGACTCCACCTCGGGCCGCTTCATGGAGCCAATGAACTGGCGCGCATAGGAGGATAGTGACTCCACATAGCGCCGCTGGCCCTCTTGGAACAAAGTGTCGAAGGCGAGAGAGGATTTGCCGGAACCGGAAACGCCCGTGATGACGACCATAGCGTCACGCGGAATTTCGAGGTCGACATTCTTTAGATTATGCTCATGGGCATTGCGGATGACAATAGAATTACTCACCCGTAGAATATACAATTTTTACTGCACACCCGTGCACCCACTTGATCAATCCAAACCCACCGCCCATCCCCACTGGGAGCCGATCTGTCCCACAAGGCGTGTTATCCGGTGTATACAACTATTTCACTTTCGACTGGACTATTCCAAGTGAGGATTATAGTTTACCCCTATGACACAAAAAGACCGAATCATCCTGGAATGCATCAAGCTTGCCAAGATTGCCTCCGTCCTGGTTGTGCTCGCCGCCTTCGCGGTGCTCGCCGGAGAGTGAGACTAGCTAAAGCCCACATTGTTCGTATAGGCTATCCGGAAGCGATGGGATGCCCGGGTCATGGTAGTACCTTATGGTTTGATTCATCCGTGCTATTCCATATCCACAACTTTCCAAAGCTCCGTCCCTGATATCAACATAGTCACAGCGGTCCCCCCCTGATGAATCTCGAGAAGACAATGAGTCCAGAACTTGCGAGAAAAGGGTGTCGGAAAACTGGGAAATCCCCTGGCATTGCATCATCCCCAATTCCCGGCGCAATACCGAATCCATCATCCCCTCAGTGAGACCAATTCCTTGACCATCCTCAAGGGTTTTTCCAGAAGCGCAGTATGTTGGCTCTGTGAGCCGAGGAAAACAAAAATGGACCGCCTCGCCATCGGCCCAAATTTGGGCCGTACTTCCCTTTGCCCTATATGCAAAGAAGGTCTCCAACTCACCGAAGTGACTCCAATGTTGGATGTATTCCGGATTTTTGGGAAATGAATCCTTTGACCAAACCGGGATAGGATTACTGCCAATTTCCAAAAAATAGAAACAGCGGAAGTTTCTTGTCTTCATTGGAACCGCCGAATAAAACATACTCGTTGAATCCAGGGAGTCCATAACCTTACAGGCCTCATTCTCTTCACCTTGGCAAGCAAACAGCAACATCGCGGTCAGGATACAAAAAAGGGATTTCATTTAAACTAAAACCCACATTGTTCGTATAGGCTATCCGGAAGCGGTGGGATGCCCGGGTCATGGTAGTACTTGACATGATTCATTGGGACATATTTATGACCGCACTTATCCAAAACTCCATCCCTGATATAGACATAGTCACAGCGCTCACGCACTAATGACTCTCCTGAAGAAAGAGAGTCGAGAACTTGTGCGAGGAGGGAGTCCGGAAGACGGGAAATCCCCTGGCATTGCAACATTCCCAATTCCCGGCGCAATACCGAGTCCATCATACTCTCAGTGGGACCAATCCCTTGGCCATCCTCAAGAGTTTTTCCAGAAGTGCAGTAGGTTGGCTCGGTAATATCTTGAAAACAAAAATCGATATCAGCATCCCCATAGATCCAAATTAAAGCAGTACTTCCCTTTGCCCTATATGCATAGAAGGTATTCAGCTTACCGAAGTAATTCAGATGTTGGATGTATTTCGGATTTTGGGGAAATGAATCTATTGACCAAAACGGGGCTGGGTACGTGCCAATTCCATCTATGGAAAAACATCGGAAATTTCTGGTATTTATTGGAACCACCGAATAGAGATCACTCGTCGAGTCCAAGGAATCCGTAACCAAACAGGCCTCATTCTCTTCACCTTGGCAAGCAAACATCATCATCGCAATCAGGATAGAAAATAGGAATTTCATTATAAACCTCCCGCAAAGGGAACATACCAGAATTTTGAATCTTGATGAATGGTGACATCCCGAGCAATTATTTTCCCATAAAATACCTTGTCGGACTGGCCAACCGAAACCGTTGCAGAAGAGGCAACAAGGGTTCCGAGGTACTTCTCCATAAACAAGCCGGAATTGAAAGAGGAGAACTTAACATCAATCATGACTGGAAATATATTAAATCTCGTCTATTCCGATTGCATTAACCCTGGTTGTTCAGCCAGTGGATCAAGACCGAAACATCCGCTGGACGGACGCCGGGAATGCGCGCGGCTTGGCCGATGCTCATGGGCTTGGTGGCGAGCAGTTTTTGCCGGGATTCAAAGCTCAGCGCCGTGATACGGGCATAATCAAAATCCGCATCGAGACGCAAGGATTCCAGGCGTTTCTGCTGGTCGATGTCCCGGGCCTGGCGCTCATAGAAACCGCGATACAGCTCTTCGGCGCGCAGGTGCAGTCGCTCCACGCGGTCCAAGGAATCCAGCAGACCGGCCTTGGCAAAAACCACTTCCCCATCGACACCCGGACGCCGCAGCAGCTGAATCCACCGGGGGCGTTCCACCAAGGGCGCTTGCTCCGTGGCCGCAAGAATCTCATTGGCCGTTTCCAAATCGGGACCGGTCTCGGAAAGTATTTTCAGCCCGGATTCCAGACGAATTTCGGAGGCCAAGAAGTCTTCCCATTGGGAATCTTCCACCATGCCAAGCTCTCTTCCTTTCCCGGTCAGACGCTGGGCCGCATTGTCGTAGCGAAGAAAGAGGCGGTACTCGGCGCGACTGGTAAACATGCGGTAGGGCTCTTCCAGGGGAATGGCTACGAGATCATCAAGCATGACTCCGATATAGGACTCCGAACGTCCTAAAATAAAGGCAGGCCGATTTTGAACTTTGAGGGCCGCATTGATTCCGGCGATGAGCCCTTGGCCTGCCGCTTCCTCGTATCCGGAAGTACCGCAAACTTGCCCTGCAAAATACAGCCCGGGCCATGCACGGCATTCGAGGGTGGGATGAAGCTGGGTGGCGTCCACCGCATCATATTCCACCGCATATCCAATTTGCAGAACCTGGCAATTTTCCAGTCCCGGAATGGAACGCAGGGCTTCGAGCTGAACCTCTGCGGGCAGACTGGAGGAGAAGCCATTCACATAAATTCGTCCCTGCTCAAAACCTTCGGGCTCCAGAAACAATTGATGAGATTCTTTATCTGCAAAACGATTGATTTTATCTTCAATGGACGGACAGTAGCGCGGGCCTCTTCCATGGATCATCCCGGTGAACATGGGGCTCTGGGCAAAGCCTGTGCGGAGAATTTCGTGGGTTTGCAAGGTGGTGCGGGTGATCCAGCAAACCGACCTGTTGTGCAACTGACGCTTGGTGGACCAACTGAAAGGAAAGGGGATGTCGTCGCCATGTTGGACTTCGCAGGCGGAGTAGTCCAGGCTCTTGGGATCCAAACGAGAAGGCGTTCCGGTCTTGAGTCGGCGCAAACGTATTCCCAAGGTTTGTAGGCAGTCGGACAATTGTTGCGCTGCGGGCTCCCCAATACGCCCACCGACAGATTCCTCCAGGCCCGTGTACATACGGGCGCCCAAAAAGGTTCCTGATGTAATTACCACGCTTTGGGTTTCGAAGCTTCGCCCATCGCCCAGAGTGAGTGTCCAAAGAGGACCTGCGGATTTCAATTCCGCCACCTCGCCTTCGATCAACACAAGCCCGGTACAGGCACCCAAAATCCGCTGGGAGGCCTTGGAGTATTCTTCCATATCGGATTGGCACCGTGGCCCCCAAACGGCCGGGCCTTTGGATTCATTGAGCACGCGGAATTGAATTCCTGTTTCGTCGGCCAGCTTGCCCATGAGCCCACCCAGGGCATCGATATCGCGGACGATCTGTCCCTTTCCCACTCCCCCGATGGCGGGGTTGCAGCTCATGCGTCCAATCGCTCTGAGACTCATGCTCACCAGGCCCGCACGAAGACCCATGCGCCACGCGGAGTGAACGGCTTCGATGCCGGCGTGTCCTCCGCCAATTACCAGAATGTCAAAACGATCAGCCATCATGGAGTCAAGGATAGAAAATCGCAACACCACCAACTAAAAAAGCCCCCGCTGAGCGGGGGCTTTTTGTGTTGCAATTCTTATTGTAGGGCTCGTAGGAACGGAACCTTGATTTGACTAAAGGTACGAGCGAACGGCTTGGCTTGAAGATCAGGATTACCACCGACAGAAATACAGTATTTGAAGGGCTGCTCGATGATGTCGATTTTAAGAATGTAGACACCCGAACCCAGCTTGCGCCCGGTATTTGCAAATGGATAGACATCCACGGTAGCCATGAATTTTCCGGCCATAACAGCTTGATTGTTTTTGGCATCTGGGTCCGCACACATGAGACCCTTTGGATCGACTTGACTTCTTTGCAGCTTGCGAACGGTTGAGTCCGTCACAGCAGCCTGGTAGCGGGAAACAAAGCTACCCGTGTGAGAATACACTTGCACATTCACCTGGAAAGGACGGTCCGTCATGAATGAAAGTCCGAGGCACGAATTATTCACTTTGGTCCCTGCCTTCGAGGCGTTGCAACGGCTAAAATACATATCGCCCGTTCCATTCGCTCCGGAAGTTGGACCTTGGATCATTTGGAAAAATCCATTCGAACCCGTTTCATCTACCTTGGATGGGCCAGCAAGGAAGGGAGGGTAGCCAAGGCCCTTGTCCCGCAAGGCAGCCAATTCGGCGGGGGTGGTAGCCTGGCTAGGCAAAAGGGCAAGGATGATTTCACCTGCCTTTTCCTTGGGAATCAAATTACCCTGAGTCACGCCAATTCCTGGAATCAGGACTCCACCCACTGTTGTCCCATTCATCAGAACATCGGTACTCATAGGAGGACGTACGGGAGTATTGCCTCCGTCAACGATTTCGAGCGGAGGGGATACGGACTTGGAAATACCAATGGTTCCCCACTTGTAATCAGAAACTGCCGTGCCCTTGACGGATTTGATGGGAGTGGTCGTTTGCGGGACCTCAAATTTGTGTCCGTCACCGGCGTAAAAATTGAAGGCCAGAGAATCACCGGAAGATGGGGGGTATGTTAAGGAGGTGTCTGCGCAGGTCTCGTTTCCATAAGCACAGAACACGCCATCAATCACATAAATTTGGTACCCATCCGCACTGACGCTCTGCCAGGTGATGCTCTTGATCGCAAGACCGAGTGTATCCTTACGGGTAAGGAACTTCCCTGCATTTTGAGGATCAGGATAAGAGAAACCCTTGATGCCAAGAATTGGGAAGTAGCCTTTACCAGGAAGTGCGCCACTTGTGATCTGGGCAATGGTTTCGTCACTCAGGCGATTATTTGTGGTGACCTTCAGCAGACCCTCATCAGTACGAACGGCGCTGATGATCTGAGGCATACCATTGTTGGTGACGCGCACTTCGGAAAGTGTGGTGGTGATACGAAGATTGGAACCATCGGTCTGACGGTCGGCGTAGAAGAAGTGCAGTAAATGCTCGGACTTGTCCTCCCATTTCGTGGGATTCTTGAGCTTCTGCTCGTCCATGGAAATGCGGGCTTCTGCAGGCAAGTGGGTTCCGCCTAGGTCTGCAACCAGAACTCCGTCAATGAAGATCCACATGTCGTCATCACCGGAGAAGGTGAAGGTATCGCCAGGATTGTACTTGAACTTGGTGTAGCCTGCCATGGTGAAGAAGTAGTTGTGCAATTTGGATAATGCGTTGGCATCGTTTGCCGCAACAGCCTGGGCTGCGCCAATACTGCGTGAGCCACCATTGGCAAGAAGGGATTTGCAGGTTTCTTGGTCGGCTGAGGAACCGGCCTCACCATAACCACCCTTGCATTCCCATGCAGGAAAGGCCCCGCCCATGGCATCGGTACAAGGATCTGCTCCGGCAGCGTTCAGCTTATCGTAGGGAGGACACCAAAGTTTGAGACTCTGTTTGCCCCAGTTGGCCAAGGCTGGGTCCGTAGTATTGGCAAAGGTATCCAAGGGGAAATAGGCGCCTTCGGGCATTTCTTTGGAATCGATATAATAACGTGCCATCCCAAGCGTTTCCTGTTTCAAGGTCATCAGAGTGGAAACGGTTTTATTCTTCCCGGGAGAATCTTTGAACCAATCCTCATCGAATCGGCTATTGTGGCAAAGAGCTGTTTTCTTTTTGGGAACCCAGCTCGCGGTGTCCTTGGAACTCATGTCGAGCATGGGCTCCACCATGCCACGGGTCACAAACACAGGGTCTTCCCAAACAGCGGTTGCGGTCACTCCTGCAGCAGCGGCAAGCGCATTTGCCTTGTGGCGGTGGGTGCGTATTCTTTCGCCACCAATGTTGTATTCCCCATAATAGGCTTGGGGACGATCGGCACAAAGGTAACCGTCTTCACAGGCAAAAGTGGTTGGATCAGTAGAAGGAAAATTTTTCCCGAAGCAACTTGGAGAAAAGGCCGCGGCGCCCGTCGCGAGGTACGGGCTCGTGGAAATTTCTCTCCAGCGGTCATCGAAGTTTTCGAAATCCGGATGGTCTGGCTGAAAATCCCGGATGGTCACATCAAAGGAGATTTCAGGGGGGTAGGTCGCAGCAGAACCAATCCCGGCTAGGAGGGCAATAAATCCGATTGTGGCATTCAGAGTCTTCATGGAATCTCCCATACTGTATTACGCAAAAAAAATAAAGCATTCCGGCCCCTTACAAATCCACCTAAATATACACCATTTTGGAATAAGCGTACCAAGCCTTTCAGGTAAACTTCAACTTTACAGAAAACGCGTGATACCCCTCATCGAATTTGTTAATCTTGCCTCCGATGGGCATCATAAAAGCACCAAAATCCGTCCGCTTGGTTATTGGCCTGCTCTCGGCTGGCCAGAGTGACTTGGACCGGGTTTGGCCTTTGTTGGAGGCTCGTTTTGGGCCGATTGACACCGAATTGCACCCCTTCCCCTTCCGTTGGACCAATTATTACGAAAATGAACTAGGCAATTCCCCCCTACGGGAGATTCTCGCCTTTGAGAATCTGATCCCACGGGAAAGCCTGGTGGATATTAAGCTATGGACCAATGCCCTCGAGATTGAATTCAGTAAAAACGGGCTCCGGCCAGTGAACCTAGACCCAGGCTACATGACGCTTGGTCAGTTCTTTTTAGCCACAACCAAGGACCAGCGCCAGCGCGTTTATGTTCGCGACGGGATTTATGTGGAGCCAACCCTGTATTTTGAGAATGGAGACTGGCACCCCTTCGCCTGGACCTATCGCGACTGGCAGAGCGAAGAATATTTGGAATTCTTCCGGACTGCCCGCGAGCGCCTGGCCTACCAGCACACCAAGGGATTCCCCTGGTCCAAACGAACCGTCCTCGCTAAAAAGCTACGCTCAGGCGACGGGCCTCAAACTGGCCCGGTGCCGTTAAAATCTTAGCGACATAGACGCCCGTGGAAGGCGCCATCCAGCGCAAATACTTGGAGCCGCTCAAGTGAGCCACCACCTGGCCACCCAGATTCATGATGCGAATGTCCAAGGCGTGGGAGCCGGAAGTCTGAAAGACAAAGCTAGAACCTTCGCGGATTACGCGGATACCCTGGGAGGTTTTGATTGCCGGCATCACAGGGATGGGCGTGTTGGAAGGGGAAAGCTTTTGCACAATGTAGCCCAAAGCGCCGACCAACGGGGCGTTCATGTCCGAGCATACCTCGTTGTGGTTCCAGTCCATCAAGTCGTTGTTGATCGATCCATCGAGGTAACCGCCCATGATGGCGCCCAGGTATTTGCTTTTGGCCGGTGAGGCATGGGTATTAAAATAGGCATCCGAGGTCGCGATGCTGGTGTTGCCATAATATCCACGGTGATGCGGATAAATTGGATTCTTTTTAGCTGCGCCGGTCTTGTCGGTTTCGTCCCAGCCCGTCATGTAGGCCTGGTTCTGGGAGTTGCCACCCAGAATGTAGTCCACCTGCTGATAAATAAACGCATCATAAGCCGTGCTTTGGTCTACTGTGGTCATGAATCCGTGCAGGAAAGCAGCCCCCGTCGGTCCACGAGTCGCGAAGTTCCCGGTCATGGCCGCAGTGGCACCATTGGAGTTGACGGCGTTACGGTAATTGGAGAGATAAGTATCTATGCTCATGCTTGAACCCGTTCCAGCATCGCCAAATTCCTTGAGGGCCATGATGCGAGTCAATGGTACTGAATTCGCATATTCAAAACGCGAATACATGCCCCCGTCTTTGCTGATTTGAGCAAACTCGCTCGAGGCATAGTCCTTATAGGTCTGATCCCCCGTAGTGGTAAAGAGTTCCATCGCTGCCATTACGCGAGCCTCCCTCCAACGATCTCCCCACCAACCACTGTTATAGAAGTTACCTGGAGCGGTTTCCACACCGGTTTGGGTCTTGGCAAAATTCAGGGCATTGATCGCATGGGCCAAATAGGTTGCGCGCCGGGTCGCATCTGGGTCCACACGGGCCATGATGGCCAAAGTCGCGGAAGCCAAACCAGGGGCATTGGCGTCCGCTGTGGTCGCAATAATCAAACGCGAAGCGTCTTTTTCCCCACCGGAGGCTTTAACCAAAGTGGACATCTTCCCTGGGGTGACCCAGTTTTGGTGATCCGCGCTCCCATCGCCCTTTTGCTCGATGAATGTGCTTGCATCGGGAGTGATCTTCACAATAAAATCGGCTTCGTAGCGAAGCTCCTCCAGGAGGTCGGGGATCCCGTTTGGAGTGCCACCAGTCATGCTGTAATCCTGACTGGCCTTGTAATCCGAATAATCGGCGCCATTATAAAGATCGTGCCAAGCCAAGGGGAACGAGACATAGGATTTCGCCAGCACATAGGAGGCGAAAAACTGGGTCTGCCCAAACATGACATGGTCGCCACAATCAAACCAGCCACCCGAAATGTCCTTTCCATTGTAGGAGTCTTTGACAAAGGAAGTTGGAAATGGACTATCCTGGTTGATCCAGTTTGGCCCTAGGCCACTACGCTGGGCTCCGTAAAAGCGCGTAGCCATCCAGAGAGCCTTCACATATTTGTCCGGGGTGAATATTTGTGAAAAAACCCCTTCGGGCACCACAAATATCAGGCACAACGCAAACAGGGCTGGTTTCCAACGTTTCATTAAAACTCCTTGATGATCTCATGATTGAAAGTAGCCTAATAATGGATTTTCGCCACGGCCTTTTCCATTAAAAATCGTTCTCAAATTGAGAGAGGAGAAGGGCTGGGGCGGGAATAGCGTGATGATCGTCACAGGGGAGATACAAGTGGAGAGTGGAGAGTTGAGGAAAGGAGAAAATGCAAGTGGAAAGTGAAAGGCAGAGGGTCACGGGGACGGTTGGCTAGTGGAAAGTGGAGAGTTTCGACGCATGTTTTCTCCCTCAGAGAAATTCGCCCGCAACTTTCCACTTTCCACTTGCGCCCCGTGCCGAGATCCCGGCTGTCCATTTTCCACTTTCCGCACTTTTCCCATTTGCCGTCCTTTACAGACAAATCATTTTTACTATATTCGTCCCGAAAGTAAAATACAACCTCTTGGAGTATCCATGCCAGCAGTAATCCGCCTTACCCGTTTCGGAAAGCGCCACGTACCTATCTACCGCGTCGTCGTCGTTGACAGCCGCAAGGCCCGCGACGGCCAGTTCATCGAACAGGTCGGTTTCTACAATCCAAATCCAGCTCTTCCAGAAATCCGCTTCGAACAAGAGAAGATCATGAAATGGCTCGTCGTTGGTGCACAACCCTCCGACACCGTCCGCTCCTTGCTCAAAAAGGTCGGAATCATGGATCTGTTTCACGCCCAAAAGGCTGGACGCTCCATCGAAGGCAAAGTTGCCGTTCCTCGCGCAGTCAAAGCCAAAGCCAAGCGTCTCGGGCCAAAAGCCAAGGCCAAGGCTCTCGCTGAAAAGAAAGCCGCCGAAGAAAAGGCTGGCTAATTCCTTTCTAGCAGATGAGAGGGCCCGCGCAATCGGGTCCTTTTTTTTTTGAATGACACTTAAGTAGTTTTATCATGAAAAACACCGAACTCGTTACCGTTGCTCGACTTATGAAGCCTCATGGCGTCAAGGGTGACATCAAGACCGAGCCTCTCACCCATAGCCCACAGCGACTCAAAAAACTGGACCGTGTGGTTTTGGAGTTTCCTGATGGCCGGCAAATTGAGGCGAAAGTGACCAGTGCCACCGCCCATGGCCCGGTTTGGTACCTGCGCATCGAAGGCTACGAGACTCCTGAAGCCGGGGCCGCGCTGAACAACGCCCTGGTGCAGATTCCCCTGGAAGAGCGCATCCCCCTTCCGGAAGGACAGTATTACCCCAGCGACCTCGAAGGCCTTACCGTCATCGACGAAAAAGGGAAAGCCCGCGGAAAGGTCCTGAGCCTCATCGAATTCCCCTCGGTAAGCAGTTTCGAAATCAAAATCGGAACTCATATCGTCCTTGCCCCTTGGATTGACGCCTGCATAGGAAAAATCGACCTTACGGCTCGGACAGTCGAGGTCAATCTGGAATTCCTGGCCGAAGTGCATCCCGAGATCCAGAATGCGGGTTGATGTAATCACCCTTTTCCCCGAAATGTTTGTGCCCATGGCCCATTCCATCATGGGGCGCGCACAGAAGTCCGGGGCGCTTGAGTTTCACGCCATCCATTTAAGGGATTTCGCCATCAACGAGTATGGCCAGGTCGACGACCGGCCTTTCGGAGGCGAGCCCGGCATGGTGATCCGCCCCGAGCCCTTGGCAAAAGCCATCGAATCCACCGGAATTAAAGAGACTGGCGGAAAAGTCATCCACCTCTGCGCCGACGGAGTCTCCTTCACGCACGCCCTCGCGGAACAGCTGACCCAGGAATCCCACCTGACTTTGGTTTGTGGCCACTATAAAGGTATTGATGAGCGTATTCGCGAGTCCCATGTGGATTTGGAAATCTCCATCGGCGATTATGTAGTGAGCGGGGGCGAACTGCCTGCCATGATCGTCATCGACGCAATCGTCCGCTTGCTTCCAGGCGTCCTCGGAGATCGGGACGCGGCCGTCACCGATTCCCACGCCCAGGGCACCTTGGGCTGGCCCGTTTACACCCGTCCCGAAGTTTTTGAAGGGAATCCTGTCCCCCCCATCCTCCTTTCTGGCCACCATAAACGCATTGGGGAGTGGCAAAGACAGCAATCTTTGCTCCGAACCCAGGCCAGACGCCCCGATCTTTATGAAAAAATCATATTGAATGCGGAAGATATTCGCATTTTGAAAACGAATTACTAGATTTGCTCCACTTTGTTTTGAGGTAATCATGACTATGAATATCGAATCGATCCAGCACGAAAATAAACGCGAAGGCCTTGAGGCTTTCCGTGCCGGCGACACCGTAACCGTCAATGTTAAAGTTGTTGAAGGCAACAAGGAAAGAATTCAGCCTTTCAAGGGTGTTATCATCCAAAAGAAGAATGCTGGAATTTCCGCGACTCTCACCGTACGCAAAATGTCCGGTAATGTCGCTGTCGAACGCATCTTTCCCATGCACTCCCCACGCATCGAGTCCATTGCACTCGAACGCGCAGGCCAAGTCCGTCAGGCACGCATTTATTACATGCGCGATCTGCGTGGTAAGGCTGCCCGTATTGACGAGCGCAAATAACTTTTAGTATTATCTGACTCAGGAGGCCTTTTTGGATCATACCAGAGGTAGTTTGAGTCGAGGTGAACTGAAAGAAGGGAAACGCCCAGTTCCCCCGCCTTCGGAGATATCCGTCAAGGCGGGCTCTTTGTTGTTTAAAGAGGGCGATTCTTCCCGCGAAGTTTACATCGTCAAAGAAGGCCAGTTTTCTGTGTCCCAAAGGAGAGGCTCCCAACAAGTGGAGCTGGCTCGTTTGAGCGACCGTGCCGTTTTTGGCGAAATGAGTCTTCTCGACAATCAACCCCGTAGCGCCACCGTCCGCGCTGTCACCGACAGCCGGGTCATGGTCATTGCTCCTGTAACCTTCCAAGGCATGTTGCGAATTATTCCCACATGGCTTCTGGCGGTCCTCAAGGTGATCACTCATCGGCTACGCGAAACCAGCAAAAAAATCAACCAGCACACCGTCCCGGATCCCCTAGAATCTTGGTGCTTTTTCCTGGTCAAAAAATGCCATGAATTTTCGGTAAAGAATCGCGCCGTACCCTCATTCCCCTGGTTTGTGCTGGTCGACGAATTCTGCCTGCTGACCCGCCAAAAACGCGAAGACATCCAAAAAATCGCCCAACTACTGGTACAGCGTGGCCTCGCGGTCTCCACCAACCAGCAGGAATACCAGATCCCCGACCCCACCTTTCTGGATATCCTCAGGGAATACCAAAGTTGCCTACGGCGCAAAGAATTTTTCATAGCCAGCAACCTGGAACCCTTGCTGATCAGCGGCCTCGAAACCCTGCCTCATGTGGAAAAGGAATCCATGCGCAACAAGGATGCCTTGCTCTGCCTGCTCCAAGAACATGTGGATCCGCGCTACTCAATTTCCCATGTCCTCAAAATGTTCGAGCTGGGCGTTCTTTCCGAGGAGCTTGGCAAGGGAATATCCTTCGACCAAAAACGGCTCGCGTGGATTCTCAAAGCCAACCGGGATCTGGATAAGATTACCGGGCGGAAGGAGGCTTCCAAATGAACCTCGCCCCACTTTCCTTCCTATTCATGGAAGGTGACGCCGGCGATAAGATGTACATCATCCGCAAGGGTCTGGTGCGCATCATGAAGCGCGAAGGTTCGCACATGTCGACCTTGGCGGAGCTCGGTCCCGGCTCCATTTTGGGCGAAATGTCGCTTCTGGACAAACAGCCCCGTTCGGCAACCGCCAAAACTCTTGAGGCCACGGAGCTGGTGGTCATTGACCAGGCCATGCTTGAATCCACCTACGCGGCTCTTCCCGCGTGGTTGACTTCGATCATTCGCATGGTGGTGCAAAGGCTCCGGGAAACGACTGCCCGCAAATACAGCGACGACATTTGCAATGCGATTCCCTCCTTTCTCTTTCTTTTGCAAAGCCAGGAGATAACCGCTACCGGACAACCGCTGAGCGTGAATACCTTATCCTACGACATGAAGTCCCTTTATGGATTATCCACCTCAGATGTCCGCAAGGCCCTGCAGGCGTTTGTGGCTTTGAAATTGATCGCCTTGGTCCATGATGGTGAGAAAATTTCCATCACCCGGCCCTCGGTGCTAAAACTTTGCTACAAATATTTCCAGGATAAGTCCTCGCCCAAGCCTTCCAACGAAAACATCGTCTCTAAAGAAGAGGACTTTTATCTTAAGGCTGTTATTCAAGCCTCGGACGATTCGCATGATTTGAATGGAGCCGCGCTTTCCCGTGTTACTTTTCCGCAAGTCATTGCAGCGGTTCGGGTCATTTCACCCGACCTGGAAGACAAGCCTCTGCACTTGGTCAATTTGGCGCTCTCGGATTATGTAAAATTTGTGCCCAACCTTCTGGAAGGCCAAACCCTGGGGCCATCCCATCAGGTTGCTTTTGACCGCCAACGGATTTTGGACATTATCGAGCTGAACCGTGTCATCAAGGCCTTTCAAGACGACTTCATCAATCTGGTGATTTCAAAGTAAAATAGCCCCGCTTGCCCACCTGAATCAGGATCTGCTTGGTGCTGACGTCGATGTCGGCATTGGCATCGGCCACCTTCTCTCCGTCAATTTTGACTCCACCGTTCTGAACCATCCGGCGAGCTTCCCCCTTGGAGGGGAATGCCCCGATGGCGATCAAAAGATCTATGACCTTTTGGGTTCCCAATGGTTGCACACAAACTACCGCATCACTGGGAATGGCATCGCCGCTATGAACGGAACGCTCTTTTTCAGCAGCGCGCTGAGCTTCTTCCTGACCATGGTACTGGCTCACGATCTCAAGAGCCAAACGATGTTTGGCCTCGTTGGGGTGCATTGTTCCCGCTGCGATCGCAGCACTCAAAGACGCAATTTCTGCCGAAGGCAGATCGGTCAGAAGCGTGTACCAATCTGTGATGAGCGCGTCCGGAATGGTATATACCTTATGGTACATCACATCTGCGGGCTCGTTGATTCCAATGTAGTTTCCAACGCTCTTGGACATTTTGGTCTTGCCATCGGTTCCAATCAGGATGGGCATGAACAAGCCAATTTGGGGCTCCTGGCCTTCTGCCAGCTGAATATCGCGCCCGCGTAGCACATTAAATTTCTGGTCGGTTCCCCCGATTTCCACATCGGCGTTGATCATGAGTGAGTCGTAGCCCTGCATGAGCGGGTACATGAATTCGTGCAGGGAAATGGGGTTCCCCGTGCGATACCGGTTCTGGAAGTCTTCGCGCTCCAGCATTTGAGCAACGGTGATTTGCGAGAGCAACTTGGTCACCTGGTCAAAGGACATGGTTTTGAACCAGGTTCCATTAAAGACAATTTCTGTCCGTGTCCGGTCCACGATCTTGAAAAACTGTTCCTGGTAATACTTGGCATTGTCCAGGACCTCGGCATGGGACAGCCGGGGACGGGCCTTGGACCGGCCACTGGGGTCGCCCACGGTGGCGGTATAGTCGCCCACAATCAGAATGACCTGATGGCCAAATTTTTGGAACTGGGCCAGTTTCCGCATGACCACGGTGAATCCGAGGTGCACATCGGGTGCGGTGGGGTCCACCCCAAGCTTGATGCGCAAAGGCTTTCCCGTTGCGATCGACTTTTTGAGCTTGGCCTCGAGCTCCTCTTTGGGGACAATTTCGATGACGCCACGGAGCAAAGTATCCAGTTGTTCTTGAAGGGGAGCAAACATATTCAAATCTCTTTTTCTTTAAATTCGGAGTCCAGGGAATCCAGCGCACCTTGCACGCTTTTTCCGGTCTCGGTCAGGATCCTTTTGCAGGATTTGAGAAGCTCGGTGGCTTCCTCCACCTGGGACGCAATTTCATCGAGTCCCACGTCAGTATTATCGATACGCTGCAAAATGATTTCGATACGCGCCATGGCGTCTTGGTAACTTAGATTTCGATCACTCATGAACGCTAAGATAGAATTTCCGCGCTCTTGGCGGTAATACGGCTACGGACTTCGCCCCAAGCAAATTTGCTGACGAGCTCGGCCCCCTCTTCTGCCTGGCTTGCGTTGCGAAGAACTTTGCCCTGGGCGTCCGTGGTGATGGAATAGCCGCGCTTGACCACGCGGATCGGGTCATTGGCTTTGATTCGTTCCAGAGCGAGCTCCAACTTCATGGAGTTTTTTTGAATGTGCATGGCCGTGGCCTGCTTCAGGCGACCAGGCCAAGGCAAAAGGCGCAGGTTTTCAAGACTGAGAATCTTCATTACACCCTGTCGCAAGCCAATTTGGTTCCGACGCAATTCCTGATTTTCCCGCAGGAACCTTTGTTCCGCATTGCGACGCAGGTCCCGGGAATTTCGAACCAGGCGTTCCCGTTCCCGGGCAAGCCGTCCCGGAAGTCTCCGTGCGAATCCCTGAACCAAATTGCGGAACCGCATTTGTTCATGCTCCAGGCGCTGTCGGGCAAGCAGGGCAATTCTTTGAACCTTCTGCTCCGCTTGAGTCCAAGAATAACTGACCTGCTCCACCAAAAATTTCGCGCAGTCGGTCGGAGTAATGCAGGATTTCCAAGCCACCAAATCCACGAGGCTCTGGTCAATTTCATGTCCAATTCCGGTCAAAACCGGAACCCGGGCCAAGGCTACCGCGCGACAAAGGGCTTCGCTGTCGAAATAATTCAGATCGTTCTTAGATCCCCCACCCCGCACAATGCAAATTACATCCAAGTCGCCAATCTGAGCCAAGACGCCCATGGCAGTAAGCACAGTGGATTCGGTTTCGTTGCCTTGCATGCGGGCGAAAGCCGGCACCACCTCAAAGCAAAAGCCGGAAGAAGCCAAGGTAGTGGTAAAGTCGTGGTAGGCTGCGCTCCCTTGCGCCGTGACCAGTCCAACTTTGACCGGCAAAACAGGCATTTCGAGTGTTCGGTTACGCTCCAGGAGGTTTTCTGACCTGAGCCTTCGTAAAATCATTTGACGGGTCAGAGCCATCTCGCCCAAGGTATGAACTGGATCAATATCCAGAACCTTGGCTTGGAATTTTCCTTGTGGCACATAAAAATCCGCCTGCAAAAGCAAGGAGACCTTGAGTTCCGCCGCAAAGGAAAAAGGATTGGGAAGTGCCGCCAATTTTTCGTTGAGACGATCCAATTCAGTCGTATAAATGTAAAGATTCAAGGAGGCGACGGGACGGACATCGGAATCGGAATACTCGGACAAAGTCAGATAGCACATGCGGTCCCGGACCACGAGCTGAGAAATCACCCCATGCACCCACACGGGGGGAATCTTTTCCGTCAACAAGCGCTTTACGCCCTGAAGGTACTTGCTGATCGGAAATGATTTGACGGGTTCGTCCATGCCTGCAAATGTACGTTTTAGGTCTTGCGCATTCCCACTTCAATCACAAAATGACCGATTTCACTTTCGAAAGGAATCACTACGACCGTTACATCGCTGGGCATTGCGACCATGTGTTTCGGTCCCAGGACCACAGTTGGAAGTGCAATCTGGATATCTTCACCGGAAATATCCTTTTTGGCATATCCGGCAATGATGTTCGCGATTTCACCTACGGCGTCACTCACGTCCGCAGTGATCTTGGTGTATTTGGTTCCGACCAGCTTTTCCACCGCATTCAATGCCACGGCTTCCGGCATGCCAATCACCACAGCGCCCTTCAGCGATCCGGAAAGACCAATTACCCCAGAAATATCCTTGATGTTTTGTTGATTAGTGAATAAATAGGGTTTGCCGGCAGTAACCTTGGTCTTTGCCATACGGGCAAATGTATCCACTGTTGCTGTTAAAAATGGATTGATCCATTCAACTCTCATAAAATACCTCTTCAATCTTTATGCAATTGTATCATTCTGTACAGGAAAATGGACTGATCCGAGCCCAAACTTTCGAAGCGGACTCCGATGGATTGGAGACCCTCGTGATCGTGAATATGAACAACAACTCCTGGAATAAGCAAGGACGGGACCTCATCTCCTTCTATGCAAAAGCGGATTACAATGGACTCCCCCATCTCAAAGGGCTCACTGGTTTGAAGAAGGATTCCACTCATGCTCAAGTCTTTGGAGTGTTCCACCTTCACCCAGTTATTGGACCTTTGGATTTCAATTTCAAAATCCAGAGGAATCCGCTCTCTTAGTCTTCTGTTCTCCATGCTTAAATCCTTTGATAGTAGTAGCACCCGGGAAAATCATTGACCATGCGCAAAATGCTTTCACAATCCCGAACCTGCTCAGTGGATCCAACGATCAACGCCCCTCCAGGAATCAGGCAGTTGGCGAGACTGCGAAAAAGAACGATCCGTTCTGCAGGACTAAAGTAAATGGAAACATTGCGACATAAAATGACATCGTACCGATGCATCATCGGACCCAGCCGCAAAAGGTTCGCCTTGTTAAAGCTACACATCGCTCGAATGTGATCCACCACCCGGAACCCCGTGGGCGTAGCCGTAAAATATTTGGACAGAAGATTTGCGGGCATTCCTCGATTCACCTCAAATTGGCTATACGCACCAAGGCTTGCGCGGGCGAGGATTTGCTCACTGATATCGGAACCATCGATCGCGATCCGTTCGGTGGCAATCGTCCCGATGAGCTCCAACGCCGAAATGGCAAGGCTGTACATTTCCTGGCCCGATGAGCACGCAGCACTCCAGATGCGCATGGGTTCGCGGCTCCTCGATCCAGTCCGCTCATCCAAGGCCTTGGGAATCAAGCGACGGCGCAACAAATCAAATGCACCGGGCTCCCGAAAGAAGAACGTCTCATTGGTGGTAATGGCGTCAATAATCCGCTCCTGCAGAGCCGGCTTCCCTCCGGATTTGACCAAATCTAACAGTGAACGATAATTGCTGAGCTTGAGCTCATCAACTAAAGGACCGATTCGGGTCTCGATCAAATAGCGCTTGGTATCATCCAAGACAATTCCAGTCAATTGATTGACTAGGCGGGTAAACTCAACAAATTCCGCGTCTGTTATTGGCACCATCGAAGGATCGCCTATTTCTTTTCAAAGATCACATGCAAATTCAGCAAGGCGACCAGATCCTCATCCTGTCGGCAAATTCCTTCGACAAATTCAGGTTTGACACTGGTAAGATGGCCGGGTGCGCTGTTGACGTCGTTCCCGGTAATCTGCATGACATCGGCGACATCATCGACGAGCAACCCCTCGAATTCACCACCCCGGTTTTTGAGCACAATGACCTTGCGCAGTTTGGGATCCATCTCGGATTGAAGCCCCAGCTTGAGCCCCAGGTCAAACACCGTAGCGATTTCTCCGCGTAGGTTCATGACTCCGCTCACATAATCCGGAGCGAGTGGCACGGGGGTAATTTCGAAATCCTTGCGGACTTCCTGTATCAGCAAAACATCAATACCGCAAAGCGTATTCGCGACATTGAATAACAATATGTCGCGCACGACTGTTTTTGAATTGGCCTGGGCTTCTGTTGTCGTCGACATACTATTTAACCTTATGATAAAAACGGAGACGGTCCACAATTTTTTCGCGATCCAATTTGATTTGGTATTCGTTCACCCCAGCTTCGAGTCCTCGCTTTTCCGCATCGGAACCCATCAACGAGGTTATGGCCAAAATGGGAAGATTCTTAAACTGGGGCAGATCGCGGACATGCCGAGTCAGTTCCAATCCGTCCATATTTGGCATCTCGATATCGGTGAGAAGCATGGAGATCACATTGGCACTATCCTTCATCATTTCCAGCGCCTGAACCCCGTCTTCGGCCGTCAGGGTTTTGAATCCTGCCTCTTCCACGAATTTTTGAATTTGTGTGCGAAAGAACAGGGAATCATCCACCACGAGAACTTTGGTTTCGACACTCCCGGCAACTTGGGCAACCACAGGAGTATGTCCCAATTCTGGGTTCTGCCCCACTGCGATCCCATACAGGTCGAGCATGAATGTGGTTCGGCCATCAATGATGGAGGTTCCCATGATACCATTTTGATGATAGGCGCTCTGATCCACAATGGCCTTGGTCTCCACCGTGTCTACGATTTCTGCGACGATAAGGCCCACGTCCTTCTTTTGCATTTTGAAAAGAACAACATAGTAGAAGTCTTGCTCGGGCAAGGCTTCTACCTTGGCAATCCCATCCACTGTATACAAGGGCATGATGGCATTGCGGTATTGCATGTGCACCTTCCCGCCCACCTTTTCAATCTGCTTGGCGTCCACCTGTTCAATACGGGTAATCAAGCCAAGTGGCGCCGCATAGAATTGTTCTCCACCGCCCTTGAGGATAATGAGAGCCTGAACATCTTCTTTTGTGGTTTGTTTGCTTGAAATGGACTCCCGCGCATCTTGGAGCGTGGCGATATTGAGCCAGTGCTCCGCAACCCCGGAAATATCAAAAATCAAGGCAGGACGGCCATCCCCAAGGATGGTCGCGCCGGAATAGAAGCGGCATTCCTTGATATGGGACCCAAGGGGTTTCAAAACAACTTCTTCGGTATCCTGGAAACCATCAACCACAATGCCAAAACGGATATGCCCCGTGGTGACAACGGCTATTTTTACCGAGCCACCCATGCGGCTACGCCGGTCGCCCGTTTTTTGGCGCAAATTGCGAATTTCTTCGGAGACTTCTTCGTCGGTCTTGCGCCGGTCCCAGAATTGTCGTTTGTCCTCGCGTTCTTCACCCGTAATTGGATCGGTGAAATAGGATTTTACCTTGAGGATTTCGCGGATGGAAAGCAAAGGAAGCAGCTCATCGCGAAGCCTGAGGAACACAGCGTCCCCAACCCGGTTGATGCGCTTTTTGACTTGATCGGGCGCGACGCGGACCAGCTCCTGAAGATTCACCTGAGGCACGGCGAAGACCATGTCCGCCACTTTGACCATCAAAGCTGGAATAATTGCCAAGGTCAGCGGCAAGCGAATTTGCAAGGTGGTGCCCTTTCCAAACACCGAGACAATATCGACCGATCCACCGAGTTTTGCGAAGGTGGTGCGGACCACATCCATTCCCACTCCGCGCCCGGAAATGTCCGTGACCTTGTCCGCCGTGGAAAATCCGGGCAAGAAGACCAGATTCAAAATTTCTTTCTCGGTCATCATTTCGGCGGCTTGGGCGGTAACCACCGATTTTTCGATGGCCTTGCGTTTTACCCTGGCAGCGTCGATTCCTGCCCCATCGTCGGAAACTTCCAAGACCACCATGCCCGCTTCGTGGCGAGCCACCAGCTGAATGGTTGCCATGGCGGCCTTCCCAATGGCTTCGCGCGTTTCTACCGTTTCAATACCATGGTCCATGGAATTGCGGACAATATGCGTCAGCGGATCCCCAATAGCTTCAATGATGTTTTTGTCCAGTTCCACCTCTTCACCTGAAATCAAAATCTGGACATGCTTGCCCAGCTTTTGTCCCATGTCGCGAACGATTCGGCGGAACTTGTTGAATACATTTCCCACGGGCTGCATGCGCGTGGACATAATATTCATCTGCAGTTCGGAAGTGATGAAATTCAGTTGCCGTGCGCTACGATCGATGGCTTCAATATCTTTGGAGCTGACGCTCTGGATGAGTTGGTTTCGGGCAAGCACCAGCTCGCCGGCCAAAGACATCAAATTGTCGATAACGGACAAGGAAACCTTGATTTTATCGGCGGGCTCTGCGGCCACGGCATGCTGGGCCACTTCGCCGGGAGGAGGAACCGGAATGGAGACCACAATGGGAGAAGACACCGTCGGACTAGGAATGGTGCTGACCATGCCAGCCTTGGGGACCGGAGCGGGGGCCGGGGTACTGGCTTTGGAATCCTGGGAGACGACTTGATGGATATCAGTCACCGGTAGCCGAAGCATTTGCCGAATCAAGTCGGGTTCAAGGATAGATGCATATAGCAGATCGACAGGCACATCCTCAAAGGTCCCTTTGCCCAGGCGAACCTTCAAATCATTGATCGGCATGGAGCTGGCAATGATGGTTCCTGTTTTCTCCATGACCGAAAGCAGGCTATCGCCCGTCATGTATCCATATGATTTAGGATCAGAAAAGTCAATTTTGAATTCAAATACCCAGAAACCCTTGCGGCGCCAGGAATCCAGCTGATCGTCGCTAACGGAATCCTTAAGCGGCCTTTCTGCAGGAGCACCTCCCGGACCAGAATTGGAGGCCATCTGGCTCTCATTCATGCCAGCCTCGGCAGCGGCAAGGATGGTATTTAAACGGGCAAGTTCTGTACTGACATCAGCGGCAGCTTCCAGGGAAATATCGAGCAATAGTCCCTTGATGGTATCCAGAGTGATAAGAAGCGTGGTGGTGACAGGATTGGTGGGAACGAGTTTGCGGTTACGCACCAAATTCAGGATGTTCTCCTGTGCATGACACACCTGCGAAATCTTCTGCAGATTCAAAAACCCCGCTCCACCCTTGATGGTGTGAACCGCCCGGAAGACCTTGTTCACCAATTCCTCATTGATGTTGGCGCCATCTCCCTCGATTTGCAACAACGAGTCTTCTATTCCATCCAAATGGTCCAGGGCTTCTGCTAAAAACTCTTTCAGAATGGATTCGTCAGTAGTGGTCATTGTTTCCTGCCGTTTTTTTATTTTAAATACAATATCATCTTTTTGTCAAAAAATCAACATTTCTTTATTTGAATGGTATATTTATTTTTATGAGCACCGCCGATTTCCAGCCCTGGCTATTTGACGATTACTCCGCCTGGGTCAAAGCCCTCTCGGATCCGCGCTGGGTCTACGATCAACCGGTGTCACGTCTCATGGCGATTTATGCGGAGTACCGGACCGGAAGCTCCCCTGCAGGCAACCGACCCAAACCCTCATTGGTTCAAGCACCACAGCCCATGCAACAATATGCGGCACCTGTTGCCCCCATTGCGGCGCCCGTTGCAAGCCCAGCTCCTGCGCCCGCAGGCAATGCCCAAGCGGGGCAAATTCTTTCTCAGAACGAGATCGACAACCTGCTTTCCATGCTGTCTAAGTAATATAGCGTTCGCGCAGGTAGCGCAGGAAGCTATCGGAATCCAGTTCGCAACCGGTGGCATTGCGCATCAGTTCAATGGAATTTGTTTTGCGCGCCTGCCGATGGATGTTCTGTCGCAGCCATTCCAGGATAGGCCCGAAATGACCTTCGCGTACCATGAAGTGGTACCTGGGAAACACCTCAATCAACTTCTCCCGGATTTGGGCTGCCCAAAGATTTCCCAAAGTGTAGGTAGGAAAATAGCCAAAAAGGCCTGCGGCCCAATGAACATCCTGGAGGTAACCTTCATTCAAATGGTCGGGAGTGAGCCAGAACCACCGTTGCATTTCGCTGTTCCAGGCAGATTCCAATTCATCGATTCCCAGATCGCCTTCAACAATAAGCTTTTCCAAACGAAAACGCAACAGAATGTGCATGTTGTATGTAATCTCATCGGCTTGAACCCGAACGGCGGATGGATGGACCGATTGAACGCGACGCATAAAGGAATCCAGGTCAATGGAACCCAAGGCCGCAGGAAAGTACTGCACCAATAGAGGATATTCCCCCTCCCAATATTCGCGGGAACGGCCCACGCAATTTTCCCAGAAACGTGATTGGGACTCATGCACACCAAGGGAAACGGCCTCCGCCATGGGGGTCATGAGCCATTCCTCATCGAAGCCTTGTTCGTAAAGACCGTGACCACCCTCATGCAAAAGGGAAAAATAGGAATCCAGGAAATTATCCTCATGGTAGCGAACCGTAAGGCGGACATCTTCCCGGGTAATTCCCTCACTAAAGGGATGTGCGGACTCATCTAGGCGCCCGCGCCTCATGTCAAAGCCTAGGCGTGGAAGCATGTCCTTGAGATAGGATTTTTGCTGGCCCCGGGGAAAGGTGCCGGGAAAAGGAGGAGGTTTAATGAGGCCCCCATTTTCGCGGAGGTGTTCCACAATACCCGTCAGTCCAACCTCAAGCGAATCAAAAACAGGCTCAATCATGGCCAGGGTAACCCCAGGCTCATAAGTCTGCAAAAGGGCCTCGTACTTGGACTGGCCTGGTTCACGCAGGCAATCCGCCTCTTCGCGCTTGAGATGGACCAGCTGCCGAAACAAGGGCAGGAATCCACTTGGATTCCCATGGTTCCTGGCTTCGGACCAGGCGTGCTGGGCCAAGGATGCGGCTTGAACCAGCGCCTTGTCGAGCGAAATCGGCAATTTGGCTTTACGGAGGCAATCCTTGCGCATGGCTTTGACGCAGGCCTTCCATTCGGGAGAACCGGAGGTCTCTAGGGCTACGGAATCCAAAAGATCGAACATTTCGGGATGGGTCATGGCTTTGTGCAAATGCCCTGCCAATTCGGCCATCACAAAGGCTCGGCTTCCGCCTCCACCAATTGGCATTTTGGTTTCCTGATCCCATCCGTGCAGCGACAATGCCGCCCGGAGAGCATAAATTCCGCGGATCTGTTCAAGCAATTTTTTTTGGATATCAGGCTGCGTCACTGGAATAATCCTTCAAATATTGGGTTGCATTTTCCCGCGAGAGTGGACGACTGAAATAATACCCTTGGACTTGTTCACAGCCTTCCTGACGCAAAAAGTCCAATTGGGCTTCGGTTTCCACGCCTTCGGCGATAATTTTCAAATGCAAATTATTGGCCATGGAAATAATGGTCCGGGTAATCGCCATGTCTTCCTGGTCGTCGGGTATATCTTTAACAAAGGACCGGTCAATTTTCAGTGTATTGATCGGATAATGTTTAAGATAACTTAAGTTGGAGTAGCCTGTGCCAAAATCATCAATGGAGATCTGTAGCCCCATATTGGTCAGGCTGTGGAGGGTTTCAATGGTCCTCTCGATTTCTCGCATGGCAGTGGATTCTGTGATTTCCACCTTCAGGTTTCGGGGATTCAGCTGGGTCTCTTCGAGGACGCAACGGACCTGATTTGCCAAGTCCTGGTTCAAGAATTGGCGGGCAGAAAAATTCACTGCCACCGTAACATCATGGAATCCGGCATCAACCCAAGCCTTGGCCTGACGGCATGCGGTTTCTAAAATCCATTTGCCCATGGGGAGAATCAATCCCGTGTCTTCGGCCATGGGGATGAAATCGCAGGGCTGAACTTCGGTTCCCTGATCCTTATTCCAACGAACCAGAGCCTCAAAACCGACTACCCGATTTCCCTTCTGAATATTCACGATCGGTTGGTACACCAAGAAAAAATCCTGATTCTCCACCGCCAGACGGAGCTCCTGTTCCAAGCGGTACAATTCCTGGGCTTTTTTCCTCATGGGGCTATCAAAAACCCGGGCGCGGCTACGGCCATCAAAAGGAGTCCGTTTGGCTTCCTGAAGAACAGTATCCGCATTGGATAGCATTTCCTCGGAACTTTCCTGCTTCTCGCCATTAAAAACGATACCAATTGTCGCCGAAACCGACATTTTAAAATTTTCGACGACAAAGGGAGCAGAGAGGTCCTGCTCAATCCGGAGTACTAGACTCTTGATATCTTCAATTTTTGCAACATTCCCAATCAAGACGCCAAAAACATCGCCACCAATTCTTGCCACCATGCGATCTTCAAAGGAGTGGCAACGGTCTTCTATCCGCATGGCGATTTCGCGCAGGACTTTGTCACCAATCGAATGACCATAGGTGTCATTGATCATTTTGAAGTTGTCCACATCAAGAACCAACAGGGAAAACAGATAATCGCGCCGGCGTATGGTTCGATCGATATTGTGCTTCAACCGATCCGTGAACAACTTGCGATTGCCTACCCCCGTCAAGGAATCATGATAGGCATTGTAAATTAATTCCTGTTCCACCGACTTTCTTTGGGTTACGTCGGACACGGAACCCGCCATGCGACTAGGCTTGCCATCGCTGGCTCTCTTCGCTTTTCCCCGCAAAAGCAAATGCCTGGGCTTGCCGTCCAGCATGGCCAAACGCACCTCAATGTGAAAAGGGACATCGCCTACGAGATGGCCACGCAGAGCCGCCTCAAGCTTTTCCCGGTCTTCCACTACCAGGCGCTTTTTAATGATGTCCCACGAATCGCCAAACCCTAGCGAATTGTTCGATGCCAGCAGGTTTGCCCGTTCGGACCAGAACACCTTTCCGGTGGAAATGTCCCAGTCCCAGATTCCATCGTTGGTCCCTTCGATCACCAGGTTCAGGCGCTCCTCGCTGGCGCGAAGGTCTTCCTGCAAATTGCGACGCGTCAAACGCTCGGTCAGCGGCTCTTTTTCCGAACGGGTCCATTGCAAATAAACGAAAACCCCAAGCATGCCACCCAGGGTAAACACCGTCACCACTTGGAGATACTCCACCAAGTACCCATTTAAAAAGGTGGCCAAGGCTCCACAAAAAAAAACAGCTCAATAAAATCAACAAAAGTCTTGCATGACTTTTCATTCAATACCCCAATTCAACATCGGGATAAATATATATCCCATCAAGGAATCAGGGCAGGCAAGTATTCTTTTGTGGAAACCGTTACCGGCATGAGGTAGGCTTTTTGCCCGTATTTGCTGGCAATGGAGAACAACCGCCTCTCATTCTGACAGTTGCTGGCCAGGTCGAGGGCAAAGTCAACGGGAAAAACAACCTTGTTCATGTTTTCCCAGTAGGCCTTGAACGATGCTGTCGTCACAGGGCTCACGCCAACCCAAACTTCAGTTCCCGTCAGTTGTTCGAGCCAGACTTCCAGAAGTGCAGGACTAAAGAATGGCTGGGTGAAGAAGCCATCAACTCCGGCCTCGAGCTTCTGTTTGCAGTATTCGAGCTCTGCGCGGAAGCTCTGACGATACGGGTCTAGGCCAGCATAAATTTTCAAACTTGGAAATTTGGCCTTGAGGCGGGGAATCGCATTAACCGGCGTCAGGCCAGAAGCCACGAACCCGACTTCTTTGCTGGGATCGCCGGTAATCAAAAGCACGGAACGGAGGCCGAGGGCCATCAGGGGCGCAATCAGACCCTCGAGATCTTCGTAGGACCGGTCGATGGTGCGGAAATGTGGAATGGTGTCGATCCCAAGCCGAAGAAGATGATCGGCAGCATGGTGGGCTTTGATCGCCTTGCTCTTCATTTCGGGAACATTGATCGAACAAAGCGGCTTGAAAGCCTTGAATGGCAAAAGTGGAATCGGCCACTAGCCCCTCAAAACTATTGGGAACCAGCTCCAGGGCGATCTCGCCAGGAAGGGAATTATCCAGTTGATTTTTGTTCATAACATCCTCTATGCGTCAATGTTCATATTCGCATAATATAAGTAAATTTAGAGAGAAAGGGTATTTTCCTGCCATGATTTGATGAAATCGGCCAATTCTTCCGAAGTCGCCGACCGGCCTTGGCGCACATAGAATCCGGAACTGGCCACTCCGCAAAGGAGGGCTTGCTCCAAGTCCATTCCAGCTCCTAAGGCTGTGGCGAACCCACCGTTAAAGTGATCTCCGGCTCCTGTGGTCAAAAATGGCTGGGAACAAAAAGGTCCATCGACGCAGCGGGCCATTCCGTCCAGGCAAGCTCCCGCCATGCGGGTGGTGTGAATAACGACTCCATGTATCCCTAACTTTCCGCAAAGGACCCGGGCCGCATTTTGCAGGTCGGTATGGGACTCGCTGCACTCTTGCCCAATGGAAAGAGCTTCAAGGACTTGTTCCGCCTCGCTTCGATTCAGGCCAAGAACCGTCCGCGACTGGACTGCCAGCCGGCAAATTTGCCCCAGCGCGTGGCGCAGGTCTTCCCGGGACCGTTTTTTCGGATCGGCGAGGTCCAGGAAAAACATGGCTTTTGCGGGGTGGGATTCAAGCCGCAGGGTAAGAGCTTCAAAAATAGTGCCCATTCCCATCAACATCGTCCAATTTCCCAACATGACCAAGTCGCTTTGCTCCAGAAGCGCGAAGAAGGGTCCTTCTCCAATCGAGGTACAAATGCGGTCCCAGCCAATTTCAGCCACATCGCCAATGTTTCCCAGCATCAACTTTCCATCGCGGAATTCCAATGCGTCAGTGTTCCCTGGTTCTCCAATGCTCATCCATTCCACTTCGGGCCCGGCATCTTTAAAAACCGGCATCACGGCCCCGATTCCCACGGGAACCACCGCAGAAACCTTGGCGCCCAAGGCTGCGGAGCAAATGGCAAACAAAGGCGCATTGCCGCCGGCCTTCTGTTGCTGGCGTACCAATTCCAGATTGGCGGACTTCCCTGCCGCACCCTGGATTACCCGGAAAAATTCCGGAATGGATTCCATCGCGGTATAATTCAAATGGTCCGTGCGTTCTGCAACTACATGGACAATATTATCCACAAAGGCATCGAACCCCGCCAAAACCCGCACCCCGACAAAGGGCAGGGAACGCATCGTTTGTTCCATTTTTTCAAATAATTCCATTATTTACCTTCGTTGGCGAATCCAAATCAGCAATCCCAACCCCAATAGCACACAAATTACAGAAAAAATAAACGGCTTGCGCTGTGAATCTGCAATTGCGACCGATTCGGTGCGAACCTTGAAGTCGATGCCCTTTTGTGTAAGCAGCGCCAAGGGAATCACCCATTCGACCCGGCCCGAAAGAGAATCAATTTGAGAAGGAACGGGCTCGGCACTCACAATTTTCCCGGGCATGGTCAATTGAAAAAACCATTCCTGGCCACGATAGATTCCACCGAGCATGCGGTCGGCAAACCCTCCATCCTCTCCAGGATTATCCCGTTGGATACCCACATGCCGGAAATACTCCCAATGCCCTTGCGCATCGGGGGTCCAATTCATGCTTTGGTGGACAGGGCCGAGCCAACCCGATGAATCCAGGGCCTGCATGACTCCAGGGCTATTCATGGTAAACTGGATTCCCACCGTTCGGTTTTCCATGGAATCAATATCCCAACGGGAATCGACTAGCAATCCTACGATCTCTGGGACGCTTTCCCATTCATATAAGTGCCCGTATTCCGCCGGGATCCATGCGGAAACCGACCAGGTGGCCTGGCCCTCAGGCTGGATCACAACGGTGTCCTCAATCTTGAGGCAGCTCATCAGAAAAAGCGGAATAAGGAATAGGGCAATTTTCATAGGAATGCAGTAAATCTAGATTTTTCAATAATTACCCTATCCGATTTGCCCTAGTATTCTTATAGTATAGACAATGAGCACTTTATCCTTTTGGCTTACCTCGGGCATTTTCCAGTTATGCCTGGTGCTCACGCTTTCCATTGGTCTGGGTTTTCTTTCCACCCGCACCCTGAAGCATAGCCTCGAACGGGCCTTCTTTGGGTTGACCGCCTTGGTCTCCTTATGGAATCTTGTATCCGTCGTGGAGCAATTGCCGATGCAAGATTCGGATAAATTGTTTCTGTTCCGCCTTTCGTCCCCTCTCTGGATTTTTACGGGGTTTTTCCTTTTTGAATTTTTCCGACACCTGTCATCAATGCCTCGCACCTGGTTTAGTTCCTTTTTATTGACCCTTTCCATCCTCATTTCCCTCCTGTCCATTTTTACTCCTTTGGTGGAAAGACAAGTGGTGTGCGGAACCTATGGCTATTATGCCACATCAGGTCCCTTTCAGGTTCCCATTTTGGTGAGCTTGGTGGTTATCCCCTTTCTGCTTGGCCTTTGGCTCATCAAAAAAAGACTCCCCCTCGCCTCCCCGGAGGAACAACGCCCCTTGCGGATTGTCCTTTGGACATCGCCCATCATTTTTTTAATGCCCACGATCCATAGTGGAATTTTGCCCTTGATGGGAATCACCGATCTGACCAAAGTGGGAACAACGGGGTTTTCCATAATGGTCGCCATTTATTATTTCGTTGCCTTGGCCCGGGGGGATGATTCTCTGACTGTTTCCCAGGCCGCCGGCTCTCTGTTCCAGGAGTTGAAAGATGGGGTTTTGCTCCTTGACCTGAATGGCCGCATTGAACAGGCCAATCCTGCGGCACTAAGGCTAATCGGCCAGCCTTGGATTAAAATCGAAGGCCAACCCATAGAAAAGCACCTCCCACAATTTCGACTGAGCCAGTGGTACCAGGACTACCCCTTCCAAATTGAAAAAGAGGGAAAATCCTCCTGCTTCAACCTCACGTCCGTAATGCAAAAAAACAAGGGAATCCCCTACGGGAAGCTTCTCATTTTGCGCGATACCAGTGAATTTATCAATTTACAGCAAGAACTTTCCCTCCGCCCGGAACAACCTGGACACCAGGCCCTCGAACAAACCCTGGCACTCAAGGAAGCCCAGGAACACATTCGCGCCCGCGCCCAGCAGCTTCAATCCCTGCTTGATAATTTGCCCTTCCAGATTTTTGTAAAGGATAACCAGGGTCGCTATATCCTGCAAAACCAACTGGATCGGGAACGTCGGGGAAACCTTCTGGGACACGAGCTGGAAAACGCGGATTTATCGCCCGAACGCATCGCTGAGGCTCTGAAGGCCGATGCGAAAGTCCTCCAAGGAGGGACGTACGAGTCGGAATTTGAGACCGAAGAGCAAGGTCGCATGATTCGCCTGCGCAGCATCAAAAAGCCAATACTCAATGACGAAGGGCAAATCAAGGGGATTCTCGGAATCCTGATAGACATTACCGATGTTCACCGGCTGGAGCAGGAGCGCATGGAGTTCAAGGAACGACTGCTCCGGTCCCACAAAATGGAAGCCATTGGAACCCTCGCCGGGGGAATCGCCCATGACTTCAATAATATTCTGGGTTCCCTCACAGGGTACTGCGAGCTGGCCACCGAAACCATTCCGGAGGATTCTCCGGCCCAAAAATATTTGCGTGAAGTTCTGGTTGCTGCAGAACGCGGCCGTCAATTGGTCCAGCAAATATTGACCTTCAGCCGCCAGGAAGAAAAGGAACGCAAGTCAGTGGCGGTCTTTTTTACCGTTCGCGAAACTCTGAATTTGCTCCAAGGAAGTACCCCTGCCAACATTCAAATTAAGCTCGAGGCTCCCCAGCAGGAATCCTTCATTTTGGGGGATCCCGTCGAGCTCCATCGCATCATTATGAATTTATGCACAAACGCCGTTCACGCCATGAAGGAGAAGGGAGGCGAGCTGACGGTATTCTGCGAAGACATGGTAACCAATCAACCCAGTATGGTGCGAAATATTCAGCTTCCTGCCGGCCACTGGGTCTGTGTGGAAATCCGCGACACAGGCCATGGAATTCCCGAAGAAAAAATCTCACGAATTTTCGACCCATTTTTTACCACCAAAAAAACATCCGAAGGCACGGGTCTCGGGCTCAGCGTGGTCCTGGGGATCCTGCAGGCATGGAACGCCCATGTTTCCGTCAGCTCGGTGAAGGATCAAGGAACCTGCTTCCGTATTTTTCTGCCGGCCTTGGTTCGTCGCCAACGCACAAACGACAGCGATCCAGGGAATGAACTTTCCATCCTGCTCCAAACCCAGGACCCTGTCATTATTTCGCAATTGAAGGCGGCCGTTGGGGACCAAAGCGTGAATTGGATGCACCTTCGACAGGTGGACGACATTCCCCGGCTTTGGCGTGCCAGCCCCTGGAAACTCGGCGTTTTGTCGCAAAACGAATTGGACTTGCCCTACGAATTGTTGATCCAACAATGGAGAGCGCAAGGCCTGGTTTCGCCTTTTATTATTTTTTCCTCAGCCCAACCCAACGACCAAGACTTGCTCGACCGCGTTGTTGTCCTGCCACTTGACGCGACCGTTGCTCAAATCTCAACCGCAATGAAGAAATTCCTATGGCAAATGTCTTAATAATCGACGACGACAACCAAATGCGCTCCCTGCTTCACGAGGCCTTCCTGCTCGCGGGCATCGAAACCGAAACGGCCGCCGATGGTTCCGAAGCGGAACGCATCCTCGCCACCCACCCATTCAAAGTCGTAATCACCGACATTGTAATGCCCGATGTCGACGGCTTCGAGGTGATTTTTCTTTTGCGCCAAAAGTACCCCAATATCGCCGTCATTGCCATGTCCGGGGGAGGCCGCCTCAATGCAACAAATTACTTGGACTCCGCCCGCAGCTTCGGTGCCGTGGCCGTCTTCCAAAAACCATTGAACCGCAAAGCCCTGATTGCCAAGGTCCAGGAGATTTTGGGAAACTGAGTGGAGAGTGGAACAGTCCGGGCAAACTGGACGAATCGCAGCACGCATCTCAGGTTAAAGGTTAGAGGGTAGAAGTTAGAGATGAGGTCTGGGATGATATCTCTAACCTCTAACCTCTGCCCTCCAACCTCAGCCTCCTCCCCCGCCTTCATCGGGAAATTTTTAGCATTCAACGATCCATTCCCCCAGACCCGCAATGCTTTGATATCTTTTCGGCATCCAAGTTAGCGGAGGATCCTGTGAATATTGTTGAAATTAATGGCCTGACCAAGGACTACCCACTCGACAAGACCATTGTCCATGCGCTGAGAGGGGTGGACCTTAAGATTGCCCAAGGTAGCCTCATGTCGATTATCGGGCCCTCGGGAAGCGGTAAGACCACCCTGCTGAACATGATCGGTTGCGTCGACAAAGCAACGGCAGGGACGGTAAAAATCGGTGGTGTAGACATCAGCGGCCTGAGCGACCGGCAAATTACCGATTTGCGCTTGCACAAAGTCGGGTTTATTTTCCAGACCTTTAATTTGATTCCGGTCCTCAATACCTTGGAAAATGTGGAATTCCCCTTGCTCCTCATGGGGAAGTTATCCAACGCCCAGATTCGTGCCAAAGCAAAAAAGCTCCTCGATGCTGTGGGTCTTGGGGATTACTTCAACCATCGGCCAGGGGAGCTCTCCGGTGGCCAACGACAGCGCGTAGCCATTGCGCGGGCCTTGGTTACCGAACCCTCGATTGTACTTGCCGACGAACCCACCGCAAATCTTGATTCCGTAACCGGAGCAAGCATATTGAATTTGATGCAGTCCATGAACAAGGAATTGGGAACAACTTTCATATTTTCCACCCACGATCCCGATGTCCTTCAATACGCAAGGTCCATCGTTAAAATCCACGACGGCCGCATCGTGGAGGCTTGAGCATGCTGTCCATAAAAATTGCATGGCGAAATCTGTTCCGGCACCGTGGGAAAAGCATGGTCATCGGAGCCATCCTCTTCCTTGGAGCATTTCTCCTCACACTAGGAAATTCCGTAATTTCTGGAATGGAAAAGGGCCTAGACAAAAGCGTTGTCGGGGGTTTTACTGGCGACGTAATCCTGATATCCAAGGAGCAGCAAGATCCCGTGGTCCTTTTGAATATGGGTGGCAAGCCGGTCAAGGATATTCTCCGGTTTGATACTCTGCGCCCCAAATTGGAGAGCGCAGGCCTCTTCAAAAACATCCTCCCGGTCGGTAAAGGTTTTGCCCTGGCCTTGAATGAACAGGATGGCGTTCCGGGTTTTGCCTTTCTGTTGGGCGTTAACTTTCGCCAATGGAAAGAAATGTTCCCCGAGAGCATGAGGATTATGCAGGGAAATTATCCGGATTCCACCGGGTTGCTCATGTCCACCGGAGGCCTCGACCAGCTCTATTCCACCATGGGAATCTGGTTCCAGCCTAAGGGTTTCCCCATTGATACCGCCCTCCTGGGGAAGGATGCCAAAGAAGCCTATCCCCATCTGACCATGCAAAATGACATTGTCTTTATGGGCTTTAACGAAGCCAACTCGACCTCGGACATTCGCCTTCCCCTGGATGGGATCTCCAAGTTCAAAGCTCTCAATAAAATCTGGGGACACTTCCTCTTTGTGGATATTGCTTCCTACCGTCGTTGCATGGGGTATTTCAGCGAGGCCGATCAATCCGCAAGTTTATCTGCAACCCAGAAATCATTGCTCGCAAGTGACAATGATAATTTGGATGCTCTTTTTGGAACGGAACCTCCGACTCCTGCGGCTTTGGGCCCAGATCAAACCATCATCGCTCCCAAGCAAATACTTACAACAACTCTTCCAGAGGAGGCCGGGGCCTACCAACTGGTCCTAACCCGGTTTTTGCCTAGCGTGGATCGCTCCCAAGGGCTGGACAGCCTCCAGCGCTTTTTAGAGACTTCGGGCATTCCTTTGCAAGCGGTCACTTGGCAGAAGGCTTCCGGAGTTGTGGGATCCATGACGATCATTATCAAGATTGCGCTCAATGTATTTGTGTTTTTGCTCTTTTTTGTCGCCATTATCATTATTGTCAATACCCTCTCAATGGCGGCCATGGAGCGCACTTCTGAAATTGGTATGATGCGGGCGGTGGGAGCCCAAAAATCCTTCATCACTAAAATGTTTCTATTGGAAACCGGTTTCCTCTCTGTGGTCTTCGGAGGATTGGGAATCCTGATCGGCGTGGCAACGGTACTGGTCGTGCGCTGGTGGGGGCTAACCACGGAAAACGACATTTTGCAATTGCTTTATGGTGGCGACACCTTCAAGCCTCTTTTCGGAATAGCGGACCTAATCCTTACTGTGATTCAATTAACCTTGGTAACCTTCCTCGCCTCGATCTATCCGGTGAGAGTGGCAAAATCCATTACCCCGCTCGATGCGATTTCCCGCGACTGAGGAGCCTATGAAAACCTTATTGATGATCGCCTTCCGCAATTTATTCCGTCAAAAACGGCGCAATCTTTTTCTGGGCTCTGCTATCGGCTTTGGAGCCATGATCCTGCTCATCGCCAATTCCTTTTCCCACGGAATTTCGCGGACCTTGATCAATGAAGTCGTCGCCTATGTGGCCGGCCATGCCAATGTCGGGTTCGCGGACCAAGGACGCCTCATGTCCCAAGTCATGCGTGGCGGTGCCCATTGGAAAGACGACATTCTGAAGATTCCCGGGGTCAAAAAGGTCGACCCGACCATGGGAGTTTTTGGCCGGGCCATCGGTAACGGGCGCTCGGACAATGTATTCCTGGTCGCCATGAACATGAGAGAAGTTTTCACTCACGAAGACTCGGTGATGACCGAAAATAATTTTCCCATGACGGAGGGAACCTGGGACGCCCTTCTTGATTCCACCCTGGAAAACCCCCTGATCCTCAGCGTAGAAAAAGCCAAATACCTGAATGTGAAAATGGGAGATGTGGTTCGAATGCGTCTGCAGGATTTCAACGGAAGTTACCAGGCCATTCGCTTGACCGTTGCAGGAATCTTTCAGCCTTCCAATATTTTCATGGAGAGCGCTTTGTTCATGGAACTGAAGGCTATGAGCCTAATCATGGGTCTACGGCCTGAAGATTCCCCCTATCTGTATTTGACGATTGAAAACCCTGCCAAGAACGCCATAAACATCGCCGACTCCATCTGGCGTATGATGGCGCCTCCGCTTGCATACATGGAAGGACACACAAACTCAACGTCTCTTCTGGTTTCGGGTTATCGTTCGGATAGTAGCCACAAGGCCGAGCTTTGGAAGCGACTTGGAGGAACCCTGGACTCTTCTGCTTTTGGGAAAAAGGTCGCCTTGTTTCCCAAGCTTCTTGCGGACTCCTTGCAGCTAAAAATTGGTGACACCCTGCAATTCCGTTACGCCATGCGCTTTCCTGACACTTTGCGCGGTGATTCCAGTGGATTTCGGATTATTATTGGGGGACTTTATCCACAAACCGATTCCTTGCCCAATAATCTTGTCCTGCTGAACGAGGTCAATTTCTACGATAAATTTTACGACGCTCTCCCGAAAGTTTCCGGGCAAAGCCTTGCGCTGGATTCCTCCTCGTTCTGGTTCCAGTCCTTGACAACGGAATGGATAAGGCTCCCCCGCCCTCGTACCACGGACGATGTCTCCAAGCAGAAGCGCGATGTCTCCCAGCATAAATACAAAGGCACAACTTTGACAATCAGCACCATGTATGAGTCCGCTTCGGCTGTTTTACAACTGGAATCCGCCCTGCAAATCATCACTCTGAGCGCAGTTTTGGTGATTTTTCTGATCACCTTGATCGGCGTAGTAAACACCTTGCGCATGACCATCCGCGAACGTACTCGGGAGATTGGAACCTTACGGGCCATTGGCATGCAGAGCTCCGATGTACGCATGGTCTTTTTGCTCGAAACGGGTCTGCTCGCCTTTTTCTCCGCACTCATTGGAACCCTATTTGGATTTTTCGCCATGTGGGGACTCTCTCTGCTCACCATCCCCACCGCAAGCAATCCCCTGGGCATCATCCTGGTCAAAGGCCATCTGGTCTTTGCCCCGACCTTCCTTTCCGTTTCTACGTTCATTATCCTGATTGTGGCCATTGCAATTGCCACCGCCTGGTTCCCCGCAAACCGCGCATCCAAGTTGCCTGCCGCAACCGCATTACGTCACTATGAATAAATCCTCTGGAGAAAATATGAGATTTTGGATTCCGTTGTGTTTGGCCCTCGGACTGGGAATGAGCTCGGGCTTTGGCCAGGCCTTGCCCGCAGGCTCCTCCATTTTGCAGAAGCTCGATGACCAGCAACGATTCACGAGCGACATCCATTCTTCGGTAAAAATGACCCAGCAAAAGGTGGGTCAGGGAACCAAACTCCTGGAAATGGAATACTTCCGGCGCGACAAGGACCAGGCCTTTTTGATCAACATCCTTGGCCCCGAGGCAGAACGCGGAAACGGATACCTGCGCGTCGCCGACAACATGTGGATGTATCGGCGCAATACCCGGACATTCCAGCACATCAACAGTGATGAATCCATTGGCGGATCTGACGCCAAAGCCGACGACTTTGAAACCCGTCGCTTAATGGAAACCTATGCCGTCACCAAATCGAAGGACGGGAAGGAGATGGTGAGCGCAGAAATTCTCGGCAAAATTGAAGTCTACCGAATGGAGGCCCGTGCCACAGTAAATGACGTAGATTATCCGCGAAAAATTTGGTGGGTCCGACGCGACAACGGCCTATTGCTGAAGGAGGAGGCCTACTCCCAAAGCGGAACTCTAATGCAAACCGCCTATTTTTTGAAGTACACCGAAATCAACAAAAAGTTCGTCCCTGTGCAACAAATGTTTATCGATGAATTTGAAAAAGGAAACCGCACCGTGGTGGAGCTCGCCAACATCAAGACGAATAAACTCGATGATGCCATTTTTACCAAAGCCTATCTGGAATCACAAAGTAAATAGAAGACAAATTATGCATTTATTGTTTCGGTTTTTGTTTTTGGGACTCGTCTCCTCGGTTTTATCCCAGGAAATCGATGAGACCGCGTTGTTTGGAGATGCGAACGCCATGCTGGTGGATTCCGCCACAGTCACCAGTCCCTTGGCCGATAGTTCGACCACCAAGCCCACGGGAATCAAGGCGAGCGGAGCCCTTACCGGATCTGCTCAGAGCAATTTCAGCCGGGACTTTATTCGCAACCCTGGTAGGGAGGATACAGGTTATCCAGGGCTATTATTTCGGACCACGGGTGAGCTGTTTCTTGATGCCCGCGCCTCGGATGATACAAAAGCGTTTGCCGCCATTGAAGGCCGCTATCTTTCTGACAGCAGCCAGGCCAACGCATATTTACGGGAATTGTTTCTGGATTTCAATGTCCGCCAACGCCTTTATGTCCGGGTTGGCAAGCAGGTTTTGCAATGGGGGCGCTGTTATTTTTGGAATCCATCGGACCTGGTGAATGTGGAAAAGAAAAGTTTTGTGGAACGGATCGGAACCCTCGAAGGAACCTCGGGCATAAGGCTTCATGCGCCCTTTGGCACACGTGCCAATCTTTATGGATTTCTGGACGCCGAAAACGTCAAAACTGCAGACCAGCTCAAGGCCACCGCCAAAGCCGAAATCCTGCTCGGTGGAACCGAAACTGCGCTTTCCCTTTGGAAGCGGAAGGACCTTGATCCGGTGGTCGCCTGGGATATCTCCACCGCGCTCCATAAGTGGAACATTGCCGGCGAAGCCGCCTTTTTCCCCCAAGGATTCCTGAATCATTACACCGTCAGCGCCGATACCCTGGTCTCCACGCCCAATAAGGCGTTCACTCCCCGGGTAGCTCTGTCCATTGGACGCGCCTTTGATTTCCTGGACGTGAGCGACCGGATAACCGTGCAATATGAGATGTACTACAACGGGCTCGGGTACGACCCCTCCCCGCTAGAGGACTCCCGGGAATACCCTTGGAAAAACTCCGTGTCCCTCGACTCCGCCAGATTGGCTGGGCTCCCCATTCCATATTCCATCCCCAATCTTCGCTTGGACCATGGCCCCAAGGCGCTTTGGCTTTACGCCAATGGCCAGATTCAGCCTTACAGCCTAGGTCGCTACTACATTGCCTTCTTCTCCTCCTTCTCCAAATTCATCATTCCTGACCTTACCATGTCCTGCAATGGACTCGCCAATTTGACCGATGGATCCTACATGCTTTCTGGTTCCCTAACTTATACCACGTTGCAAAATTTGTCCTTGCAGATCAGCGGGGTTTCACTGGGTGGCACGTACTATGGGGAAATGACCTATTCCGGAACAAGATTCCAGGCCCAGGGCGTGGCTACTTACACATTTTAGCCGATTCCTTTCGCGCGACTTGGGAATTTTTGGTATAATGTAAGTCAATGCGAAAACGCGCCCAACTTGGTCTTCTGATCAACGAAGTCGGAAACCTGTACCAGAAGCAAATCTGGCGGTCCTTTGTGGACGCCTGCGCAAAAAAGGGCATGCAGCCTCTGGGGATTATTGGAAAGTCATGGAAGTCCTCCATCGACAACGAGGCCGTCAGTAACGAAATTTACCGGTTGGTTCCTTTTTTGGGTCTTGATGGCCATGTGGTTGCCCAATCGGTCATTTCAACCCACGAACCCTTTACCGAAGTGGAAGAGGTCTGTGGGCTTGACCCAACCCGCACCGTTTATCTGGGCGAGGCACCCTGTGCGGACAGAGCCTGCATTGCCTTCGACACGACTTCGGCGATTCAGGATGCTCTTCGTCATCTTCATCAAGTTCACCACGCAAAAAAGATTGGATGCATCACTGGCGTCCTGTCGAATCCTGACACCCAGCTTCGACTAGCGGTCTACCGCGAAACCCTGAAAACTTTAGGGCTTCCCTGGGAACTGTCCTTTGAGGCCGATGGCGGTTTCACCAATGAGGGAGGCGGGAAAGCAGCCTTGGCCCTCACGGAAAAGCACCCGGACTTGGACGCCATATATTTTATGAACGACACCATGGCGTTGGGTGCTGTCCAGGTTTTCGAAGAGGCGGGTCTCTCTCTAAGCAAAATTAAGATTATTGGAATGGATGACATTGACGAGGCTCGCTGGATGCGCAGGCCACTCTCCACGGTACGACAATCCACCGATGCAATGAGTCGGCGGGCTGTGGAGCGATTGGCCTCCAATTCAGGTCTGGATTTTGGGGGAACGGAGACTTTGTTTGGTGAGTTTGTCATACGCTCTTCCTGTGGCTGTCAAAGCCATGGCAGCGAAAAAGGCCGTGACGATTTCATCGAAGAACAACTGCGGTCATTCTTCCTTTCCCGAATGGTGCGCCAGGCGGCCCAAGTTCTGTTTTCCGATTTGGATCCATCTACTTGGGATGACCGCGTCGCCCGAGCATTTTCCTTAGCACAGGTTTCTTGGGCTGGTATTCTCGAGTGGGACCAGGGGAACCTTCCCTCGAGCTCCTTGGAGAATGTGGAATTCCGTCGGTGGATTGAATACAGCAATGGCACGGTGGTTAAAAATTCCGAACAATTCCAGGCTCCTGCCGAAATTTTGGCCGAAAAACTTTCCACCCGGACCCACCCCTGCCTGCTGGTTTCCCTAGTCTGCCAATCACGCTTGCTGGGTGTTTGTCTCCTGGAAATCACGGAGTCCATGGATTCTTTCTATGAATCCTTGTTGTTACAAGTCTCTGCGGCCCTACAAGGCACCTGGCTGATGGAAACTCAAAAAGCCACCCAGCACGAATTGATTGCGGCCAATCAGCAACTCCTAAATCTGGCAAACCGCGACGAACTTACGGGAGCATTGAACCGCCGTGGCTTCATGCTCCTCGCCGAGCAATCCCTCGCTGAGGCGCGTCGTGGCAAGGCACTTTCGGCCATTCTATTTGTGGACATGGACAAGCTCAAGGTGATCAACGATGATTTTGGCCATGCCGAGGGTGACCGCGCCATTCGGGCAACCGCCCAAGCCCTCAAGGAATCTCTCCGGCAAACGGATATCCTAGCCCGTATCGGTGGCGACGAATTTGTCATTTTCGCCCGCATCAAAGAAGAATCCGATGTCCGTCGCCTGGTCCATCGCGCCAATGCGGTGCTACAAACACACCAAGAGGAATTCCCCGTTGGACTCAAACTGGGGTTCAGCGCAGGAGTCGCGCTTTGCAAGCTTGGGCAAAAACAAACCCTCGACGAGTACATCCAGGCTGCCGACGAGGATCTTTACCGTCAAAAAGAACTTCGTCGCGCGCACTGACACCCCGTAAATGGCATTTGATCGGAAGGGGGGCCTCAACTGGCCGAAATCGGGTTGTGCAAATCCCCTACGGGCTTAGATTTGCCGTTATGAATACAACAGAAAACTCCTCCTCAATTCACGGCCACGACATCATGCACCTCATCGCGGAGCGCGGTACCATCACTCGCGTAGCCCTGGTCGCCGAAGTGACGACTCGGTATGGCGCTGAAGCCAAATTCCATACTTGTTCTGCGGAAGGGATGGGACTGGACATGCTTCTCGGCTTTTTGCTCGGTCGCGGAAAAATCCAAGAAGGCCCACTTGGCCTATCCATGGATGGCTCTGGACAAGTTTGTAATCATTAAAATCGGCATAGGGGCGCGGAATGAAGATTCCGCGTTCCCCTGCCACACCACCGTACAAGCGGGTCCGCATACGGCGGTTCGAAGAGATTAGGCTACTT